>JAYPVO010000101.1:0-7855 GCA_038134645.1 Paracoccaceae bacterium
TTTGCGCACGGTATTTAGAGTTATTTCCAACGGTTTTGGTCATAATGGCGATAAAATCAGGTTTGCCTAGTTTCTATCGTTGAAATTGTCTGGATCAAGGCGACCTACTCTTGCCCTTGGGCACGTGGCGCAATAGGCCACACCAAACGACACGGGCCGCAAAGTAACGAGGTGTTCCATGATGACAGAGCTTGATACCGCACATGCCGCGATGGATGCGGAGCCTGACAATGATGCGGCGCGCCTTCGGTTTTACGAACGCCTTGCCGACACCGAAATGTTCCTTTTGTTGGCGTCAGAACCTGAAGGGGATGACGATATTAATCCCGAAGTGATCGAAGCGGATGACGTTCAATATGTTCTCGTCTTTGATCGCGAAGAACGTTTGGCTGATTTTGCAGAGCGCGCAGCGAGCTATGCTGCTGTGTCGGGCCGTGGTCTTGCGCAGATGTTGGTCGGGCAGGGCATCGGCATGGGTGTGAACCTCGGGCAACCGTCCTCGATCCTTATTCCACCGCCAGCGATCGATTGGCTGGTTGAGACGCTCGGCAATGCACCCGAAGAAGCGCAGGCACGTCCTGTTGAGATCACGGCGCCCAAAGGTTTGCCTGAAACCGTCGTGACAGGGTTGGATCGCAAACTCGCGACGGCTGGTGGACTTGCCGAAGCGGCGTATCTGTCTGGCGTGACCTATGACACGGGCGCACGCGGTCATATGCTGACCTATGTTGGTGCGATCGAAGGTGCGGAGCCTGCTCTCGCTCGTGCGGTTGCAGAGGCTTTGACGTTTTCAGGGGTGGACGCTGGTATGATCGACGTCACCTTTGTTTCTGCCGACAGTGATTTCGTCGCGCGACTGGAGCGTGTTGGGCTGCGGTTCGACTTGCCGAAGCCCGAAGTCCCCCAAGCTATTCCCGGCTCTAACCCGGGTATGGACCCAGCGCGCCCGCCCAAACTGCGTTAATAACCGCGGGTCCGATCCACGAGGTTAAGCAACGGCTCGCCTGTTTCGGCACGGCGCAGGTTTTCCGCGATTTGCTCGACCGCCGTTTCGGGCCGCGTTTCGCTGGCGATATGCGGTGTGACCGTGACATTGGGGTGCGCCCAGTAGGGGTGATCCGCGGGGAGCGGTTCTACTCGGAACACATCCAGCGTGGCATGTGCGATCTGTCCCGAATTGAGCGCATCCAAAAGCGCGTCGTCGTCAATCAGCGCCCCCCGACCGGGATTGATCACATAGGCGCCATTTGCCATCGCGTTCAGCGCGTCGGCGTTCAGGGTATTTTCGGTTTGCGACGTGAGCGGCAGGAGGAGAACCGCGATCTGCGCGTCCTTGAGTGCTTCGATGGGTGATCCCGATAGGCAGCGGACACCGTCGATGGATTTTGGTGTTCGGCTCCAACCTGTGACAGGGAACCCAAGCTGCACCAATGCCTTAGCACAAGCCGCACCTAATTCTCCAAGACCAAGGATTGTGACGGGCCGATCCTTTGACAATGGCGGTGCCATAGGTGCCCATTTACCGTTCTGGTTTTTGATTTGCTGATCCATTCCCAGATGGTGGCGCAGAACGTGGCCCGTCACCCACTCGACCATCCCTTGGGTCAGCCCAGTATCGACCAATCGACACAGCGGTTGGGTCAGTGTCGTATTGGGGGCGATGCTCTCAACACCTGCCCAGAGGCTCAACACAGCTTTGCATCGTGTGAAGGGCGTAAAGTCGGTCAGCGACGGGTTGGGGGCAAAGATGATGTAATCAACCTGTTCGGCAGGAATATCCGTGCCGAGGTTGATCTCAATACCCTTGGCCGCACAGGCCTCTATCAATAGATCGCGGTAAACGTCCCAGAGCTGCGGGCGGGCGGAAAAGAGGACGTTGATCATTATCGTGCCTTATGGACGTGGGCGCTCTGGATCAGGCCAAAGCCGACCAAGAGCACGAGCATGGCCGAGCCGCCATAGCTGACCATCGGCAACGGTACACCCACGACCGGTGCCATGCCCATAACCATCGACATGTTCACCGCAAAATAGAGGAAGAACGTCATGGTGATGCCCAAGGTCAGTAGCGATCCGAAGCGATCACGGTTCTGCAAGGCAGAGATGATGCAGATCATGATCAAGGTCACATAAAGCGCCAACAGTGTCGTGGCCCCGATAAAGCCAAACTCTTCGGCCAAGGTGGTAAAGATAAAGTCGGTGTGCTTTTCAGGAAGGAAGTTCAGGCGTGACTGTGTGCCCTGCATAAAACCACGGCCCGTCCATCCCCCAGACCCCAATGCGATTTTTGCTTGCGTGATGTGATAGCCCGCGCCGAGCGGGTCGCTGGCGGGGTCAAGGAAGGTTTCAATTCGGCGGTATTGGTAGTCTTTCAGCAATTGCCATGATTGCCCTCTCGACACCATCACAGCCCAAATGAGGCCGACCCCACTTGCGATCACGCCTGCGAAATAGGCCCAATGGACACCAGCGAGGAACATGATCGTGCCACCGCCAATCATGACGAGAAGGGCAGTCCCAAGGTCAGGCTGTTTTAGCACCAGTGCCGTGGGCACCATGATGATCATAACAGGGATTAGGACCCAGAGGGGGTGGGACTTACGGTTCAGCGGTAGCCAATCGTAATAGGAGGCAAGGAACATCACGACGGTGATCTTTGCCAATTCCGACGGCTGAAGAACCATGAAGCCGAGGTTGATCCAGCGCTGGGCGCCCATGCGAACTTCGCCGAACAGTTCGACGGCAATTAACAACAGGACCGAAACGATATAGCCGACCGCAGAGACGTTGCGCCAAAACCAGATCGGGATCATCGCGATGCCCAACATCACCGCCATGCCCAAGGCAAAGCGTTTCAGTTGCGGCTCTAACCACGGATTTACGGACCCACCAGCAACCGAATAGAGCATGATGAAGCCCGCGCTAGAGATTGCGCAGAGCAACAGAATAATCGGCCAATTCAGAAAGAGGAGTTTTCTGAACCCTGTCGGAACCGATTTGACGTTATATTCGAGGTAGCTCATGTCAGGCCCTATCGTTGCCTTGGATGGCACCCGGCTGGACGCGTTCTTGGATGGCGCGTTGCTGTTCCGAAATACGGCTTCTCACGTTGGATGGATAAGCCTCGAGTGGCGGTGGGCCATCGTAGAGGGCCTGAAGCATCACATCACGCGCAATTGGTGCAGCGGCAGCAGAGCCACCCCCGCCGTGTTCGACTACAACGGCAACGGCGTATTTGGGGTCATCCACTGGGGCAAAGCCCACAAACAACGCGTGGTCCCGCCGTTCCCACGGAAGGTCCGCGTTGCTCGTCACGCCGCGCGCGCGCTCTTCGGCCGTGATGCGACGCACCTGACTGGTGCCCGTTTTGCCGCCCATGCGTTTGTCGGAAACGTTGATGCGCGACCCGTAGGCCGTTCCGCGACTGTTATTCGCCACCGCATCCATCGCCGCGCGGACCCGACGGAGATTGTTTTCGTTCAGGCCAATCGCTTCGGCGTTTTGTTTTGGCGTCTCTACCCCGTCGATCGTATGGATCAGGCGTGGCGTGATATTGCGGCCTGTCGCGAGACGCGCCGACATAATCGCCAACTGCAAGGGCGATGCGAGCACATACCCCTGTCCGATAGATGCGTTGACGGTGTCACCAATCCGCCAATCTTCGCCGCGAACAGTGGTTTTCCATTCTTTATCGGGTGCAAGGCCTTCGGCGACCGCCGATAGGGGGAGGTCATGACGGATGCCGAGACCAAACCGCCGTGCCATAGCCGAAATCTTGTCGATGCCGACGCGCTGGGCGACCTCGTAGTAGTAGCAGTCGCAAGATTGTTTGAGACTGTCGTGAAGGTTGACGTTCCCGTGGCCGCTGCCTTTCCAACAGTGGAAGCGGGTGCCTGACACTTCAGTGTAGCCACGGCATAGGATCGTTTCTTCAGGGTCGAGCACGCCATCTTCGAGGGCCGCAAGCGCCGTCATCATCTTAAACGTCGATCCGGGCGGGTAGGTGCCTTGGACGGCTTTGGCGGCGAGGGGGCGGAACGGGTTTTCGTTCAACGCGTTCCATTCGGCCACAGAGATTCCGCGCACAAAGAGGTTCGGATCGAACGACGGCGATGAGACGACCGCGCGTAGATCACCGTTTTCAAGGTCGATCACCACGGCGCCAGCGGATTCACCCTCTAGGCGGGCTTCGACGTAGGTTTGTAATGCGCTGTCGATGGTCAGCTGGAGGTCAGCACCCGGTTGCCCCTCTTCGCGGGACAATTCACGCATGACACGGCCAATGGCGTTCACTTCAATCTGACGCGTGCCTGCCGATCCACGTAGCTCTTCTTCCATTTTGGCTTCGACGCCAGTCTTGCCAATCTGGAATTTGGGGATCTGCAATAGCGGGTCGGGGTTTTCGATACGGCTTAGGTCATAGTCAGAGACGGGACCAACATAACCCACCACATGAGCAAGGTCCGCACCTTGCGTGTAATAACGGCTGAGGCCGACTTCAGCCGTGACACCCGGCAGAGCAGGGGCGTTGACCGTTACGCGGGTAATGTCATCCCATGTGAGGCGGTCAGCGATCGTAACGGGCACAAAGGCAGAGCGGTTGCGCATCTCTTTGAGGGCTTCGGCGCGGTCCGTTTCAGACAGTGGGATCAACTGAGAGAGACGGTTGAGCACCTCTTCCACATCGCCCGCATCTTCGCGCGTCATGGTGATGCGATAGTTCTGTTCGTTCCCCGCGAGCAACACTCCATTGCGGTCATAAATCAAACCGCGAGCTGGAGGTAAGAGTTTGATGTTAATGCGGTTTTCGTCGGCCAGAAGTCGGAACGTCTCGGCCTGTTCGACCTGCATGGACCGCAGGCGTAACGCCAAAAGGCCAGCGGTCGCGAGTTGCAAACCACCCACGACCAAAGTGCGGCGGCCAATGCCCCGCTGGCTTTGTGCGGTATCCTTTGGCGGGCGTTTCACAGGCGTCTCCCCAGATCGTCAACCTCGCCCATGGCGGGGCGACTGACCCCAAAGGCAAGGTAGGATAAGAGCACCACAAGCGGGTAAACCAAGATTGTGATGGTCAGTTGGGTAAGTGTCAGCATCAAAGGTGCCTGCTGCAAGACCAAGATGGTCAAAATTACGCGATAGGAAATGAACAGTCCGACGAGCGTTCCCGTGACCAAGAGCCATTCAAATGGAAATGCCAAGGCACGCAGATCAGAGGCGCGATTGCGCAAGATCTCGGTGCTGATGACAATGAGCGCCGCCCATAGCCCAGGGGGACGATCAAGCAGAATATCCGCGCTAAAGTGCACGAGTGCGATCAGGGCCACTGGTGTTAGGTCAGGCCTGCGGATCACCCAAGCCAAGGTGAATGCCACTAGAATATCGGGCGCTGCGATGCGGTCAGGGACCATGTTCAGCGGGAGTATCTGGGCAAAAAGAAACGTGAAGGACAGGCCAACAAATAGGGCGCGACCCGCCCAGCGTCGCGTTGCCTGAACCTCAGCCATCGGAAGGTGCTTCCGTAGCTTCGGGAGTGACAGCCTCAACCGTATCGGGGGCGAGGAGGTTGCCCGGATCATCAATGCGTTCGCGCGGTTGGCTCCGTAAGACGCGCAGGAACTCTAGCCGTTCGTAGTCAGCCGATAGTCGCACCCGCAGGCGATTGTCTGTGCCGAGTGCGACTTGCCCGATCAACAGGTCCGCGGGGAAAACGCCGCCATCCCCAGAGGATACGACGCGATCGCCGGGGCGTAATTGATCTGGGGACTCGAGGAATTCAATCGGCGGGTTGCGGGTATTGTCGCCCATCAGGATCGCCCGCTGGCCGGAGCCTTGGATGATGATCGGAACGCGGCTGGATGTATCGGTCAGCAACAGGACGCGCGCGGTTTCTTGGCCCACGCCCGAGATGCGCCCAACGAGCCCGATCCCATCCATCACCGCCCAACCGTCGGTGATCCCGTCCCGCGCCCCTACGTTCAACAGCACCGATTGACGGAACGGCGAACCGCTATCTGCCAAGACGATACCCGTAATGTAGGTGAGTTGCGGGTCGAGTTGGACATTGTTCAAATCCAACAGCTTTGCGTTCTCTTGTTCGAGCTGTAGCGCCGCTTCGCGCCATGCTTTCATCTGCTGGAGTTCGCGACGTAAGTCAGCGTTCTGTTCAACAAGGCGTTGATAGGATTGGAAATCCGATACGATGCGGGTCAATCCAGTGACGGGTGTCATCACCCAGTCCATTGGAGGAATAACTCGGTCGAGCACGGCAGAGCGGAACCGCTCTACACGCGGACTATCAATCCGCCAGACCAAAAAGATCGCCAGAAACAGGATAACCAGCACGGCCACCAACAGCCGCCGAAGCGGAGCTGAATAGGTATCTTCGCGCTGGTTCTCCCGTGCCACGGCTTAGCTGTCGTAGTCGATCACGTGGCGGAGTTGTTTTTCGTACTCCAGCGCCTTGCCAGTACCCAATGCCACGCAGTTCAGCGATTCATCAGCGACCGAGATGGCGAGACCAGTTTGTTCGCGCAGCGCGAGGTCCAACTGGCCCAAAAGTGCGCCACCACCAGTGAGCATCACACCACGGTCCACAATATCCGCAGCCAGATCTGGGGGTGTGGCTTCGAGTGCGGTCATCACAGCTTCGGTGATTTGCTGAACGGGTTCAGCAAGAGCCTCTGCAACCTGCGCTTGGCTGATCTCGGTTTCTTTCGGAACACCGTTCAGGAGGTCACGACCGCGAATATGCATCGAGGTGCCGCGACCGTCGTCAGGCATACGTGCGGTGCCGATCGAAGTCTTGATGCGTTCTGCCGTCGCTTCACCGATCAAGAGGTTATGCTGGCGACGCAGGTAGTTGATGATCGCTTCGTCCATGCGGTCACCGCCGACACGGACCGAGCGAGCGTAAACGATGTCACCCAAGGACAGAACCGCAACCTCGGTGGTGCCGCCGCCGATGTCGACGACCATGTTACCAGTCGGATCAGTGATCGGCATGCCCGCACCAATAGCCGCAGCAATAGGCTCTGCGATCAGACCAGCGCGGCGTGCGCCAGCCGAGAGAACCGATTGACGGATCGCGCGCTTCTCAACGGGTGTCGCACCGTGGGGAACACAGACAATGATCTTCGGCTTCGAGAAGGTGGTGCGCTTGTGAACTTTGCGGATGAAATGTTTGATCATTTCTTCTGCAGTGTCGAAGTCAGCAATAACACCATCGCGCATCGGACGGATCGCTTCGATCGAACCAGGAGTACGGCCCAGCATGAGTTTGGCATCTTCACCAACTGCGAGCACTTTTTTCACGCCATCTTTGACGTGATAGGCAACCACCGAAGGTTCCGACAGGACAATGCCTTTACCTTTTACATAAACAAGAGTGTTCGCCGTGCCGAGGTCAATGGCCATATCCGACGAAAACAAACCTCCGAAACTAGCCATATGCCGTCTTCCCGTAATTAAATTCATAAAGCCAAGCGAGTCTCTGCAGGGCCGACCGCTTTATAGGGGCGAAGCGCTCTATGCGAAAGAGGGTGTCCGCCACCGACAGGCGCGATTCTGCTTGTGAGTTTCGCCGTCTAGGTGGCCCGATTCAATGCTGAACAAACAGTGCTGCTTCTAGGAGCATATATATATAATGTATGAGCTTACCTAATTTGCTGGGTGATTTTGTTCGGATTCAATGGTGAAGAGTCGGCTTTTTTAGGCAATTTCACCTTCGATAGGTAATTTAGCGCCATATAAATAAGGGCCTTCAAAGAAAAATGCGCAGAAATCGCATTTTCTGTAAAAAACCGCTTGCGGCTTTTTAGTGATAACCTTAGAACCCCCTTCACCGGCGGCGCTGAGG
>JAYPVO010000102.1:0-7823 GCA_038134645.1 Paracoccaceae bacterium
TCTTAAGGTTATAGCTGACGTTTGACCCCTGATAATAGCCGCGCGATTTGAGTTCGCCCGCCGTCACCTCGTTGTCGCCCACGTTAAACAAAAGGAGCGCCTGAACAGGGTTCAGTTCCAGAACGCCCAAGCGTTCAAATTCGTCTTTGATCACATCCAGAAGCAACCTGTGCAGGCGTTCGACCAGCGACAGGGATTCAAGATAGTTCGTCATAAAGGCAGCATTCTGCGCCGTAATTGCGGAGGTTTCCTTCTGGACCCCGAGTTCGGAAATCAGGCTCATGCCTCTTACTCCTCTTTCGGTCAGTGGGACCATCTAGGGGTAAGAATCAGAAGATTTGGTTAAAGGTGGCGACGAATTTTCGTCACCACCGATATTATTGGCGCGGCGCCGTGAGGCCTTTGGCCGAAGCCGCGATGCGCGCGACCAGATCTTTGAACTGATCGGGCGCGTCTGTCTGGCCACTGATCCACTGGTAGAGGTCGAGATCGGCCTCTTCCATGAAGGTCTCGTAATGATCGAGGTCCGCGTCCGACATGTCAGCGAGTTCGCGGTTTGCGAAATCCGACAGGATCAGGTCCATCTCTTTGATGCCGCGACGCATCGAGCGCATCGCCAAACGTTTGATCCGAATGTCACGCGGTTCAGTCATTGTTACTCCTTCAGCGCGGCGCGCAGACGCCGTTCGAGTTGGCCCATCTTCTTCACATTGTCCTGCATTTGCACCCGCAATTCGCGGATTTGCGACAGAATGTCAGAGACATCGGGCGAAATTTCTTCGTCGGTTGGTTCTGTGGGGCCTTCACCCTGCCCCGTCAAGAGCCAGGTCATCGAAACACCGAGCAAACCCGCCAGCATCTGGAGTTTGTTCGCGCGAGGTTCGGTCAGGTCATCCTCCCAACCGCGCAGGGTCGTCAGTTTGACCCCGATTTTTGCCGCGAGTTGTTTTTGGGTCAGTTGGGCCGCCTCACGCGCTCCCGCCACTCGATCACCAAAAGTTGCCTGATCTTCGCTAAACCATTCTGTAGTTTCCACCGTCCGCGCTCCTTGCCGCTTGATTGGGTTACGGGGCCATCTTATGACACATCAGACCCAAATGACCACCGGAGGCGTCATGTCCGTTCTGTCAACGACACTTTCCCGCGTAAAACCTTCGCCGACGATCGCGATGACGACCAAGGCGCAAGAATTAAAGGCCGCGGGGCGCGATGTGATCGGTCTGTCCGCAGGTGAACCGGACTTTGACACGCCGCAGAACATCAAAGACGCCGCGATTGCCGCGATCAACGCGGGCAAGACGAAATACACGGCTGTCGATGGCATCCCAGAGCTAAAGCAAGCGATCTGCGATAAGTTCCGCCGCGAAAACGGCCTGTCCTATGAGCCCGCTCAGGTGACTGTTGGCACAGGTGGCAAGCAGGTGCTTTATAACGCGTTCATGGCGACCCTGAACGCGGGCGACGAGGTGATCATTCCTGCGCCCTACTGGGTGTCCTATCCTGACATGGTGCTCTTGGGCGGTGGCACGCCTGTGATTGTCGAATGTAGCCTCGAAAACCAGTTTAAATTGACCGCCGAACAGCTAGAGGCCGCGATCACGCCAAAGACCAAATGGTTCCTCTTTAACTCGCCATCGAACCCGTCGGGCGCGGGTTATTCGTGGGACGAGCTAAAGGCACTGACGGACGTTCTGATGCGCCACCCGCATGTCTGGGTGATGACCGATGACATGTATGAACACCTTGTCTTTGACGATTTCAAATTCTGCACCCCTGCGCAGGTCGAACCGGGTCTTTATGACCGCACGCTGACCGTGAACGGTGTGTCCAAGGCCTATGCAATGACCGGCTGGCGGATTGGCTATGCCGCTGGTCCAGAGGAACTGATCAAGGGCATGCGTAAGGTTCAGTCGCAATCCACCTCGAACCCCTGTTCGATCAGCCAATGGGCGGCGGTTGAGGCGCTCAACGGTCCGCAAGGCTATATCGAGGACAACAAGGCCCTGTTCCAACGTCGCCGTGATCTGGTCGTGGGCATGCTCAACGATGCGAAGGGTGTGAACTGCCCGACGCCCGAAGGTGCGTTTTATGTCTACCCCGACATCTCTGCCTGCATTGGGAAAACCAGCGCGGCGGGCACGCTGATCGACACGGACGAAGCCTTTGCGACCGCATTGTTGGAAGAGACGGGCGTTGCGGTTGTCTTCGGGTCGGCCTTTGGGCTTTCACCCAATTTCCGCATCAGTTACGCTACCTCGGACGAGGCCTTGGCAAAGGCCTGCACGCGCATTCAACAGTTCTGCGAGGGCCTAAGGTAAGCGACTATGAGTTCTGAATTACCCGAGTATTACTTTCGCGTGCGCGACAATGGCGCGGCCGTGTTCAAAGTGGATACCGAAAACCGTCAGCGCCGTATCGAGATGGACCAGATCGCCGTTGCGAATATCCGCAATGGCGAGATTAAGGCTCAGGGCGCACGGGAGCTGAGCCCCGAAGACGTGAAGGTGATTAAGGACTGGATGGAAGCGCGCATCGCCCTTTTGGCAGCGCGGGACATCGACGACATTCACCGCGCCGTGGACTACATGAATTTGACGACCCATTGGGCGCAGACCAAAGCGACCGATGATCAGTTGGAAGACGTCACAGACGCGCTTTTGATGGCGATGCATGATCTGCGCACGGTTCTGATCCGCAAGAAAGCCGACCGTTTGATGAAAGGTCGCGAGGACACCTCGGACGACGATTGATCAGCCGATCCTGACCGACCGCGCCCAGAACCGCCACATCAGCGTCAGTGCCGCCATGCCGAGGCCGATACAAAGGCCGAGCCACAGGCCAACCTCGTTCAAGCCCAAGACAAACGCCAGAACGTAGCCAGCAGGCAGACCGATCAGCCAATAGCTGATCGTCGCCAGCCACATTGGCACCGCCGTATCCTGCACGCCGCGCAAGAGAGACAAGGCGATGATCTGCCCTGCGTCAACGAATTGGAACAGGGCCGCAAACATCAGAAGCTTCGCGGCGATGGTGATCAGGGCGAGGCGCTGAGGCTCTAACGGATCGACAAAGAGACCGACAAGAACCTCTGGGATCGTGGTGAAGGTGCTGACAACGATGACACCAAAGCTCAGCCCGACGATCAAAGAAGCCCAAGCCGTGCGGCGCAGACCCACTTCATCATTGCGGCCATAATCGCCACCCGCGCGGATGGTAGAGGCTTGGCTCATGCCGACGTGGAACATGAACGCGAGTGCGGCGAGTTGTAGCGCGATCCCGTGGGCCGCCAGTTCCAATTCCCCAATCCAGCCCATCATCACAGCACTGGCTGAGAACAGACCGCTTTCTGCAAGCGAGGTCAGGCCAATCGGCACGCCCATACGAAAGACTTGGGATAGGGCTTCGCCATCGGGTTTCCAGATGCGCTGGAACAGCTTGATCTCTGGCAGTTTGAGGTTCGAATAGACCGCGAGGACCAGCAAAGTGATCGTCTGGATCAGAACAGAGGCCATCGCCGCCCCGCGAATACCCAACTCTGGCGCGCCAAAGTTACCGAAGATCAGGATGTAATTCACACCCGCGTTAAAGACGACACCGCCCAAGGTCACCCACAGCAAAATCGCCGTCATGTGCTGCGCCGACAAATAGGACCGCAGCACCACAACCAGCAGTCCCGGCGCGATGCCAAAGCCCGCGATACGCAAGTATTTCTGCGCCTCTCCAGCGATGACAACCTGTTGTCCCATCCACAGGAAAATAGTCCCAGACCACCACAAGAGTGGCAGCACAACGGCAAAGAACGCAAGGCTCAGCCAGAACGCCATACGGGTTACACGACGGGCGCGCGTATCGTCACCTTTTGCAGCGGCCGCAGCGACCAGAGGCATCACGGCAAAGCCGAACCCTGCCCCGAAAATATAGAGGATAAACCACCACGATGATCCCAAGGTCACCGCCGCAAGCGCGGTCACATCATACCACCCCAGCATGATCGTGTCCGTCATGTGGATGGCAAAGGCCGCAATGCTGCTGCCGACCAAGGGCATGCCGAGGCGGATCAGGGGCAGGATATCCTGACGAAGGGTGGGACGCGTGTGATTCATTGGACCAGCATTACGGCAAGTTGCAATTTTCGTCCATATGATCAAATTCCGTTTGGCAGTAGACACCCTTCGCGCCGCAGCCCATGATCACCGCAAACGCTATTGGGGCTGCTATGAATTTCGAGACATTTATTGAGACTGCCCAACCGTTTTATCGGGCGCTGGCTGCGAACAATGCGAAAGAGTGGTGGGACGCAAATCGCGCCACCTATGACAAAGAGATCAAACCAACCGCGCTTGCTCTGCTTGATGAGATTGCGCCCCGACTGAGCGACCTTTTGGGCGATCCCGTCACCACCAAACTGTTTCGCCCGCATCGCGACACGCGGTTCTCTAAGGATAAGACGCCTTACAAGACCCACCTGCATGTGCTCTGGCAAGTGAACGAGGGACGCCAGCCCGTGGCCTATTTCTTTGGCATCGAACCGGATCAAGTGCGGATCGGCGGCGGGATGATGGCGATGGAGAAAGACGTTCTCGACGATTGGCGCAAATTCGTTGATCTGGATGCCCCGCGGGTGGCGCGGATCGTGGATGGGGTGAAAACGGCGGGCTTTACCTTGCGCGATCCCGAACTGGTGCGGGTGCCGCGTGGCTATGCGCCCGATCACCCCAACGCAGACCTCTTGCGCCACAAATCGGTGATTGCGACCCGACCCTTGGGTGGCACTGGTCCCCTTTGCGATCGGATCATGGACGGGCTAAATGACTTCAAACCCCTTGGGGATCTTTTGCTTTCGGTGGCCTGCGCATGATCGACAAATTGGAAATGTTCATCGCCCTCGCCCGCGAGGAACACTTTGGACGCGCGTCAGAGAGTTTGGGGATCACACAGCCGACGCTCTCAGCGGGGATCAAGCAGCTCGAAAACCAATTGGGCGTCCAGCTGGTTTATCGCGGGTCGCGCTACGGTGGCCTGACCCCCGAAGGCGCGCGCGTGCTGGATTGGGCGCGTCAAATCGTGGGCGATGTGCGCGTCATGAAACAAGAGATGCGCGCAGCTCGTGAGGGTCTGTCTGGCGACATCCGTCTGGCGGTGATCCCGACAGCGCTGCCGATGGTCGCTGACCTGACATCTGCCTTTTCCAAAGAGCACACCAACGTACGGTTTACGATCCTGTCGCGGTCGTCGATTGAAATCCTCGACATGCTTGAGGGATTGCAGATCGACGGCGGGATTACCTACCTCGACAACGAACCTCTGGGCCGCGTGACGACGGTTCCTCTGTATGAAGAAGACTACGCCGTCATCTGTCACAGGGGATCGGAGTTTGCCAAACGAACAAAGATGGAATGGTCTGACTTGGCGGATGCCCCCCTGTGCCTGCTGACACCCGATATGCAGAACCGTCGGATCATTAACCAAAACCTCGCAGCAGCGGGGATCACCCCGACCCCCACAGTCGAAAGCAACTCGACCTTGGTTTTGGTTGGCCACGTGGAAACAGGCCAATGGGTGACGATCCTGCCCCTACGGATTGCAGCGTTCCTCACCACAGGCAAAGACCTGATCGCCGTGCCACTCTCCGCGCCAGAGCGGAGCCATAGCATCGGATTAATTGCACCTGATCGCGACCCGCAAACACCAGTGATGGCAGCCCTATTAGGCTACGCCGCTCGCCTCGCGAAACGCAGTTAAGGAAGCGCCTGAGGGGTCGCGCCACCGCGCAGTCGAGTTTCCAACCAAACGTATCGGGCGGTCATTTCGATCATCATGTGGATAAAACAAAACCAGAGATTGCCCCTCCGCCTCTGTTAGGCCACTATATGCGGCAACAAAGCAAAGAGCAGCGATATGGCCGACGACCTTCTCTCCGGCGCAGAGCCGACCGATTACGACGCATCCTCTATTGAAGTCCTCGAAGGGCTCGAACCTGTCCGCAAACGTCCGGGCATGTATATTGGCGGCACGGACGAACGGGCGCTGCACCACATGGTCGCGGAAATCCTCGACAACTCTATGGACGAAGCCGTTGCAGGTCACGCCAATCGGATTGAGGTCGAACTGCACGCGGACTACTCAATTTCGGTGCGCGATAACGGTCGCGGGATGCCTGTCGACCCCCACCCGAAATTTCCAGGGAAATCCGCGCTCGAGGTCATCCTGACCGTTCTGCACGCAGGCGGTAAATTCTCGAACAAGGCCTATTCGACCTCTGGCGGTCTGAACGGCGTGGGCTCGTCGGTCGTGAACGCGCTGTCGGATTCGATGATCGTGCAGGTCGCGCGGAACAAAGAACTCTACGAACAGAAATTCTCGCGCGGGGTGCCACTTGGCCCGATCGAGAAAATCGGCGCGGCTCCGAACCGTCGCGGCACGACTGTGACGTTCCACGCAGACCCTGACATCTTTGGCTCGCAGAAACTGAAACCTGCCCGCCTGTTCAAAATGGCGCGGTCCAAGGCCTACCTGTTCTCGGGCGTTGAAATCCGTTGGAAATCTGAAATCGATGACGGGGAAACCCCGACCGAGGCCACGTTCCGTTTCCCGAACGGCCTGTCGGACTTCCTCAATGAATCGCTCGAAGGGGTCAGCACCTATTCCGAAAAACCATTCTCTGGCAAAGTCAGCTTTGAGGACAAATTCGGCGTGCCGGGGTCGGTCGAATGGGCGATCAACTGGACGCCGTCGCGCGATGGCTACATCCATTCCTACACCAACACCGTTCCCACGCCCGAAGGCGGCACCCATGAAACGGGGTTCTGGGCTGCGATCCTCAAGGGCATCCGCGCCTACGGTGAACTGGTCAGCAACAAAAAGGCCGCGCAGATCACCCGCGAGGACCTGATCACGGGCGGCTGTGCGCTCTTGTCGATCTTTATCCGCGAGCCCTCTTTCGTCGGCCAGACCAAAGACCGCCTCTCGACCGAGGAAGCCGCGAAATGGGTGGAAAACTCTGTCCGCGACCACTTTGACAACTGGCTCGCTGCCGATACCAAATCGGCGGGCGCGATCCTTGATTTCCTTGTGCTGCGCGCCGAAGAGCGTCTGCGCCGCCGTCAGGAAAAAGAGACCCAGCGCAAAACCGCGACCAAGAAACTCCGCCTGCCGGGGAAACTGGTGGACTGTTCCGCCACCAACCGCGAGGGCACCGAGCTGTTCATCGTGGAAGGTGACTCTGCGGGTGGCTCTGCGAAAATGGCGCGGGATCGCAAGACCCAAGCCCTCCTGCCGCTGCGTGGTAAAATCCTGAACGTCCTTGGCGCCGCGTCGAACAAGCTTGGCACGAACCAAGAGATCAGCGACCTGACCCAAGCTCTTGGCGTTGGGCTCGGCACGAAATTCAACGTCGACGATCTGCGCTACGACAAGGTCATCATCATGACCGATGCGGACGTGGACGGGGCGCACATTGCCTCGCTCCTCATGACGTTCTTCTTTACGCAGATGCGCCCGATGATCGACCACGGGCACCTCTACCTCGCCTGCCCGCCGCTGTTCCGCGTCACCCAAGGGGCGAAACGCGTCTACTGTCTGGACGAGGCCGAAAAGAACGCCGCGCTGGAAAAAGGGCTTGGCGGTAAGGGCAAAATGGATGTGTCCCGCTTTAAAGGCTTGGGCGAAATGGACGCCAAAGACCTCAAAGAAACCACCATGGACCCCGCCTCCCGCAAACTCATCCGCGTCACCATCGACGAGGACGAACCGGGCGAAACCGGCGATCTGGTCGAGCGCCTCATGGGCAAAAAACCCGAGCTAAGGTTCCAGTATATTCAGGA
>JAYPVO010000103.1:0-2411 GCA_038134645.1 Paracoccaceae bacterium
CGATCGGTGAAGGTGCGGACCAGTTTTGAAGCAATCTTTGTGCAATAGACTGGAGCAGCGAGCGCACCAAAGGTTTTGTACATAGCTGCGATATCAAAGCGACCGAAGTGGAACAGTTTGAGCACGTTCGGATCGGTCAGCATTTTACATAGGTTCGGGGCTTCTGTTTGGCCGAAGGCAACTTGAACAATGTGGCAGTTTCCATCGCCACCAGACATCTGAATCAGGCAAAGACGGTCACGATGCGGATTTAGACCCATCGTCTCGCAATCGATCGCGACCATGTTCCCGAGGTCGAGTCCATCAGGAAGATCATTTTGATAAAGGAAGTTCGCCATACAGTTCGATCCAGAGTCTTTGGCCTAAGGCTTTGGAAAGGGTCTAGTCTTGCCGTGGCTCTCACGCAACCTTGTGATGGTAGGCAAAACCGCAACTTATCGGGAGAAAACAGCGGAAAAGCGCCGTTTGAAGCGATTTTAAGGGCTCTGAAATGTCGGAGGAGATTTTATGGTGCCCAGAAGAGGACTCGAACCTCCACGACCTTGCGGTCACTGGCACCTGAAGCCAGCGCGTCTACCAATTCCGCCATCTGGGCACAGATGGTGGCGGGCTTCTACGAGCGGGGCGTGGCACTGTCAATGCTATTTCATGAAGAAAATGCAAAACCCCAATTGCGCCTTGTCTGCCAAGGGCCCGAGGGGTAAACCAAGCCAAGTTTTCGAAAGAGGCGCTCCATGACCAAGCTTGTCACAATCTACGGCGGATCGGGTTTCGTCGGTCGTTATATTGCACGTCGTATGGCTCAGCAGGGGTGGCGCGTGCGCGTCGCGACCCGCGATCCGAATGAAGCGCTGTTTGTTAAACCCTACGGTGCTGTAGGTCAGGTAGAGCCAGTTTTCTGCAATATTCGCGATGACGCGAGCGTTGCGGCGGTCATGGACGGCGCGGATGCTGTAGTGAACTGCGTCGGTATCTTGGCTGAGTCGGGTCGCAACACATTCCAATCGATTCAGGCAGAAGGCGCGGCTCGCGTTGCACGTCTGGCCGCCGAAAAAGGTGTTGAACGGTTGGTTCAGATCTCTGCGATCGGCGCTGATGCGGATGCGGACAGTGAATACGCTCAGACCAAAGCGGCTGGTGAAGCTGCGGTTCTGGATGCATTCCCGTCGGCAATCATCCTGCGCCCGTCGATCATTTTCGGTTCTGAAGACGAGTTCTTTAACCGTTTCGCGGGCATGACACGTTTTGGTCCGATATTGCCTGTCGTTGGCGCGGATACGAAATTCCAGCCTGTATGGGTGGATGATGTGGCTCAGGCAGCGGTCAAAGCTGTCGTGGGCGAAGTTGCGTCGGGCACCTATGAACTGGGCGGACCTGCTGTTGCGACTTTCCGTGAGTTGATGGGCACGATGCTGACTGTCATTCACCGTCGCCGTTTGGTTCTGAACGTCCCGTTTGGCATCGCGAATCTGATCGCGACCTTTGGCGGTATTGGTCAGGCGTTGTCGCTCGGTATCGTGAAGGCTCCGATCACCAAGGATCAAGTTAAGAACCTGCGTGTAGACAATGTCGTTAGCGAAGGTGCTCAAGGTTTTGAGGCGCTGGGCATTGTTCCGACCAACATGGAAGCGGTTCTACCTGACTACCTCTGGCGCTTCCGTCCGTCGGGTCAGTATGACGCGATCAAGGACTCAGCAAAAAACCTGAAACACGGCTAAGCATTTCAGGTTCTTTTGGATTTTAAGAAGGCGCGCCACTGGTGCGCCTTTTTACGTATAGGCGATTGCGATGAGGATCACGCCGAGGATCACGCGGTAAATAACGTAGGGCGTAAAGCTGATGGTGTTCAGTAATTTCATCATGAGTGAAAGCGCGAGCATCGCTGCGCCAAATGCAAATAGGGCACCGATCCCTGCGAGTTTGAGCAGCTCCCAATTTGCCTGACCGATCACATCAGCACCAAGAAGGACACCGGACGCGATAATGGTGGGGATCGACATGAGCATGGAGATGCGAGCACCGTCTTTGCGGTTATAGCCCATCTTGCGGGCCCCAGTGATCGTGATGCCAGAGCGCGAGGTGCCAGGGATCAGTGCCACGGCTTGCCAAAGACCGAGCTTGATCGCCTCAGCCAAGGTCCAGTCCTGAATGGTTTTCTCTTCAGAGCCGATTTGGTCGTAATAATAGAGCACGACGCCAAACAGCAGCATCGACCAACCGATCACGGTGATGGACCGCATTTGATCGGCAAGCCCTGTCACTTTGAGGATCAGGCCGATGATGACGACGGGGATCGTTGCGATCATCAAAAGGAACGCCAGTTTCGAACCGTCGGTATCGATTCGCCCTGTTAGCATGCGTGGGACGCCAAAAATCGCGCTTTTCACATCCTGCCAGAAGAAAAGTATCAC
>JAYPVO010000103.1:2511-7812 GCA_038134645.1 Paracoccaceae bacterium
AGAGGAATTAATCAGCAAATCCGAGAAGACTGCGGAGGGATGCCTGTGGCTACTGAAAAGATGCTAAAGTTCGTGACGGTTGGCCGTGACATGCCCGAAAAGCGTGGCGCGGAAGTTCGTCGTGAGGACTTCAACGAAATTTATTCCGAGTTCGCTGCTGCGAAAGCAGAAGAGCAAGCGAGCCGTTGTAGCCAGTGTGGTGTGCCTTATTGTCAGGCGCATTGCCCGCTGCACAACAACATCCCTGATTGGCTCCGCATGACTGCCTCTGGCCGTCTGCAAGAAGCATATGAGATCAGCCAAGCAACAAACACCTTCCCAGAAATCTGTGGCCGCATCTGCCCGCAAGACCGTCTGTGCGAAGGTAACTGCGTTATTGAACAGTCCGGTCACGGCACTGTCACCATTGGCTCGGTTGAGAAATACATCACTGACACCGCGTGGGAGCAGGGTTGGGTTAAACCGATCGTTCCTGCGGCAGAGCGTAGCGAATCCGTTGGCATCATCGGCGCTGGTCCTGCGGGCCTCGCTGCAGCTGATGTTCTTCGTCGCCAAGGCGTTCAGGTCACCGTTTATGACCGCTATGACCGCGCTGGCGGCCTGCTGACCTACGGTATTCCGGGCTTTAAGCTGGAAAAAGACGTCGTGATGCGTCGCATCGCTCAGTTGGAAGAAGCAGGCGTTGAGTTCGTCATGAACTGCAATGTCGGCGAAGATCTGACCTTTGATGCGATCCGTGGAAAGCATGACGCGATCCTCATTTCGACTGGCGTTTACAAAACCCGCGATCTGGTTGCTCCAGGCTCTGAAGCGTCTGGTATCGTTCGTGCGATCGATTACCTCACCGCGTCCAACCGCAAGAACTTTGGTGACGATGTTCCTGAATACGATTCGGGTGAATTGAACGCTGAAGGCAAAAACGTCGTCGTCATCGGCGGCGGTGACACCGCGATGGACTGCGTTCGGACGGCAATCCGTCAGGGCGCGACCTCGGTGAAGTGTCTCTATCGTCGTGACCGTGCAAACATGCCGGGTTCGCAGCGCGAAACTCAAAACGCAGAAGAAGAAGGCGTCGAATTCGTCTGGCTCGCTGCGCCGAAAGGTTTCGAAGGCGATGCTGCGGTCACTGGCGTTGAAGTTCAGAAAATGCGTTTGGGTGCACCGGATGCGTCTGGCCGCCAGATGCCTGAAGTGATCGAAGGCGCTGACTATGTTGAGCCTGCAGACCTCGTGATCAAAGCTCTGGGCTTTGAACCCGAAGACCTGCCGAAACTCTGGGGCGTTGATGGTCTGGACGTGACCCGTTGGGGCACCGTTAAAGCGGACTTTGGCACAGGCCAAACGAGCCTCGACGGTGTTTATGCAGCAGGCGACATCGTTCGCGGTGCATCGCTCGTTGTTTGGGCAATCCGTGATGGTCGCGACTGCGCTCAGTCCATCCTGTCCTACCTGAGCCAGTCGGCAACGGTTGCAGCGGAATAAGGCTTGCGATGATCGGTTTGCGCTCACTCATTTTGGCTTTGTCAGCGGTTTGCGCCGCTGGCTCTGCCGTGGGTGCGCAGCAGGTTGTTTTGCCCGAGGGCTGTGAGGCTTACGTCAGCATGCAGAAACGCAGCTGCACCGTGTCTCATATCTTTCAATGTGCAAACGATCCTGAAGGCTACCAGCGGCGTGTCGATTTTAATCAGGAAGGCATGACCTACCTGGGTATCATCGACGCCGAAGCCCAATGGATCGAGAGTTTTTCACCTGCCCGTGGTGAAACAACACGGCTGATGGCGGGGGCACTCGACCCTGCGTCCTTGACCGAGTTGTTGGAAACAGGCGGCGACACGTTCGAGTTTTTCACGAATGGCGATGTAAGCGGGGCGACCCAATTCATCGGTGAAGACCAACTAACCGGCGAGACCGAAACCATTGATGGCATCGAAGTTCTGGTGACCAGCTTTGCGGTGCAAATTGAACGTTCCAACGGTGACATCGAAACCGTTCAAGGCAACGAATATGTCCATCCCGAATGGCGCACGTTCCTATCTGGTGTGCGCACATTCACGACCGCCAGCGGCGAAAAGATCACCCAAGATCACCGCCCTGTCGATTTTATCTTTCCGGGCGAGGGCGGGTTTCTGTCCATGACCCCGATCTATGACTGTGGCGCTACGCTGTCCAAGGCGGTGCGTTCATGAACCTGATTACTAATCATGACTGCGGTTGCGCGACGGTTGCGCCCGACAATGTCCTGAATTCCAAGGAGATGCCTCATGACCATCTATGATGAAAACTGGGTCGCAGCCGAAGAGGCAAAGCGCGAGTGGATGTCGAAGAACAGCCTCTACCGTACCGACGACGAGCATTCGTCCTGCGGTGTTGGGCTTGTTGTTGCGTTGGATGGTAAGCCGTCCCGCAAAGTGGTCGATAACGGGATCAACGCGCTCAAGGCGATTTGGCACCGCGGCGCTGTAGACGCAGACGGTAAAACGGGTGACGGCGCGGGTATCCACGTTCAGATTCCAGTGACCTTCTTCTACGACCAAATCCGTCGCACTGGCCACGAGCCAGACATGAACAAACTGATCGCAGTTGGTCAGGTGTTCTTGCCGCGCACCGATTTCGGCGCTCAAGAGCGTTGCCGCACGATCGTAGAGTCCGAAGTGCTCCGCATGGGTCACTACATCTACGGCTGGCGCCACGTTCCTGTGAAAACCGATTGCCTTGGTGAGAAAGCGAACGCGACCCGCCCTGAGATCGAACAGATCCTGATCCGTTGTGAAAAGGACATCGACGAAGAGCAGTTCGAACGCGAACTCTACATCATCCGTCGTCGGATCGAGAAAGCCGCTCTCGCAGCACAGATCCCGTCGCTGTATTTCTGTTCGCTGTCCTGCCGTTCGATCATCTACAAAGGCATGATGCTGGCAGAGCAGGTTGCGGAATTCTATCCTGACCTGATGGACCCGCGCTTTGAATCCGCGTTCGCGATCTATCACCAGCGCTATTCGACCAACACGTTCCCTGAGTGGCGTTTGGCCCAGCCGTTCCGCATGCTTGCGCACAACGGCGAGATCAACACCATCAAAGGCAACATCAACTGGATGAAGAGCCACGAAATTCGCATGGCATCTTCGACCTTTGGTGAAATGGCTGAAGACATCAAACCGATCATCCCTGCTGGCACTTCCGACTCGGGTGCTCTGGATACCGTGTTTGAGGTTCTCGTTCGCGCTGGCCGCAACGCCCCAATGGCGAAAACTATGCTCGTTCCCGAAGCATGGTCCAAGCAGGGCGAAGACATGCCGCAGGCGTGGCAGGACATGTATTCCTACTGCAACGCTGTGATGGAGCCTTGGGATGGTCCGGCTGCTCTCGCAATGACTGATGGTCGTTGGGTTTGTGGTGGTCTTGACCGTAACGGCCTGCGTCCGCTTCGCTACGTTGTCACCGGCGACGGTCAGCTGATCGCTGGCTCCGAAGTTGGTATGGTTCCGACCGATGAAGCGACCGTTGTTGAAAAAGGCGCGCTTGGTCCGGGTCAGTTGATTGCCGTCGATATGAAAGAGGGCAAACTCTACCACGACGTCGAGATGAAGAACAAACTCGCGTCCGCTCAGCCGTTCGGTGACTGGATCGAGAAAGTCGTCGACCTGACCGATCTGATGGGTAGCGTCGAAGAAAAGACCCTGTTCTCTGGCGACGCGCTGCGTAAACGTCAGGTTGCTGCTGGCTACTCGCTCGAAGAGCTTGAGCAGGTTCTGGCTACGATGGCTGAGGACGGCAAAGAACTCATCGCATCGATGGGTGACGATACACCGTCTGCGGTTCTGTCGAAACAGTACCGCCCGCTGTCGCACTTCTTCCGTCAGAACTTCTCTCAGGTCACAAACCCGCCGATCGACTCGCTACGTGAAACACGCGTGATGTCGCTGAAAACGCGGTTCGGTAACCTCAAGAACGTGCTCGACGAAGACAGCTCGCAGACCGAAATTCTGGTTCTGGAAAGCCCGTTCGTTGGCAACGCTGAATTCGACAAAATGGTCGAACAGTTCGGCGATAGCGTCGCGTTCATTGACTGTACCTTTGAGGCTGGTTCGGATCAGGAAGCTCTGCGTCAGGGTCTGGCTCGCGTTCGTTCCGAGGCAGAAGATGCAGTGCGTTCGGGCGCTGGTCACATCGTTCTGACCGACGAACATCAGAACGAAAACAAAGTGCCGATGCCGATGATCCTTGCGACTTCGGCGGTCCACTCGTGGCTGACCCGCAAAGGTCTGCGGACTTTCACTTCGATCAACGTGCGTTCTGCTGAGTGTGTAGATCCGCATTACTTTGCGGTTCTGATCGGCTGTGGTGCGACCACTGTGAACGCGTATCTTGCGCAAGACTCGCTGGCAGATCGTATCGAACGTGGTTTGATCGATCTGTCGCTGACAGACGCAGTCGAAAACTACCGCGCTGCTGTCGACGCTGGTCTTCTGAAGATCATGTCGAAGATGGGTATCTCGGTTCTCGCGTCCTATCGCGGTGGTCTGAACTTTGAAGCCGTTGGCCTGTCGCGTGCGATGGTTGCGGAATACTTCCCAGGTATGCACAGCCGCATTTCGGGCATTGGTCTGCACGGTATCCAGCACAAGCTGGAAGAAGTGCACGCGAAAGGCTGGAAGTCGGGCGCAAACGTGCTGCCGATTGGTGGTATCTACAAATCGCGTCGTTCGGGCGAAAAGCACGCTTGGGAAGCGTCGACCATGCACCTGTTGCAGTCGGCATGTGACCGCGCGTCTTATGAGCTGTGGAAACAATATTCGACCGTTATGCAGTCGAACCCGCCGATCCACCTGCGCGACCTGTTGGCGATTAAGCCGATGGGTAAGCCAGTTCCGATCGAAGAAGTTGAATCGATCACTTCGATCCGTAAGCGTTTCGTAACGCCTGGTATGTCGCTTGGCGCATTGTCGCCAGAAGCGCACAAACTGCTTAACGTAGCGATGAACCGCATCGGTGCGAAGTCCGACTCTGGTGAGGGTGGTGAGGATCCGGCACACTTCGTTCCGGAACCGAACGGCGACAACCCATCGGCAAAGATCAAACAGGTTGCTTCGGGTCGTTTCGGTGTAACAGCCGAATACCTGAACCACTGTGAAGAGCTTGAGATCAAAGTCGCTCAGGGTGCAAAACCGGGTGAAGGTGGTCAGCTGCCGGGCATGAAAGTGACCGACTTGATCGCGCGTCTGCGTCACTCGACCAAAGGCGTGACGCTGATTTCGCCGCCGCCGCACCACGACATCTACTCGATCGAAGACCTTGCTCAGC
>JAYPVO010000104.1:0-7786 GCA_038134645.1 Paracoccaceae bacterium
GCCCCCGACAGTTGCCCCAAACGGCGCAGCGGATCAAAGACCAGCGCCATCGCGGTGAAAAACGCCATGAACTCGCCCACGGTTTTTTCGCCCGCGATGATCTGCGAACCGCCATACATCAGCACCACAAAGAACCCGACGCCCGTCATCAGATCGATGATACCGGGGATCATGGCCATACCGAAGGTCGCCTTCACTTCGGCCCGCACGCGGCCTTTGGTCAGTTTGGTGTAGCGGCCCTGTTGGTAGTCTTCGAGGGTGTTGAGCTTGATCGGGTTGATGCCGTGGAACACCTCGTCGAGCTGGGTCGACATCTTGGTCGCCAGTTCCCGTGCAGCTTGGGTCTTGCGGCGGATATAGCCCTGCACAGCGAGCGACGGCAGAACCAGAACAGGCAGACCGATCAGCGCCGCCAACGTCCATTTCCAATCAAGCGACAGTGCCACCCCAAAGAGCCAGATCACCGACACGCCATCGCGGACCACGTTGGTGATGATGTTCGTCCAGACAGTGCCGATCGTGGCCACATCGCCCTGAACCCGTTCGATCAAACTCCCCGGAGGGTTCGACTGGTGAAACGACATATCGAGCCGCATCAGATGCGCCAGCAAGTCGCCACGCATCCAGCCCGAAATCTTTTCGATCACCGATTTCATCACGACCTTCTGCCCGACCGAGGTCACGGCCCGCACGGTAAAGATCACGAAAATCGCGATACCGACCGACCACAGCGCAGAGGATTCACCTGCCACCAGCACATTGTCGAACATCGGTTTCATAACCAGAGACAACACGCCGACCATCGAGCCTTCGATCACCATCAACAGCGCAGCCCCAAGAAGGCTACCCGATTGACGGCGGAGGTAGTTTGCCCAGAACCAGCGCAGAAGGCTGCCAACGGGTAGTTTCGTGTCTGACACAGTTATCCCTTTCGGTCTCTTGTCTTCGGGATACCGATAAACCGTTCGTATGGAAAGACTTCGCCGATTGACGCGGCGGGAAGCCGCGTTAGTGTCTGGCTGATTATTACATAGGTGATCAGAATGTCTCTTTCCAACGGCCGCCCCTACCTTGCCATCCCTGGTCCTTCGGTTTTGCCAGATCGGGTGCTGCAAGCGATGATGCGGCCTTCGCCCAATATTTATCAGGGCGAACTGGTGGATATGACCCATAGCATCCTGCCTGACCTCAAATCCGTTGCCCGCACCACGGGCCATGTGGCGATCTATATCGCCAACGGTCACGGCGTATGGGAAGCAGCGCTGTCGAACGTCCTGTCACGGGGTGATAAGATCCTCGTTCTGGTCACGGGACGGTTTGGGCATGGCTGGGCGGATATGGCGCGGGGTCTGCACCTCGACCTAGAGGTGATGGATTTCGGGCAGCAGGCCTCTGTCGACCTGAACCAAGTCGAAACCCGCCTGAAGGCTGACACGGACCACAGCATCAAGGCCGTTCTGGCGGTGCATGTGGACACCTCAACCTCGATCAAGAACGACATTGCGGGTGTGCGTCAGGCGATGGATGCGGCGGGGCACCCTGCTGTTTTGATGGCGGATTGCATCGCGTCGATGGGCTGCGATCGGTTCGAAATGGACGCTTGGGGCGCGGATGTCACCATTGCTGCGAGCCAAAAGGGTCTGATGACCCCTGCGGGACTAGGCTTTGTCTGGTTCAACGAACGTGCGGCTGCGGCCCGTGAAGGCGCTGATCTGGCAACGCGTTACTGGGACTGGAAACCGCGCGTGGAACCCCAGATGTTCTACCAGCACTTTGCAGGCACCCCACCGACCCATCAGCTCTTTGGGCTGCGTGCGGCCTTGGACATGATCAACGAAGAAGGCATCGAACAGGTCTGGGCGCGTCACGAAACGCTGGCCCGCACGGTTTGGGCTGCGGTCGAGGCATGGGGTCAGGGCGGTGAAATGCGGCTCAACATGGCGGACCCTGCGGGGCGCGGCCATTCGGTGACGTCGATTTACCTCGGCGGCAATGATGCCGACCGTCTGCGCCACTGGTGCGAAGAACATGCGGGCGTGACGCTGGGCATTGGCCTTGGTCGTGAACCGACCTCTGCGTGGTTCCGTATCGGCCACATGGGTCACGTGAACGCGCATATGGTGCTGGGCACGCTGTCGGTGATTGATGCGGGCCTTAAGGCGCTGCAAATCCCGCATGGGGACGGCGCGCTTTCTGCGGCAACATCGGTGGTCGCGGGGGTTTAACCCCGCGCCTCAGCCAAGGCATCTGGCAGGGCCGCGGCCAAAAGGTCGAGGTCTTGCTCTGTGCCGCAACTGATCCGAATACAGCGATCCTGCGGCGCGACAAACGGCATCCGCAGGAACAGCCCACGGCGCAAAAGGCCGTTCAGCACCGCGCGGGCAAAGGCCCCGTCCTGACCACAGTCGATACAGACGAAATTGGTGGCCGAGGGCACAGAGGTCAGCCCATTATCCGCCGCAATCGCAGCGATCCGATCACGTGCCGCAGCCACCTGCCCGACCACATGGCCCAGCCATTCGCGATCCTGAAACGCAGCCAAAGCGCCCGCTTGGGCCACATTGCCCATTCCGAAATGGTTCCGCACACGGTCAAAGCCCGCGATCAGCTCTTTGCCGCCAACCGCATAGCCAACCCGCAGACCTGCCAAGGCATAGGCCTTTGAAAAGGTACGCATCCGAATGACGCGGGGATCATCGGCGGGCAGGTCCAAGGCCGTGCCTTCGGGCGCAAAGTCGATATAGGCCTCGTCCACAATCAGTAGCGCCCCTTCGGGCAGGCGATCCACCATGCGGGCGATCACCTCGCCACGGTGATGGGTGCCCATCGGGTTATCAGGGTTCGCGATGTAGATCAGCTTTGCGCCAACCTCTGCGGCCTTCGCGATCAGGGCATCGGGGTCTTCATGGTCGTCCTTGAACGGCACCTTGTGGATCACCCCGCCAAAGCCCGCCACATGATAGTTCAGCGTCGGATAGGCCCCGTCCGAGGTCACCACCGCGTCGCCTTGACCAATCATCAACCGCACCAACATGCCCAAAAGCCCGTCGATGCCTTCGCCGATGACGATGTGATCAACAGTGATCCCGTGATGCGCTGCAATCGCGACCCTGAGGTCATAGCTCGCCGAGTCACCGTATTTCCACGCCTCGGATGCGGCGGCTTGCACGGCGGCGATGGCCTTGGGCGATGGGCCAAAGACGTTCTCGTTCGCACCAATACGCGCGGCAAAGGGACGGCCACTGGCACGCTCCATCACTTCGGCCCCGACAAAGGGCACAGTGGCAGGAAGCGATGCGATGAGCGGGGTAAATCGGGGGGCGTTTGTCATGGTGACCACATCGTTACCCGCCCTGCCCCACACCATGCAAGCAAAGACAAAGGGCGCGAGATTTTTCCCGCGCCCTTCGTTCAAATCACCAAAACGAACCGATTAGGCGCGTTCGGAATATTCCATCGAGTCGGTGTTCACGATGATCATCTCGTCGGTCGCGATGAACGGCGGAACCATGATGCGCACGCCGTTGTCGAGGATCGCTGGCTTGTAAGAGTTCGCAGCGGTCTGGCCTTTAACAACCGGCTCGGTCTCAACGATCTTGCAGGTGACTTTCTGCGGGATCGAAACGCCGAGAGCTTCTTCGCCGTAGTATTCGACGGTTGCGGTCATGCCGTCCTGCAGGAACGGACGACGTTCGCCCAAAAGTTCCGAGTCGATCTCGACCTGTTCAAAGGTTTCAGTGTCCATGAACACCAGACGACCGTCGGTTTCATAAAGGAACTGCTGGTCCTTCTGGTCGAGGCGCACGCGCTCTACCTTGTCTTCGGACCGGAAACGTTCGTTCAGCTTGCGGCCATCACGAATGTTTTTCATTTCGACCTGCGCAAATGCGCCGCCTTTACCGGGTTTCACGTGACCCACTTTAACAGCAGCCCACAGACCGCCTTCGTGTTCAAGGATGTTACCTGGTTTAATTTCGTTACCGTTGATTTTGGGCATCGGACTTATATCTCGATTATGTGACTGGTTGTTGCCGGAAAGCGGCGAGCCCCTATATCGGAACAACAAACCGGCGTTTAGGCGCTAGATATGCCAAAACAGTGGATTTACCTATGCATATAGTGCATAGCTGCCATTCCAAAACAAGACCCCCGAATCGGATCAAAATAGGCATATTGCGCTGCACGCCGTAATCACAAGAGCAAAAACAACAAAGGACGCGAAATGGCTGATTTCGTAGATGGCACCGCTTTCAACAACGAACAGGGCAACCGTGCACGCAAACTCTTTGCTGCTGTTGTTCTCGCTGCGTTGGATGATGCGATTGCTGATGACAAAAAGTACGGCAACGGTCCGGAACAGATCGCACGTTGGGCGCGGTCGCGTGATGGTCGTGAAGTTTTGTCCTGCGCTGGCATCGACCCGAACGAACGTGTTGTGAAGGGTCTGATGGAATTCGTTGGTAAAGGTATCCGTACCTCTGTTGCGCTGTCGCGCGAAGAGAGCGAACGCCGCAACGCTGCTGCACAAGACGAAGCCGCCTAAGGTTTCAAGTATCGGGCCTCTCGCCCACCCAAACGCAAACGCGGTCCTCTGCTCGGGCCGCGTTTTCGTTTTTAAGGGTCCGCGTGCCGCATCGGGGCTTTCGCGAACCCCTGCCCCACCGTAGAACAGGCGCCATGGCAAAGGCGATTATGATTCAGGGTGCTGGCTCCAACGTGGGAAAATCCATGGTGGTGGCTGGCCTATGTCGCGCCTTTCGCAAACGTGGCCTCTCGGTCGCGCCGTTCAAACCGCAGAACATGTCGAACAACGCCGCTGTCACCTCTGATGGCGGAGAGATTGGTCGCGCGCAGGCACTCCAAGCGCTGGCCTGTGGGTTGGCGCCGCATACGGACATGAACCCTGTCTTGCTCAAACCCGAAACGGATGTGGGCGCACAGGTGATCGTGCAGGGCAAACGGCTGACCACGCTCAAGGCACGCGACTACGGTAAGATGAAGTCGACGCTGATGGTGTCTGTCCTCGACAGCTTTCACCGTTTGGCGCAGGCGCATGACCTGATCATCATCGAAGGCGCAGGATCGCCCGCCGAAGTGAACCTGCGGGACGGCGACATCGCGAATATGGGCTTTGCCGAGGCCGCTGGCGTCCCCGTCATCCTCTTTGGCGACATCGACCGTGGCGGCGTGATTGCGCAGCTCGTCGGCACCCATGTCATCCTGCCCGAGGACGACCGCAATCGGATCAAGGGCTTTGGCATCAACAAATTCCGTGGTGATACCAGCCTCTTTGCCGAAGGGATGACCGCGATTGTAGACCACACGGGCTGGGCCCCTCTGGGCATCCTGCCGTGGTTCGATCAGGCATGGCGTCTGCCCGCCGAGGACGTGATGGACCTCAAGGGTCGCCCCGGTGGCGCGTTCAAAATCGCCGTGCCGCGCCTCAATCGGATCGCGAATTTCGACGACCTCGACCCGCTGTCCGCTGAACCCAACGTGACCGTTGAGATCGTTGAGGCTGGCCGCCCGCTGCCCGCAGATGCCGACCTCGTTCTCATCCCAGGGAGCAAATCGACCATCGCCGACCTCGCGCATTTCCGCGCCCAAGGCTGGGATATAGACCTGCAAGCCCATATCCGCCGTGGCGGTCGTGTGCTGGGGATTTGCGGCGGGTATCAGATGCTTGGCCGTGAAATCCGCGATGATGACGGGATTGAAGGCGCACCCTCGCGCGTTGCGGGCCTCGGCCATTTGGATGTGGTCACAGAGATGAAGCCGCACAAGCGCCTCACCCTGTCAAACGCCCGCCATATCGAAAGCGGCGAGCCTGTGTCGGGCTACGAAATCCACATCGGCGAAACGGATGGCCCTGATCGCGACCGCGCATGGCTAACGCTGGACGGGCGCGGCGAAGGGGCGCAGAGCCAGAATGGCCTCGTCCAAGGCTGCTATATCCACGGGCTGTTTGCCGCTGACGGGTTCCGCGCCGAATACCTGCGCAGCTTTGGCATCCGTTCCGAGGCGCAATATGACCAAAGCGTTGAGGATGCGTTGGACGCATTGGCCCAGCACATGGAAACGCATTTGGATGTGGATATGGTGGCCGAACTGGCCGCGCCCGTGACTTATTCGAATTCCTGAGACGACAGGACGCGATAAATCTCACGACGGACCAGCTTGCGCACATTGCGCGTGATCCGTTCGCCCAAAGCCCCCTGCAGTTCAGAGCGCACAATCTCTGTCACCATCTGGCGCAGTTTGTCTTCGTCGATGAGGGCACCACCGTCGAGGTATTCGTCAATCTGACCATCGAGGTCCGACAAATCGGGATCATCGCTCGCCACGACCTGATCGTCGTCTTGCGCGGTGGGTTCTTCCTGCAAATCAGCGGTCAGCACATCGGCATCATCGATGGTCGCGCTGCGCAGCGATGGGAACGGTTCGGGCGTGTCGATCAGATCTTCGACGTTATCGCCTTCGGTTTCCCAATCCTGATGCTCTGATTTGGTAACGGCTTGTTCCAATTCAGCAATCATCTGTTCCAGTTCTGTCATCGAAGACGGCTCTTTCGGGGCCTCTTTGACAGGCGCGTGCGCAGGTTCAACCACGCGCAACGCAGGCGTCAGAACGAATTTTTCGGGCTGCGGATCGGCATCGTCAGGCTCTGCCACGTCTTCGGAAACGGAGTGCGGCGCAGGCTGCGCCGACCACTCGTTATCCGACACCAGACGGCGGATAGAAGATAGAACATCTTCGATCTCTACATTTGCGCGTTGGTCAGACATGACGATTTTCCTGCTCACTCAACGGTGAGTGTAACGAAAGCTACGCTCTCAGACAACCAACACGACGCGCTTGGCTGGGTAAATTATTCCAGCGCCTGCAAAACGCGGTCCAGCGCACGGCCTTGGGCCGAGGAACGGATAGGCGCGTTTGCAACCATGTTGTAGTGGCCCTCAACATCATACTGGGTCACAGGCAGGTTCAGATGCTCTGCCGTCAAAAGACCCGTTGCGTAGAGAATGTTGTAGCTGGCCAGAACGACGTTGGCGTTTGCCTGAACCAAGTTCGCCCGTGCATCGAGCAAGGATTGTTCGGCGTTCAGCACGTCAATTGTTGTGCGCGACCCAGCGGCGGCTTCTTCGCGGACACCATCAAAGGCAAGCTGCGCTGCCGCAACACCCTGACGATAGGCATCCGACGCAGCCACAGCCGCACGGTAGTTCGAGAACGCATTGGTCACGCCCTGCTCAACGCTCAGCGTTGTCAGATGCAGACCCGCACGCGCTTGATCGCGCTGCGCGCTGGCCTTGCGGACCGCGCTAGAGATCGCGCCACCTGCGTAGATCGGGCCAGAGACCGACACGCCATAAGAGGTGCTGTCGTTAAAGCTGCCACCATCGACGCGGCGTTCGGTAAAGGACGCGCTTAGATCAACAGAGGGCATGTTGGACGCTTGGGCGATACGAACACCCAGTTCAGCCGCCGCAATCGCGTGCTGGACCGATAGGATCGACGGGTGCGCACGCAGCGCGTATTCGGTTGCCGCATCTTGGGCCATGCCGACATCAGCACGCGGTGCGCTTTGCAGCGACACGGGCGCGGTGCCAACGGCGACGCGGTATTGTTCTTGGGCTTGGATCAGATCACCCTGCGCGACGGCCAAAAGGCTGCGAGCCGAGGCAAGCTGCGCCTCAGCCAGCGACACGTCGGTGCGGGTGACTTCACCCACGCTGAAACGGTCCTGCGCGGCACGCAGTTCTTCGGACAGCACGCGGACGTTCGA
>JAYPVO010000105.1:0-7670 GCA_038134645.1 Paracoccaceae bacterium
CGAACCGAGCGGAGATCACGAACGTCAATTTTGGGAGACGAGTTCATGTCTTATTCTTCGTTGTAACGATAGCCGATGCCGTAAAGCGTTTCGATCGCACCGAACTCATCGTCTACTTGGCGCATCTTCTTGCGCAGGCGTTTGATGTGGCTGTCGATAGTGCGGTCGTCGACATAGACTTGATCGTCGTAGGCAACGTCCATCAGTTGGTCGCGCGACTTAACAAAGCCGGGGCGCTGGGCCAGGGCTTGCAGCAACAGAAATTCGGTGACGGTAAGGGACACATCGCGACCCTTCCATTTCACAGCGTGCCGCAGTGGGTCCATGGTCAGCGGGCCACGTTCCATCACCTTGTTGTTTTCATCAACCTCTTCGGGCGTGATGCCGTTCATGGCATCCTGCCGGCGCAGAAGGGTGCGGATGCGTTCGACCAAAAGGCGCTGGCTAAAGGGCTTTTTGACGTAGTCGTCAGCGCCCATGCGAAGCCCCAATACCTCGTCGATTTCGTCATCTTTAGAGGTGAGGAAGATCACTGGCATCGTGGTTTTCTGGCGGAGACGCTGGAGAAGGTCCATGCCGTCCATGCGGGGCATCTTAATGTCCAGCACAGCCATGTCGGGTAATTTCTTGTTAAATGCGTCCAGCGCTTGCTGGCCGTCATTGTATGTCTCAACTTCAAAGCCCTCGGCCTCGAGAGTCATTGCTACAGAAGTTAGAATATTCCGGTCGTCATCGACCAACGCAATACGATGCATGGGGTGTCGCCTCTTCAGCCTGATTTTTTATACTGCTCTTTTTTGAGACTGTTGTCCCTTTTTTGGCTGAGCGAATCAATCAGAAACTGAATTTGCCTATGTTTGCGGCAACATGATTGTGTCGAAAAAACCCGTTCGAGGACTTTCGGGTCACACTCGACTATGGTCGCGCTAAATGGTTGCGCTAACACGAAAATGATTGCGCTAACTGCGACAAAGCCGCCTTTTCTGATGAAAAATCATAGTGCTATGTGGACCCCTATCTAGGGCGCATCGCCCGCAATCAGGAGAGAGAGACAATGGACCACGGACGGGTCAACCCAACCATGAAGCTTGAACATCAGGGCATCACTGGACTGGGCTATGTCTATTACAACCTGATGGAACCTGCGCTGATTGAGCAGTCGTTGAAAGCAGGTGAAAGCACACTGGGTAACGGCGGCGCGCTTCTCGTGTCGACTGGTAAACACACTGGTCGTTCGCCCAAGGATAAATTCGTTGTTCGCACTGCGTCTGTTGAAGACACCATTTGGTGGGAAAACAACGCGCCGATGGAAGCCGACAAATTCGACGTTCTCTACGCCGATATGCTGGAGCACATGAAGGGCAAGAACTACTTTGTTCAGGACCTCTTTGGTGGTGCCGATCCTGCGCATCGTCTGGACGTTCGTATGGTGACCGAGCTTGCATGGCATTCGCTGTTCATCCGCACCATGCTGCGCCGTCCAGAGCGTGAAGAGCTTGATAACTTCACACCTGAATGGACCATCATCAACTGCCCGACCTTCAAGGCGAACCCTGAAAAGCACGGTTGCCGCACCGAGACTGTCATCTCGTTGAACTTCGATAAGAAGATGATCCTTATCGGTGGCACCGAATACGCGGGTGAGAACAAGAAGTCGGTCTTTACCCTTCTGAACTACCTGCTTCCTGAAAAAGGCATCATGCCGATGCACTGCTCTGCCAACCACGCGATTGGCAACCCAGTGGATACAGCGATCTTCTTTGGTCTGTCGGGCACTGGTAAAACGACCCTGTCGGCTGACCCTGATCGCGTTCTGATCGGTGACGATGAGCACGGCTGGTCGGATCGTGGCACCTTCAACTTCGAAGGCGGCTGCTACGCTAAAACGATCAACCTGTCGGCTGAAGCTGAACCTGAAATCTACGCGACGTGCTCGATGTTCGGCACCGTCATCGAGAACATGGTCTACGACGAAGACACCAAGGTTCTCGATTTCCAAGACAACTCGATCACCGACAACATGCGCTGCGCTTACCCGCTGCACTACATTTCCAACGCATCTGACAGCGCGCTGGGCGGTCACCCGAAAAACATCATCATGCTGACCTGTGACGCATATGGAGTTCTTCCTCCGATCGCGCGTCTGACACCTGCTCAGGCGATGTATCACTTCCTGTCGGGCTTCACGTCGAAAACCCCAGGCACCGAGATTGGCGTAACCGAACCGATCCCGACCTTCTCGACTTGTTTCGGTGCGCCGTTCATGCCGCGTCGTCCGGAAGTCTACGGTAAGCTGTTGCAGGAAAAAATCGCATCCCATGGCGCGACCTGCTGGTTGGTAAACACTGGTTGGACTGGTGGTGCATTCGGCACAGGTAGCCGTATGCCGATCAAAGCAACCCGCGCTCTGCTCACCGCTGCGCTGGACGGTTCGCTGAACGAAGCAACCTTCCGCAAGGATCCGAACTTTGGCTTCGACGTTCCTGTCACTGTTGAGGGCGTTGATGCGAAGCTTCTCGATCCGCGCGCAACTTGGGCTGACAAGGCAGCATTTGATGCGCAGGCTCACAAGCTGGTCGAAATGTTTGCTGAGAACTTTGCGCAGTATGTTCCTTACATCGATGAGGACGTTAAGGCTGCTGCAATCGGCTAATGCCACGTCGCAGAAAATTGAAGGGCCGGACGGGAAACTGTCCGGCCCTTTTTGTTGACTTCACCTAACGAAAGGGCACGATGCAGCCATGATGAAATATGTGCCCTATGTTGCGTTGATTTGTATGCCCGCCGTTGCCTTTGCCGAAGGGTATCGGTCAAAGCCCACCATCGTTGTCGGGGACATCGGGCTACATTGCCCGTACGAGATTACGGGCAGCGAACCTGCGCCCAATACAGAGATCGGTGCAATTGATACCATCAGCGGCGAACCGCAGGTCATTGCTCATACGACGACTGTTCCCGCTATTCCGGACCTTGGGTTTGGCGTGCAGCTTCGATTGGCTGAGGGCGTTTCGCTCCCTGGTGCCGAGGTTGTCGTGCGTCACCCGCCGATGGGAGCGGAGGGCGTGACCGAACAGCGTTGGTATCCGAACTTTAACGATCAGACTTATACGCTGAGCATGTATCGTTTTGACTTCCCATATGAGTTGCTGGTCGGGGAATGGTCATTCTCTGTAGAGCAGGGCGGCCAGACGCATTTCATCGCTGAATTCGATGTGGTGCCGCCGCCCGCAGGGCTGACGATTGACGCGCTCTGTTCTGGTGAGGGACTTCTGTCCTAATCAGCCCATCCAACCGCGACGGATCAGGTTTACACCCGCGATGAGCAGCACCCAAAGGGTCGCTTTGCGGAACAGCGCTTGGTCAATGCGATCGTGGATTCGAAACCCAATCCACATGCCTGCGAAAGCAGGCAAGAGCAGGATTGCGGAAAATGGAACAGTATTGATGTTCAGGATTCCCGATTTGAGATGCCCCGCCATCAGCATGAATGCGCCAGCGCCGTAGACGACGCCTTGGACGACGAATTGCCGTGCTTTGGGTGTGTCGACGGCGACCAGATAGAGCACAGTTGTCGGTCCCCAAGTGCCTGCAAATCCACCAAGTGCCCCAGAGAGAAAACCAGCGATGATCGACCCGACGCGTCTGTTCTCTGGCTTGATATGGAGCCTCACGCCAGAAATCTGGATGATACAGAGCACTGTCACGACAATGCCTAGACCCAACAACATTGCGTCGGCCGAAACATATGCCACGAATTGTGAGGTGATTAGGATCATCACGCAGACGATCAGGACATAGAGACCGTATTCCCGCAGTGAGTCCCGCGCTTCTGCCCAGCCTGCTTTTGCGATCTGTAGAATATTGGACATCACGATAGGCAAAATGATCCCCGCGACCACCAGTTTTGGGTCAATGAGAATGCCCATTCCCGAGATCATAATGAGCGGCATCGCGAATCCGATAGCACCCTTTACGATGCCCGCAACCAGCGTCACGGCAAAGGCAAAGACCAGAAGTTCGGGCGAAATCAGAGAAAAAATGCTATCCATGGATAAAGTGCATATCGCTAAGTTGTTTACTCCGCACGAAAAATCCACCGCGACATTTATGTTCTTTGACTTTTGTCTAAACGAAATTAAGTTGCGCTGCAGTTGCGAAGGGTTTATCTCTGCACTAGCACAATAAGGAGCACGCCATGCCCCACGACGGACAGGATATCGCTATGACAACCTCGCCCATTCTTGAGAACCTTTTGGGTCTGACAGGTGCCACCCTTGCACCCCTCGAAGAACTGCTTTCGACGGCCAAAGATACGGTAAAATCCAAGGTGAGCGTTGATGGCCGCGTGTCTGGCGGATTGGTCGAAGCCCATCAGTCGGTCGCGCACGGCCTTGCTTGGTTGGCGACCTACGTCGAAGCGTTGAAAGAAATGCACGGCTGGGCGGATCGTCTGAATGCCGAGGGCAAATTCGGCGAAGTCGAACAGATCATCCTGCAGATCGCATTTGGCGAATACCTCGCGCAGATCAAAGGCGGCATTCCTATGTCGCAGGGCGAAATCCTGCGTCTCTCTGACCTCGGTATTGCGGATACGCTCGCCCAGCCAGAAGTCGTTACGCTGGTATGCGCTGGTAACTCTCAAGCGGCTCGGTCTCGCTTGGTGGAGATCATGCAGGATCAAGCGGGTTCGACCATGTTCGGCGCATCTGGTCTGGATGAGGAACTGGAGATGATCCGCGACCAGTTCCGTCGTTACGCGTTGGAAAAAGTTGAGCCGTTCGCCCACGAATGGCACCTCAAGGACGAATTGATCCCGATGGAGATCATCGAAGAACTCGCAGAAATGGGTGTCTTTGGTCTCACCATCCCTGAAGAGTTTGGCGGTTTCGGCCTGTCCAAAGCGTCGATGTGCGTTGTATCTGAGGAACTGTCGCGTGGTTACATTGGCGTCGGTTCGCTCGGCACTCGTTCCGAGATCGCGGCAGAGCTGATCCTTGCGGGCGGTACGCAAGAGCAGAAAGAGAACTGGCTGCCGAAACTCGCTGCTGCTGAGATTTTGCCGACGGCTGTGTTCACAGAGCCAAACACGGGTTCTGACCTTGGTTCACTCCGTACTCGTGCTGTGAAGGACGAAAACGGTGATTACCGCATCACTGGTAACAAAACATGGATCACCCACGCGGCCCGTACGCATGTGATGACCCTGCTGGCCCGCACCGATCCAAACACGACGGACTATAAAGGCCTGTCCATGTTCCTCGCCGAAAAGACACCAGGAACTGACGAACATCCGTTCCCGACCGAAGGCATGACGGGCGGTGAGATTGAAGTTCTCGGTTATCGCGGGATGAAGGAATACGAGCTTGGCTTTGATAACTTCAAAGTTAAGGGCGAAAACCTTCTGGGCGGTGAAGAGGGTAATGGTTTCAAACAGTTGATGCAGACGTTTGAATCGGCACGTATCCAAACCGCAGCGCGCGCAATCGGTGTTGCGCAGTCCGCTCTGGATGTAGCGATGCAGTATGCGATTGACCGTAAACAGTTTGGTAAATCGCTGATCAACTTCCCGCGCGTGTCGGGCAAACTGGCGATGATGGCCGTTGAAATCATGATCGCGCGTCAGCTGACCTACTTCTCGGCTCGCGAAAAAGACGCTGATCGTCGCTGTGACCTCGAAGCTGGTATGGCAAAGCTGCTCGGTGCGCGTATCGCGTGGGCATGTGCGGATAACGGTCTGCAAATCCACGGCGGCAACGGCTTTGCTCTGGAATACAAGATCAGCCGTATCCTCTGTGATGCTCGCATCCTGAACATCTTTGAAGGTGCTGCCGAAATTCAGGCGCAGGTTATCGCACGCCGTATTCTGGGTTAATCAAGGCGCGCTATCGCGTCGATCAATCTCTGACGAGCCGCGGGAACTTCGCGGCTCGTTTGCGTTCCGAACAGACGGTTTTCGATGAAATATCCCGTTGTTCCGAGCGCGCGCGCGATTTCCCCGCCAGATGCATCGCCTTCACCCTTCATCACGGGCACTAAGGGCAGCAATCGGTTCGCCCATTCCCCTGCACCCTCTTTACTTACCGCTCTGCCAGATTTGGGTGAAATATAGGAAAGGTCCTCGTTCACGCCTCTTACGGCGCAGGCGGAAAGGTCTAATCCGTAGCCCAGCTCATCGAGGAGTGACATTTCCCAATGCAGGTAAGCGAGAGGCCAAACGTCGTTTTGGCCTAGAAGGTCGAGAAGTTGCACCGTCCGTTCATAGAGAGCTTCGTGTTTCTCACGCTCTGGTAAGGATTGACATAGTAGGGCGCAAACTGCCCCAAGCCCGCTAAGTGCGAGCCTGTCTGACATCACCTGCGCTGACCTGCTTCGCAGCGGTTCGATCGTAAAACTACCAAGGTGATCGTCGAGGCGGGCTTTCCATGTCACCGAAACCTGCGAGCCTGGCTGAAGCGTTGCCGCCATTTTGCGGCTCGCACCCCCACGCACTACGCCCGCATGACGCCCTCTCGATGGCGTAAAGACCTCGATAATCATCGAAGTCTCGCCATGCACGCGCGAAGCAAGGAGAGCGCCTTCGTCCTGCCATTCGATCATAGCGGGATCGAACGCATGTGGTTAACGGGTCGGAACGGGCTTATCGCCGCGATAATCGTAGAAGCCACGTTTGGTTTTGCGACCCAGCCAGCCCGCTTCAACGTATTTGGTCAGCAACGGGCACGGGCGATATTTCGTATCCGCAAGGCCTTCGTGCAGAACGTTCATGATCGCCAGACAAGTGTCGAGGCCAATGAAGTCCGCGAGTTCCAGTGGGCCCATCGGGTGGTTGGCGCCCAGTTTCATCGATGTGTCGATGGAGGACACGTTGCCCACGCCTTCGTAAAGGGCATAGACCGCTTCATTGATCATCGGCATCAGGATGCGGTTCACGATGAAGGCAGGGAAATCTTCTGACGTTGCGGAGGTTTTACCTAGCTTTTCAACGACTTCCTGACACTGTTGGTAGGTTTCATCATCGGTTGCGATACCGCGGATCAATTCGACCAACTGCATCACTGGCACTGGGTTCATAAAGTGGAAGCCGATGAACTTTTCTGGCCGATCCGTGCGGCTGGCGAGACGCGTGATCGAAATGGACGACGTGTTTGATGCGAGGATCGTGGTCGGCGTGATGTGCGGCAGCAGCTCGTCGAAAATGGCCTGCTTGACTGTTTCGCGTTCGGTTGCGGCCTCGATGATCAGATCGCAAGGCCCAAGATCAGTGAGCGTTTGCGTCGTCGAGATACGGCCCATTGCGGCGGCTTTGTCTTCCTCGGTGACGACACCTTTGGACACTTGGCGCGTGATGTTCTTGTCGATCAATGCGACGGCGGCGGCCAAGGCGTCCGCGCTGATGTCAGTCATCATCACATCGTATCCGGCCAACGCAAACACGTGAGCAATGCCGTTGCCCATTTGTCCTGCGCCGACAACGCCTACTTTGTTAATCGCCATGGCTTTGCCCTCTGATCAGTTCTGGGGAACCATATGTCCGCAATGGGCAAACGTTCAAGGCGGCAGTTTCCTTAAACATTGTTCTAATTCCCAAGTTTATCCATTTGGCAAGGTTTGGGGCCGACTCTCAGCAGTGGTGAGTGAAAACTGGTGGGAGCCATGAGACATGAAAAACT
>JAYPVO010000106.1:0-7643 GCA_038134645.1 Paracoccaceae bacterium
ACGAGATCGGCGCGGCGCAGGTTGTGGTTCTGTTCACGCCCGACAAGCTTTGCATCATTGGCAGGGACAGAGCGCACCAAATCAAGGATGCGGTTGCAGTCATCTGCCGAAAAAGCGTCGGGCACCGTGTGCACAGTGATCATGGTCGTCCATTCCTATACTGAATGGACGGTCATTTAGGCACAGTCAGAGCTGGGTCTGTTCGTTTTCCGACATAAGTGACGGAAAACGACCTAATTATGCGTTATCTCTGAAACGGTTAGCGATGGGGTAGCGGCGATCCAGCCAGAACGCCCGTTTCGTCAGGCGTGTACCTGGTGCCGATTGGAACCGTTTGTATTCGCTGATGTAGAGCAGATGTTCGACTTTCTTTACCACATCACGGTCAAAGCCTTTGGCAACGAGGTCGGCAACGCTGGCTTCGTCATCGACCAACCCTTCGAGGATCGCATCGAGGATGTCGTAGGGCGGCAGGCTGTCTTCGTCCTTTTGGTCGGGACGGAGTTCGGCGCTTGGCGGTTTGTCGATGATTGAAACGGGGATCACCTCGCCTGCGGGGCCATCCATCCACGGGCGGTGGTTGGCGTTGCGCCAGCGGCAGGTTTCAAAGACGCGCGTTTTGTAGAGGTCTTTGATCGGGTTATAGCCGCCGTTCATGTCGCCATAGATCGTGGCATAGCCAACGGCGACTTCGGATTTGTTGCCCGTGGTCAGCAGCATTTCCCCGAATTTGTTCGACAGCGCCATAAGGAGCAGACCACGCAGACGAGACTGGATGTTCTCTTCGGTCAGGTCAGCGTCGCGGCCCGCGAATAGGGGGGCCAGCGTTTCGGTGATCGCATCGCGGCCCTGCTTGATCGGCACATAGTCGTAATGGACGCCCAAACGGTTCGCGATGTCTTCGGCATCGTCGAGCGACCCTTGCGAGGTGTATTCAGAGGGCAGCATCACGCAGCGCACGTTTTCGGCACCAATCGCGTCAACGGCGATGGTCGCAACGATGGCAGAGTCGATCCCACCCGAAAGGCCGAGCAGCACCTTTTTGAACCCCGTTTTACGCATGTAATCACGAAGCGTCGTGACCATCGCGTGATAGTCCTGTTCCCACGCATCGCCAAAGGTGGCCTTGGGGCCTTCGGCGGCTTCCCAGCCGTCTTCGGCGCGGTGGAAATCGACGTGGGCCACGGCCTCTTCGAAGAGGGGCAGCTGCACGGCGAGTTTGCCGTGACGGTTCAGCACAAACGATCCGCCATCGAATGCCTGATCGTCTTGGCCGCCGACGGTGTTCACATAGACCATCGGCACATCGTTTTCGATCACACGGGCGACCATCGTGTTCATGCGGCGGTCGAATTTCCCACGGTAGTAGGGCGATCCGTTCGGCACGACGAGGATTTCGGCCCCGCTTTCGACCATCGCCTCGGCCACATCGGGGAACCAGGCATCCTCGCAAATGGGCGAACCAATCCGCAAGGGGCCCGCATCGTAAGGCCCCTGAATGGCGCCACGATTGAACTGCCGCACTTCGTCAAAGACGTTGTAGTTGGGCAGGAAGTGTTTCAGCTGGCGCGCTGCGATCTTACCATCCTTGAGGATGAAATAGGCGTTATAGAGCCGTCCGTTTTCCGCCAGCGGCCCACCGATCCCGATCATCGGACCATCCGCACATTCCGCAGCGAGCGCGACAATGCGGTCATAGCAGGCCTGCTGGAACGCAGGTTTCATCACGAGGTCTTGGGTCGAATAGCCCGCAATAAACATCTCTGGCAGAGCGACCATCTGCGATCCAGCCGCGCGGGCGGTGTCCCAAACGGATTTGGCCTTTGCGGCGTTGCCTTCGACGTCCCCAACAGTGGGGTTCAACTGGGCCATCGTGATGCGGAATGTGTCGGTCATCGGTGTCCTGTGCGCTAACTCACGACAGGTTTACCAGAACCCACGCTAAGGGAAAGCGGATTGCGGCCCAATCCCCCCTAGACCGTTGTATCGGCGGGCGGGCTCTATTAGCATCGCGCTGCTGAAACAGGGAAAGTTAACGATGACTCGCAATCGGGCGCTATGGGGCGGTGCAGTTTTGGTTCTGTCGATGACAGGGGCCGTGGCGCAGGACGTTCAGACCAAACAATATGAGGATGGTGGCGTCTACGAAGGCGAATTCCTGAACGGCAAACAGCACGGGACAGGGATGTATCGCCTGCCCAATGGCTATGAATACAACGGTGATTGGGTCGAAGGCCGCATCCAAGGCAATGGCGTTGCGCGTTTCCCCAATGGCTCTGTCTATGAGGGCGAATTCGCCGAAGGTAAGCCGAGCGGCACAGGTAAGATCACCTTTGCCGATGGTGGCGTTTATGAGGGCGACTGGGTGGATGGCAACATCACCGGCAGCGGCATTGCGACCTACGCCAACGGTGTCATCTACGAGGGCGAATTCCGCAACGCGATGCACCACGGCACCGGCACCATGCGCAGCCCGAACGGATACAGCTATGCGGGCCAGTGGGTGAACGGCGTCAAAGAAGGCTCTGGCACGATCACCTATCCAGACGGCACGATTTACGAGGGTCAGCTGGCTCGTGACGACCGCGAAGGTGACGGTAAACTCCTCATGCAGGACGGCACCATCTACGAGGGTAAATGGGTCGCGGGTCAGATCGAGGGCATCGGTCGACTGGTCCAGCCGAACGGCGACATTTACGAGGGCGATCTGGTTGCAGGTCACCGCGAAGGCACAGGCACAGTGACCTACGCCAATGGCGACGTCTATCAGGGCGGCTTCCACGATGACCGCCGCCACGGTCAGGGCACATTCCGCGGGACGGACGGTTACGTTTATGTCGGCGGCTGGGAAGGCGGCGCGATGTCTGGTCAGGGCAAGGTCCTCTATCCAGACGGGTCGGTCTACGAGGGGCAGTTCGCAAATGACTTGCCCAACGGCGAAGGCAAAATCACCTACCCTGACAGCTCGACCTATGTGGGCAACTGGGTTGATGGCGTGATCGAAGGATCAGGTATCGCCACCTACGCCTCTGGCCTCGTCTATGAAGGCGAATTCAAGAACGCTAAGAACCACGGTCGCGGCGTGATGCGCTATGGCGATGGCTATTCATATGACGGCGAATGGGAAAACGGACAACGTCACGGGACTGGCACAGCCACCTATGCGGACGGGTCCGTTTACACTGGCCACTTTGAAAATGGCCAACGTCATGGACAGGGCAAAATCACCATCCCCAACAACCCCGCCACCGAAGCCGATGAAAGCTTTACCTACGAGGGTGAATGGCAGAACGGCGAGATTTCGGGTCAGGGGATCGCGACTTACTCGAACGGTGACATGTATCAGGGCACCTTTGTTGCGGGTCGTCGTCAGGGGGATGGCACGATGCGATATGCCTCTGGCCAAGTCGAAAGTGGCAATTGGGATCAGGATCTCTACGTGACCCGTGACGATGCCGCGCCAGCGGGCGAAGTTACGAACGGCGCACCTGAGGCTCCCGCTGAGGCCACGCCAGACGCAGCGCCCGAAGCTCCGGCGAACTAAACAACCTCGCCCGCGTCCAGTCGGGCGAGCCACGTTTCCGCATCGGCTAGAACCGTTTCTTTGCGCGTGTCGTCCATTCGGTCCCACGTGCGATACATGTTACCCATGCGCGCATTGCCCGCAAAACGGTCGCGGTGACGGATGAGGAAATGCCAGTAGAGCAAGTTAAACGGACAGGCAGTGTCGCCCGTTTTGTCTTTGACCTTGTAGTGGCACGAGCCGCAGTAATCCGACATTCGGTCGATATAGGCGCCGCTGCTCACGTAGGGTTTCGACGCGATCACACCACCGTCAGCGAACTGGCTCATCCCGATGGTGTTCGGGGCCTCGACCCATTCAAAGGCATCGGCATAAACGGCCAGATACCATTCATGCAGTTGATGCGGCTCGACACCCGCCAATAGCGCGAAGTTTCCCGTCACCATGAGCCGTTGGATATGGTGGGCGTAGGCCTCTGTTCGGGTCTGTTCGACGGCCTGAGACATGCAGTGCATCTTTGTCTCGCCACCCCAGTAAAGCCACGGGAGATCGCGATCATGGCCCAGCGCGTTGCGGGTCATGTAGTCGGGGCCGTGCAGGAAATAGATGCCCCGCACGTATTCTCGCCAGCCGATGATCTGACGAATGAACCCCTCCACCGCGTTGAGCGGCGCGGTGCCGTTGCGATAGGCGGCTTCGGCCTTCTTGCAGACCTCAAGCGGGTCCAAGAGGCCGATGTTGAGATACATCGAGATGATCGAGTGCCAGAGGAACTTTTGCCCCGTCAGCATGGCGTCCTGAAAGTCGCCGAATTTCGGTAGGCCCAGCGCGATCCAGTGGTCGAGTTGCTGTTGGGCCTGCTGCGCGTCTGTCGCGAACCAAAACGGGCGTAGATCGCCGAAGTTCTGACCAAATCGCGCTTCGACGAGGTTCAGAACCTCTGCCGTGATCGCATCGGGTTCAAACCGCAGTGGTCCACTAAAATCGACGGCATCGGGCGCGGGTTTGCGGTTGTCGTGGTCGTAGTTCCATTGACCGCCCGCAGGCTGGTCGCCATCCATCAACAGTCCCGTTTTGCGGCGCATGTCGCGGTAGAAATACTCCATCCGAAGCGCCTTGCGACCCTCGGCCCAGTCCTCGAACTCTCGGTGAGAGGCGATGAAACGGTCATCAGGGAACTGGTGCACGGGGATTGGCAGGTCTTCGAGCGCTGAGATCATCCGCCATTCGCCCGATTGGGTCGCGATCACTTCGGCAGCGTTGTGTTCGGAGGCGCGCCGCAGCAGTTCCCCAGCGATGCTGCCCGCGTTTTCGGGATCGTCCAGCGTGGTGTAGTCCACCCGCCAGCCGTCGGCCCTCAGGTAATCCGCGAACTTGCGCATCGCGGCAAAGATCAGGGCGATCTTTTTGGGGTGATGAGGGACGTAATTTGCCTCGCCCATGACCTCGGCCATGACGACGACATCGCGGGATTTATCGGCTTCGCGTAGGGCGGAGAGGGTCGGCGAAAGCTGGTCACCCAGAACAAGGACGAGCTTTACCACGGCACGGTCGCCCCGTTGAAATCGTAGAACGACCCGGTTTGGTCAGGCCCTGCCCCGTCGAGGACGGAGAGTAATGCGGTGGCAGAATCCGTCGGCGTCAGTTTTTTCGCGGCATAGCCAGCGGTGAACGGCGTATCGACAGTCCCGGGATGAAGGGCGAGGACGACTGATCCTTTGTGCGTTCGTTTCAGTTCCAACGCCGTGCCACGAATGATCTGGTTCACGGCGGCCTTGGATGCGCGATAGGAATGCCAGCCGCCCAGCCCGTTATCGCCAATCGATCCGACCCGCGCAGACAGGACACCGACCCGCCCCGCTGGGGCAAGCAGTCGGGGAACGTGCTGTAGGATCAGCGCCACGCCAATCGTGTTCACCGCAAAAACCTGCGCCATCGTCTGTGCATCAATGGTCGAGAGCGATTTTTCAGGCGCAGCACCTTCGGGCGCGAGGATACCCACGGCGACGATCACGCGATCAAATGGTCCATCGACAGCCCCCAGCACACGATCAACCGAAACGGGGTCGGTCACATCCAGACCATTGTCACGACGTGACAGGCCAATAACCTCGCCGTCCACGACGTCGCAAAACGCGCGACCTATGCCTCCAGAGGCGCCAATGATTAGGTTTCGTTTCATGGGCCAGAACTAGTCTGCCCTGCCCTTCCGTCCAGTTTTCCGAGACCAAAACGCGGGCATTCAACGGGCCAGAGCAAAAACGGGCAAAAACGCTCTTTCCCTCGCGGGAATCATGGGTATAGTCCCGCCCCATGACGCGCTTGGATCATATCACTCAGACTGCCCGCATTTGCGGTGCGTCGTCCTCGTGCGCCCTTCTACTCCTTAGCAGCCTCTGAGCGTGCCTTCCGGCGCGACCGCTCAGGGGTGTCTTAGCGTCGGGACAAAAAGCTAAGGACAGACAAGGAATTATGACATGACCAAAGACCGCGTGTTGATTTTCGACACAACCCTGCGTGACGGCGAACAGTCGCCCGGCGCCACCATGACCCACGAAGAGAAGCTCGAGATTGCAGAGCTGCTCGACGATATGGGTGTCGATATTATCGAAGCTGGTTTCCCCATCGCATCCGAGGGTGACTTCCGCGCCGTATCCGAAATCGCTCAGCGTTCGAAGAATTCGACGATTTGCGGTCTGGCACGTGCGAACTTTAAAGACATCGATCGCTGCGCTGACGCTATCAAACATGCTGGCTCGGGCCGTATTCACACGTTCATCGGCACCTCGCCGCTGCACCGTGCGATCCCGAACCTGACCATGGATGAGATGGCGCAGAAGATCCACGAAACGGTCAGCCATGCGCGGAACCTCTGTGACAACGTCCAGTGGTCCCCGATGGATGCGACCCGCACCGAGTGGGATTACCTCTGCCGCGTGATCGAAATCGCGATCAAAGCGGGCGCGACCACGATCAACATCCCTGACACCGTGGGCTACACCGCTCCGATGGAAAGCGCGGACCTGATCAAACGCTTGATCGAGACCGTTCCCGGTGCAGACGAGGTGATCTTTGCGACGCACTGCCACAACGACCTCGGCATGGCGACGGCGAACGCGCTGGCGGCTGTGGCTGGTGGTGCGCGTCAGATCGAATGCACCGTCAACGGTCTGGGCGAACGCGCAGGTAACACCGCATTGGAAGAAGTGGTTATGGCGCTCAAAGTGCGTAACGACATCATGCCATACACGACTGGCGTTGATACCACGAAGATCATGAACATCTCGCGTCGCGTGGCGACCGCGTCGGGCTTCCCTGTGCAGTTCAACAAAGCGATCGTTGGCAAGAACGCCTTTGCGCATGAATCTGGCATCCACCAAGACGGTATGCTGAAGAACAAAGAAACGTTCGAGATCATGCGCCCAGAGGACGTAGGTTTGGCTGGCACCTCGTTGCCGCTGGGCAAACACTCTGGTCGTGCGGCACTGCGGGCGAAACTGGAAACGCTCGGCTTTGATATGGCCGACAACCAGTTGAACGACCTGTTCGTGCGGTTCAAAGACCTCGCTGACCGCAAGAAAGAAGTCTACGACGACGATATCGTGGCTCTGATCCGTCAGAACGACACGGTCGAGGACCACATCAAGTTCAAGTCGCTCCGCGTTGTTTGTGGCACCGAGGGTCCGCAGACCGCTGACCTGACGTTGCTGGTCGATGGCGTGGAAAAATCGGTTCACGCAACGGGCGATGGTCCTGTTGATGCGACCTTTAACGCGGTGAAAGAGATCTTCCCGCACGGTGGCCGTTTGGACCTGTATCAGGTGCACGCTGTGACCAAAGGGACGGACGCACAGGCGACTGTTTCGGTCAAACTCGAAGAGGACGGTCGTATCGCGACAGGTCAGTCGGCAGACACGGACACCGTGGTTGCATCGGCCAAGGCCTACATCAACGCGATCAACCGTTTGATCGTGCGGCGCGAAAAATCCGCTCCGGGTGATGACATTAAGAACGTGAACTACAAGGACACGATCTAAGGATATCGGGCGGCTTTCGGGCCGCCCTTTTCATAAGGGCATAGCATGGACAATTGCGTCACTCTCCTCGGGACCAAGGGCGG
>JAYPVO010000107.1:0-7578 GCA_038134645.1 Paracoccaceae bacterium
GGCGCGGCCGAATAACACCACTTTTCTGGGGAGAAAACACATGCCTTGGGTAGATGCCTGCGCAATCGACGACATCGATGAAGAAGACCTGATCCGCTTTGATCACGGTGACAAAACATATGCGATCTATCGTTCGCCTGACGACGAATATTTCTGCACCGATGGGAAATGCACCCACGAGGATGTCCACCTCGAAAACGGGTTGGTCATGGAATACGAAATCGAATGTCCCAAGCACAACGCAACCTTTGACTACCGCACGGGCGAGGCGATGCGGGCTCCGGCTTGCGTGAACCTGAACACCTATGCGGTAAAGGTCGAAGGCGACCGCGTTTGGATCGAGGTCTGAACGGATGGGACTTTATCACAAACGCCCAACGGTCGCGGATATTCGCGCGCTAAAGGGTAAGCGTCAGCTCTCGATGCTGTTCGTTGATACGCCAGATGAGGCGGCAGCGGCAGCGGCAGCTGGCATCGATATGTTGTCGATCATCGATCCCGTCTGGACGCCAGAAATGCGCGAAGCCGCGGGCGATTGCTTTGTCCAAGTTGGACTGTTGTATGGCCAACTGGTGACCCAAGAGGACTATCTGCGCGCCGCTCATCGCGTTATGCAAATCGGCGGCGACTGCGTCTATTGCGCGTCGTCCTTTGGCACGATCAAGGCGATTGCCGATGATGGCATCCCTGTCGTCAGCCACGTGGGTCTGATCCCGTCTAAGGCCACATGGACGGGTGGGTTCAAAGCCGTTGGCAAGACCGCGAAGAGCGCGATGGCGGTATTTGAGCATGTCAAAGCATTAGAAGAGATCGGCGTCTTTGGTGTCGAACTTGAGGTCGTGCCTGATCGCGTAGCGCTGGAGATTTCCAAACGCACGAACCTCGTGTTGTTGGGGATGGGGGCAGGGCCATACGCCGATGCGCAGTATCTCTTTGCTGAGGATGTTCTGGGCTACACCCGAGGGCATAAGCCGCGCCATGCGAAAACCTATCGTGATTTTCGATCAGAGTTGGATCGTTTGCAGGCCGAACGGATCGCCGCGTTTGCCGAGTTTAAGGCCGATGTGGATACGGGTGCCTATCCCGCGCCAGAACATTCCGTAACGATCAAAGATGATGAGTTCGATGCGTTCGTTCGTGGGTTGAAGTAACACTCCCATTTAGTGATGTTTTAACGTCATTTATGATGTTTGTGTTGACGTTATCGTTTCAATCCGTCACCCCTATAAGTCGAATTGATGAGGGGAAATGTGATGAGTAATCGTCCGACCGTGAAAGATGTGGCGCGTGAAGCGGGGGTAAGTGTCACCACTGTAGACCGCGCCTTGAATGGTCGGGCGGTTGTTCGCGAGGATACCTTGCGGCGCATTGCGGATGCCGCGCACCGCATTGGATATCATGCGCGTGGGCTATTCGATCACCGTCTCAATACGGTGGCGCCAGAGAAAAAACTTGGTTTTGTTCTGGTGAAGGAAAAACACGAGTTTTATCAAAACTTTGCTCGTGAAATCGAGGTGGCTGTCGCGGCCCGAAATGATGTTCGTGGACATGCTATCATTCGTTTTGCGCAATCACAGTCGCCCGAAGAATTCGCAGAGTTGATCCAAAGCGTTGGCGAAAAAGTTGATGCTGTAGCCTGTGCCGCGGTGAACCACCAAAAGCTCAATCAAGTCGTTGAAGGACTTCGCCAAAAAGGGGTCCCGACCTTTTCACTTCTCAATGATTTCGCCCAAGGAGTGCGGCGTAACTATCTGGGAATGAACAATATGAAGGTCGGTCGCACTGCTGCGTGGATGTTGACCAGATCGGCCGCAAAACCTGGTCGACTCGCGATTTTCGTGGGCGGGAACCGGTGGCACGGACATGACCTGCGCGAGGTAGGATTCCGCAGTTTCGTGCGCGAGAACAATGTTGATTTCACGGTGCTCGATACCCTTGTGAACCTCGAGGCGCGGCAGGTCACATATGAAACCACTCTCGATATTCTTGAGCGTTATCCTGACCTTCGTGGGATCTACGTTGCGGGCGGCGGGATGGAGGGTGCCATTGCTGCGATCCGTGAAGCGAGAGAGCCCGGAGAGGTGCATTTGGTGGTCAATGAGTTGACCGCTGAAAGTCGTGCTGGCCTCTTGGACGGCTATGTCACGATGAGCATTGCGACGCCCTTACCGCAGCTCTGTTCTGACCTCATTGGCCTCATGATTTCGGAAAGTGCGGGTGTTTTGGATGACACCGTCAGCCAGCACTTTATGGAGCCGCGGATCATTTTGCCTGAAATGTTGTGATGGCGTAAAAACGTCATTTTGCATGCGCAAAAAAACGTCATTTTTGGTAGGAAAATGATGCGTTGCGTTGACGGAATCGAGGTTTGAAGTCAGCGTGTGCCTTGTCTTCGGTCGCCCAATTATGGGGCTTGGACCGAATAAGGGAGAGGCAATGAAGCGCGCAATTAACCACATGACGACACCCAATCTCGGGTTCGCCGAATTTTTAGATCTGGCAAAATCATTGGATTGTGTCGGGGTTGAGGTGCGCAATGATATCGCCCGTCCGCTGTTTGATGGCATGGATGCGAAATCTGCTGGGCAGCTTGCCCGCGACAAAGGTGTGCGCCTTGTTGGTCTAAGCCAAGTTTACCCGTTCAACAGCTGGTCGCCTGCAATTGAGGCCGAAGTGCGCGCGTTGATTGCGACTGCTCAGGCCGCAGGTGCGGAAACGATCAGCCTGATCCCACGCAATGATGGCACAGAGAATGTTGATGGCGAACGTCAGGCGGCTCTGCGTGTTGCGCTCAAAGCGATCAAGCCGATGCTGGCAGACGCTGGAATGGTGGCTCTGGTGGAGCCTCTTGGGTTCAAACGCTCATCGCTCCGTTCCAAGCAGGATCTGGTTGAGGCGATTGAAGAGTTGGATGCGCGCAACCAGTTTAAACTGGTGCATGACACCTTCCACCACACCCTCGCGGATGGTGGCCCAATGTTCCCTGAATACACGGGCATCGTTCATATTTCGGCTGTGGTCGATCCGTCTTTGGCGATCGATCAAATGGAGGACGAACATCGCGTTCTCGTCGATGAAAATGACCGTCTCGGCAACGTCGAGCAAATCGCAGCGCTTTTGGCTGCGGGCTACGATGGGCCGATCTCTTATGAATGCTTCTCACCTGTAACGCAGTCCATGGCGGACCCGTTTGGTGAGTTGAAGAAATCTTTCGAATTCATCTCTTCACAGATCACTGCATCTGTCTGAGTGAACGGCCTCTGGAGGGAGGCCAAATTCCGGCATGTATCAGGGTGCGCCGGACACCCAAAGGGAGGAAAACAATGAAAAAGACCCTTATTGCTGCTGGCGTAACCGCACTGATGTCGACCACCGCAATGGCTGAAAACATCGGCGTTTCGATGGCGCTGTTTGACGACAACTTCTTGACCGTTCTCCGCAACGGTATGATCGAACTGGCTGACGGCATGGAAGGCGTTGATCTTCAGGTAGAAGACGCGCAGAACGACGTTGCTAAGCAGCTCGATCAGGTCAACAACTTCATCGCTTCTGGCGTTGATGCGATCATCGTGAACCCTGTCGACACCTCGGCAACCCAAGCGCTGACCGATGTTGCTGCTGCTGCTGGTGTTCCGCTGGTTTACGTAAACCGCCAGCCGATCAACGTAGACACCCTGCCAGACAACCAAGCGTTCGTTGCTTCGAACGAAGTTGAATCGGGCACTCTCGAAACCATCGAAGTGTGCCGTCTGTTCGCAGAAGCCGGCAAGTCCGAAGCAAACGTCTACGTCATGATGGGCGAACTGTCGAACCAAGCGGCTGTTCAGCGTACCGCAGACATCCACGACGTTATGGCAGCTGGCAAATGCGCTGTGACCCTGAACATTCTGGACGAACAGACCGCAAACTGGTCGCGTGATCAGGCGCAAACCCTGATGACCAACTGGCTGTCGACCGGCGCTGCATTTGACGGCGTCATCGCGAACAACGACGAAATGGCAATCGGTGCGATCCAGGCTCTCAAAGCTGCGGGCGTTTCGATGGATGACGTGGTTGTAGCAGGTATCGACGCAACTCAGGACGCTCTGCTGGCAATGGCAGCGGGTGATCTGGACGCGACCGTGTTCCAAGACGCAGCAGGTCAGGGCGCTGGTTCGCTCGACGCGGCTCTGAAACTGGCTCGTGGTGAGAGCGTAGACCAGAAGGTTTACATCCCGTTCCAGCTGGTGACCCCGGCAAACATCGGTGACTACACCTCCAAAAACTAAGATCGTAATTTTCGATCTTATCGACGGAACGGGGCGAACCCGTTCCGTCTTTCGCTCTGATGGGGGCGATACACAAAGACTGGGAGCAATTACAAATGGCGAATTCTGCACACGGCATCGGCGGGCTTGTGTTTGATGATAAGAAAAAAGCGCGTGCGCCAGAATGGAACGTATTCTTTGCGCTCATTCTGATCGTTGCGGTGTTCGAAGTGTTGGGCATGATCCTGCAAGGGCAGAGCCTTTTGTTCGACACGGACGGACGATTTGACAGTATTTTTAACGAACAGCGTGTGAAGATTATCATTCTTCAGGTGTCGATTGTCGGGATCATTGCTTTGGGCTCGACCCAAGTGATCATCCTAGGCGGGATTGACCTGAGCCCTGGTTCGATCGTCGGCCTGACCGCGATGATTTCGATGTCATTTGCGCAGGTGGCCCAAGTCAACGGCATGGTGAACCCCAAGCTGATGTTCGACGGCGTGTCCGATCTGCCTGTCATTGTGCCAGTTCTGATCGGTTTGGTCGTTGGTATCGTGGCTGGGATCGTGAACGGTGCTTTGATCGCCTACACAAAAATCCCACCGTTTATTGCGACTTTGGGCATGATGGTTGCGGCTCGTGGTGCGGCCAAATGGTGGTCCAAAGGTCAGCCGATTTCCTTCCCGACTGAGAGCTATGCGACCATCGGGTCGGGCATGATGCCTGTGGTGATCTTCTTCTCGCTGGCGGTGCTCTTCCACCTGATCCTCAAATACACCGTCTACGGTAAACACACCTACGCCATCGGCTCGAACGAACAGGCTTCGCGGATGTCGGGCATTAAGGTCGATCGTCACAAGGTGCTGGTCTACACAATCGCGGCTGCACTTGCGGCTCTCGCGGCGATCGTTTTGTCGTCGAAGAACCTGACCGCACAGGCAGGCATGGGCGTGATGTATGAACTCGACGCGATTGCGATGACCGTGATCGGTGGCGTGTCCCTCTCGGGTGGTCGGGGGTCGATCCTCGGCACTGTCTTGGGGTCGCTGATCTTTGGGGTGATCATCTCTGGTTTCACCTTCCTGCGTCTCGATGCCTATTACCAAGAAATGGTCAAAGGCGTGATCATCGTCGGGGCTGTAGTTCTAGACCAATGGCGTCAACAACGCGCCGCAGCGCGCCTGTAAGGAGGACGAAACATGAGCGATATCATCCTCGAAACTCGTGGTTTGACGAAACACTACGGCGGCGTGCATGCGCTGGAAGGCGCGGACTTTGTGATCCGCAAGGGCGAACACGTGGCCATCATGGGCGACAACGGGGCGGGTAAATCGACCTTCGTGCGCCAGATCACGGCGGTGGAACAACGCACCCGTGGCGATGTGATCTTTGACGGGAAACCTGTGCATTTTGCGGGGCCGATTGAGGCGCGTGAAGCTGGGATTGAAACCGTGTTCCAGAACCTCGCTCTGGCTGATGATCTGGACGTGCCGTCGAACATGTTCCTTGGCCGTGAAAAGGTGAAGTTCAAGCTCGGGCCGTTTTCGATCCTCGATAACAAAGCGATGCGCGAAGCGACCATGGGTGGGTTGGTGAAGACGGGTGTGAAGATCCCGAACATCCTCAACCCGATCCGCAATATGTCGGGCGGTCAGCGTCAATGTGTGGCCATCGCACGCACGGCGGCGTTCCATTCGAAACTGACGATCATGGACGAACCGACGGCGGCCTTGGGCGTGCAGGAAACGGCGCAGGTCGAGAACATCATCCGCACGCTCAAAGAGCAGGGCGAGCCGCTGATTTTGATCAGCCACAACATGCGTCAGGTGTTTGACCTGATGGATCGCATCGTTGTGTTCCGCCGTGGCCGCATCTGCGCGAACCTCAACGTCAAAGACACCGATCCTCAGGACGTTGTCGCCTATATCACAGGCGCAAAAACTGGGGCGGAGTTCGAAGACGTCTAGTAACTGGCACGGGCGGTGGATAGACCGCCGCCTGTGCAAAGACTCGCTTTGGCGCTGACCTTTTTTGAACTTTCTTGAGGTCGCGATGAAGCGAAATGAAACGAAACAATCCAAGGCCTCAGCCGTCCGTTGACCAAAGCGGAAGAGGCCGACAATACCCTAACAAGTTTCCGGTAAATGACCGGAACCGGAGGAAAGAATGAGCCTACGTTTTGCTGTCCTTGGTGCTGGCCGTATCGGTCAGGTCCATGCCCGCGCTATTGCATCGGTGAACGGTGCAGAACTGGTTGCAATCGCGGAACCGTTTGAGGCAGCTGCAAAGGCTGCTCAAGAGAAATTCGGTTGCGAGTTGCGCACCATCGACGAAGTTGCGGCTTCGTCTGATATCGATGCAGTTGTGATCTGCACACCGACCGATACCCACGCTGATTTGATCGAGAAGTTCGCCAAAGTCGGTAAGGCCGTTTTTTGCGAAAAGCCTGTCGACCTGAATGTCGAGCGCGTGAAGCAAGCAATCGCTACCGTAAAGGCCGAGGGCACCACGCTGATGGTTGGTTTCAACCGTCGTTTTGACCCTGACTTTATGGCTGTGAAAGCGGCGATTGATAACGGCACCATTGGTGACGTTGAAATGGTTACAATCACTTCGCGTGACCCGGGCGCTCCGCCGGCAGAATACATCAAAGTATCGGGCGGTATCTTCCGCGATATGACCATTCATGACTTCGACATGGCGCGTTGGCTGCTGGGCGAAGAAGTCGAAACCGTCATGGCGCAGGCGTCGAACCTCGTTGACCCTGCGATCGGCGCATTGGGCGATTATGACAGCGTGAACGTCATTCTTCGCACCGCTTCGGGCAAACAAGCTGTCATCACCAACTCGCGTCGCGCGACCTATGGATATGATCAGCGCATCGAAGTTCTGGGCTCCAAAGGTATGGCTGCAGCGAAAAATACCGCTGAGGCGAATGTTGAAGTTGCGACCGCTGATGGTTTCAAACAGCCGCCGCTGCTGAACTTCTTCATGTCCCGCTATACTGCGGCCTATGCCAACGAAATCGCGGCATTTGTCGCTGCGGTTGCGAACGGCACAGAGACCCCGACCACAGGTCATGATGGTCTTAAGGCACTCGAACTTGCCGAAGCTGCGCTGAAGTCGGCGCAGACTGGCGTGGCTGTAAAGCTGTAATCCTCCACGTGGCTCTGGGCGAAAGCCTAGGGCCACGATTTGTTTTTGTGTGCAAACGATGCAGTCGCCATCGACCAAGACAACAGTGTGCCTCGCAGGGGCGGGGCTCTGAAAGGCATAGTTAAATGACGAAGACTCTTGATGTAATTACAATCGGACGCGCTGGCGTTGACCT
>JAYPVO010000108.1:0-7534 GCA_038134645.1 Paracoccaceae bacterium
GTGTCTGCAATCGTCTGGGAGGACATCAATGACTAAGAAAACTGACACTGCGCGTCTGTCGCGCCGTTCCTTTATTCGTACCGGTGCCCTAGGTGGTTCGGCAGCTGCCGCAACCGTTCTGGCTGCTCCGCCCGTATTGGCTCAAGCGCCGATCGTAATGAAAATGCAGACCTCTTGGTCTGCGTCTGACATCTGGATGGATTTCGCACGCGAATACGTTGACCGCGTCGAAGCAATGTCCGGTGGTCGTATCAAAATCGACCTTCTGCCTGCTGGCGCTGTTGTTGCTGCGTTCCAGGTTATGGACGCTGTGCATGACGGTGTTCTCGATGCTGCGCACACTGTTCCTGTATACTGGTATGGTAAATCCAAAGCTGCGTCGTTCTTCGGCACGGGCCCTGTATTCGGTGGTTCTGCTACGACCATGCAGGCTTGGTTCTATCAGGGTGGCGGTGCAGAGCTGTATCGCGAACTGACCCAAGACATCCTCGGCCTGAACGTCATCGGTATGATGGGTATGCCGATGCCTGCACAGCCGTTCGGCTGGTTCAAAGAAGAAGTAAACACTGTCGCTGACCTCAACGGCTTTAAATACCGTACTGTGGGTCTGGCTGCTGACCTTCTTCAGAGCATGGGCATGTCTGTTGCACAGCTTCCGGGCGGCGAAATCGTTCCCGCGATGGAGCGTGGCGTGATCGACGCGTTCGAATTCAACAACCCGTCGTCGGACCGTCGTTTCGGCGCACAGGACGTTGCGAAGAACTACTACCTGTCGTCCTATCACCAGGCGTCTGAGTCGTTCGAATTCATCTTCAACAAAGACTTCATGGAAGACCTGTCGGAAGACCTGCAGGCGATCCTGAAGCACGCAGTTGAAGCGTCTTCGACCTCGAACACCGCTCTGGCGATGCGCGAATACTCCAAAGACCTCGCAGAACTTCAGTCGGATGACGGCGTTACCGTTCACCGCACCTCGAAGGACATTCTCGCTGGTCAGTTGGCCGCTTGGGACACTCTGATTGCTGATCTGCAGACAGATGAGTTCAACGCTCGCGTCATGGAAAGCCAGCGTGCTTGGACTGAGAAAGTTGCGTACTACGAACTGATGAACGCACCTGACCTCGGCCTCGCATACGAGCACTATTTCCCGGGTAAGCTGAAGCTCTAATCATCAGCAAAAAGGCGCGGGGGACCGCGCCTTTTTCACCTAGGTTTAGCTCGGACTGGAGTTACGAATGCTAAAATATATCCGATTTGCGGATACTCTATCTGCCTGGTTCGGCAAGGCGTTTGGATGGCTGATCATCCTTATGACCCTTGGCATGAGCTATGAGGTCTTTGTGCGTTATCTGTTGAACAGCCCCACACCGTGGTCGCTGGACATTAGCTTTATCATGTATGGCACGCTGTTCATGATGGGCGGTGCATATACGTTGTCTCGCGGCGGTCACGTGCGCGGCGACTTCCTCTACCGTCTTTGGCGGGAACGGACACAGGCGATCGTCGACCTGACGCTCTATGTGTTCTTCTTCTTCCCCGGTATCCTCGCGCTCATCTTTTCCGGCTGGAAATACGCAAGCCGCTCTTGGAGCTACACCGAAGTGTCGGTGAACAGCCCCGCGGGTATCCCGATCTACCAGTTCAAGACGGTGATCGTTGCGGCAGGTCTTTTGCTGTTTGTGCAGGGTATCGCTCAGGTGTTCCGCTGCATCATCTGCATCAAAGAAGGCCGTTGGCCCGAAATGGCGGCAGACGTTGAGGAAACCGAAACACTACTCATGAAACAGGCAACCGAGGTCAAGTAAACAGGTCCCCCGAAACGGAGAGATCTACTCGACTGCCTTACCAATACTGGAGTTCACAACGTGACCGATCCGCAAATCGCTCTTACCATGCTAGGCATCTTTATTGCCTGTGTGTTTTTGGGCTTCCCAATTGCCTATACGCTTATGGCGATTGGCCTAGGCTTTGGCTATTACGCCTATTTCGATGCTGCCCGTATGTGGCGCAGCTTTAACCGACTGACCGAAGACGCTGGCTGGTGGGACTCGACCTCTCTGTGGCTAGAGGGGTTCTACAACAACCGCATCTTTGACCTGTTCATCAACCAGACGTACTCAGTCATATCAAACGAAGTTCTCACGGCGATCCCGCTGTTCCTCTTTATGGGTTACATCGTGGAACGCGCGAACATCGTTGATAAACTGTTCAGCACGCTCGCCCTTGCATCGCGCAACATTCCGGGTTCGCTCGGCGTGGCGGCACTGATCACCTGCGCGCTCTTCGCGACCGCAACGGGTATCGTGGGCGCGGTTGTGACCCTGATGGGCCTCTTGGCGCTGCCGCAGATGCTCAAGATGCGTTACGATCATAGCTTTGCGGCTGGGATCATCTGCGCGGGCGGTACGTTGGGTATTCTGATCCCGCCGTCGATCATGCTGATCGTTTACGCAGCATCGTCGGGCGTTTCGATCGTGCGTCTCTACGCTGCGGCTTTGCTGCCGGGTCTGGTGCTGGTTGGTCTTTACATCACCTACATCGTGGTGCGGGCCATCCTGAACCCGAAACTCGCACCGAAACCGACCAAAGAAGAGCTGCCTGAGGTTCCGACTGGTAAGATGCTTTGGATGCTGGCCACCAGCTTCCTGCCGCTTGCGGTCCTGATCCTCTCGGTGCTTGGTTCGATCCTCTTTGGTCTGGCAACCCCGACCGAGGCAGCCTCGATCGGTGCGCTGGGTGGTATGGTTCTGGCGATTGCCTATCGTGCAATGACCTTTGATCGCCTGCGCGAAAGCGTCTATCTGACCGTCCGCACCACCGCGATGGTGTGCTGGCTGTTCGTTGGCTCTTATGTGTTCTCGGCTGTGTTCAGCTACTTGGGCGGTGAGCAGGTGATCGCAGAGTTTGTGACCCACCTCGATCTGACACCGATCCAGTTCCTGATCATTGCTCAGTTGATCATCTTCCTTCTCGGCTGGCCGCTGGAATGGTCCGAAATCATCATCATTTTCGTGCCGATCTTCCTGCCGCTTCTGCCGATGTTCGGGATCGATCCGCTGTTCTTTGGTGTGCTTGTTGCGCTGAACCTTCAGACCAGCTTCTTGACCCCACCAATGGCGATGAGTGCTTACTACCTCAAAGGTATCGCTCCGCCAGAAGTGAAACTGCTCGAGATCTTTAAAGGCGTGCTGCCATATTGCGGCATGGTCGTGATAGCCATGTTACTTATGTATGCCTTCCCAGAGATCGTCTTTAGCCTTCCGGATGCTGTCTATGGTCCGCAACGCTAATAAACAGGCCATACTCGGTTTGGGGGCGGTCGCTTTGCGCGACCGCCTCGCTTCGGGTGAGATTACGGCTGTCCAATTGGTCGAGGCCTGCCTTGACCGTATTGGTGAGCATGAACCGCAGGTTGGTGCTTGGGCTTGGTTGGATGGGGATCACGCTATTCAACAGGCGCAGCGGTTGGATCAATGGCGGCAAATGGGGCGCCCGTTGGGGCCGCTTCATGGTCTGCCAGTCGGCTTGAAAGACATTATCGACACGAAAGGGATCCCGACTGAAAACGGGACGCCAATCGATGCAGGCCGTGTTCCTGATGAAGATGCTTGGATCGTCGCGCGCCTTCGGGCTGCGGGGGCTATCATCTTGGGGAAAACGGTCACGACCGAAGCGGCATTTATGCACGCGGGCAAAACCCGCAACCCGCATAACCCCGATCACACCCCCGGTGGCTCGTCCTCGGGGTCGGCTGCTGCGGTCGCGGCGGGCATGGTGCCTTTTGCTATCGGTACGCAAACGGGCGGCTCTGTCATTCGACCTGCATCGTTCTGCGGTGTTGTCGGGTTCAAACCGTCGTTTGGTCTGATCCCACGCACTGGTATTCTGTCCCAGTCCCCGCACCTCGACACGGTGGGCGTCTTTGCTCGCACGGTCGAAGATTGCGCGCTCTTGGCAGAGGTTATCGCGGGTTACGATCCCCAAGACCGTGCGACGGCGCCAGTGCCGATGCCACGGATGCTTGACGTTGCTGCGTCGAAACCACCCGTGCAGCCTGATTTCGCTTTGGCTCGTATTCCCGGATGGGATCAGGCCGATCCGCAAATGACGGCTGCCATCGAAGAACTGGTCGACCTCTTGGGCGACAAATGCATCGAAGCCCCGCTTCCCGAACTGAGCCAAGCCGCGAAGACCCGCGAGCTGATCAACTTCGCGGAAATGGCAAAATGCTACTACCACTATGAGGCCCGTGGGCGGGATCAGTTGTCGGATAAACTCCGCACCGCGATCGATACGGGCAAAGATGTCATGGCCCGCGACTACATCTCTGCGCTGGATTGGCGCGAGGTGTTGAACGCTGGGTTCGATGCGATCTTTAACCGTGCGGACGCGATCATCTGTCCTGCGGCCCTCGGCCCTGCGCCGCATGGGTTAGAGGATACGGGTAACCCGATCTTTAACGGACTTTGGACATTGGCTGGGATGCCGTCTGTGACGATCCCGCTCTTTGTCGCTGAAAACGGAATGCCGATGGGGGTCCAGCTTGTTGGCCGTCGCAATGATGATGCGCGGCTCTTGCGGACAGCCAATTGGCTCAACTCACATATAGAAACACTTGAAACAGGGAACTGAGACTATGAACAAAACGATTGCTGTCGTTGCCTTTTTGGTGGTCTTCGCCTTTTTGTCGATCCTTGTGATCCACGTGCCGCGCGTTGACCTGATCGCGGTGATCACACTCACTATGGCGCTGGCGTGCTGGGACCTCTACACCACCTGCTTTGCCAAAAAGGGCTGAGGTAAGAGGCTGATCGCGGTGATCAACAGATCACCGTAGATTTGAAATCTCGATTAAATTGCCATCGGGATCACGCATGTAAATTGATAAGATTGGCCCAGTTGCCCCAGTTCGGGGCACTGGGCCTTCTGTTATCTGGATCCCACATAGCGCGAGGTGATCGATCCATTCGGCCAAGGGCGTGTCGGAGAGCAGACATAGATCCGCAGAACCTGGGGTAGGGGAGGCCGCAAAGGGGGCGAACTCGGCACCAGCTTTGTGCAGGTTTATCTTTTGATCGCCGAACGTCAGGGCTTCGCGGGTTTCGCCAGATGGGGTGGTAAACGCCGTGCGTGTCATACCCAACCCTGCGCAGTAGAAACGGCAGGTGTCCTCGATGTCTTTTACTGTCAGGACCAAATGGTCGAGCGTGCGGATCGTCGGTTTCATCTTATCGGGCCATGACTATATCGGCGCGAAGTCCACCGAGGGTGGGGCTTTCGGATAGACGCAGAACACCGCCGTGCAGTCGCGCAATATCCGCAACGATGGCGAGGCCGAGGCCAACGCCTGTGCCTGTGTTTTGGTTTCGGGCGGGGTCAAGCCGAGTGAAGGGGCGCATCGCCTCTTCGCGTTTGTCAGCGGGAATACCCGGTCCGTTGTCCTCAACCGTTATTCTAAACGTGCGGTCGGTGAGTGCGACCGAGACCTGGGCTAATGTGCCGCCATATCGCAGCGCATTGCCGATCAGGTTTTCCAAGGCACGACGCACGGCCAGTGGGCGCAAAGGAACAGAGACATCATCTAGGGACGGATCAATCGGCAGAAGGGTGACATTCTGACCGCCGCGCACAGCATCATCGACAACGCGCGATACTATATCGGCAATGTCGACCAATTCGGCGGCATCACCCGCGTCGGCACGCCCGTATTCGAGGAAGGCTTCGATCAGCCGTTCCATATCTTCGACATCACGGACCATGGGTTCGGCTTCGGCATCGTCAACCATCGACAGTCCAAGTCGTAGTCGTGTGAGCGGCGTGCGAAGGTCATGGCTGATGCCCGACAACATCATCGTGCGCGCTTGGGTCTGACGTTCAATTCGCGCCCGCATATCGAGAAAGGCCGTGCCTGCCGCGCGGACCTCATTCGCACCACCCGGGGAATAGGGGACAATCCGCCCTTTACCGTATTCAGAGGATGCATGGGCCAGTCGCTTGATCGGGCGCAATTGGTTGCGCAAGAAGGAGTAGGCGACGAAGGTGAGGAACGTTCCCATCACCATCATAATGACGATCAATTGGTGAGGGTTCGAGGCTGTCACCCTCCACCGTTGGAAACTGATCCCATTGACGCCCGAACGGTCAAACCAGACGACCACCACATTGTCATTCGACAGATCAACGGCGCGTAGGTCGTCAAAGTCCGCCCTGAGCGTTGCGATCATCGCACGACCAGAGAAATCCAGAAATCCATAGTCATCGGATGTGGGCTGAGTGTCCGATGTCAGGAGCGTAAACCCGAGCGCATCAGAGAGCGCGGCCTGCTGCACCGCAGGACTATCGAGGATCAAGGTAATCTCACCGCTGACCGATTGCGTCATTCGCCGCGTCACGCCATCATAGTGGCGTTGGATAAACACAACGGAAACAAGGATTTGAAGCGATATGATCGGGAGCAGCAGGATCAGTGCTGCTCGGCCATACAGCCCGCGAGGGAGATAAGATTTGATCGACCCGATTGCCATGTGGCAAAGCTATCGTGACAAGAGCGCAGAGGAAAGCCGCATATGATCCAGATCGAAACGGATATTGTTTGTTTGCGTGCGCCTAATCCGTCTCCGCTGACCTTCTCAGGAACCAATACATATATAGTAGGCACCGACCGCGTAACGGTCATCGATCCGGGCCCATATATAGAGAGTCACCTCGACGCGATTTTGGCGTTGATCGATGGCCGCCCTGTGGACGCGATTATCGTAACTCATTCTCACTTGGATCATTCGCCTTTGGCGCGTCCGCTGTCAGATCGCTGCGGCGCACCTGTTGTTGCATTCGGTGGACCGATGGCGGGGCGAAGCGAGGTGATGCAAACCCTCGTCGGCGCAATCGGCGGAGGGGAGGGGGCCGATACCGACTTCGCCCCCGATCGAACTGTTGTCGATGGCGAGATGATCGGTGACTTCCGCGCCATCCACACGCCGGGTCACATGGGGAACCATATCTGTCTCTTATATAAGGACATCATTTTCTCGGGCGATCACGTGATGGGCTGGGCAACCTCTCTTGTGTCGCCACCAGATGGTGACCTCACGGATTTCATGGCATCGTGTCGTAAGCTGCAAACATTCCCCGCGCGTCGCTATCTGCCTGGCCATGGTGACCCGATTGAGGATCCCAAAGCACGCGTCGACTGGTTGATTGCGCATCGGTTAGAGCGCGAGGCCCAGATCATGGCGGCGCTGACCGATGGTGCCGATACCGCTGATCGTATCACCGCAAAGGTTTATGCTGACGTCGATGCGAGCCTTCATTTCGCGGCAAAGCGTAATGTGGTGGCCCACCTCATTGACTTAACACAACAAAAGCGGATCGAACCCGTCGGTATTTTATCCGTTGATGCCGTGTTTAGGCCTGTCTGAAGATTGGTGGAAAAAACTTGTCCTTACCCTCTTGCAGCGTTTTGGCACCCTAGCTATACAGCGCCACATGTTCCGGCGTAGCTCAGCGGTAGAGCAGTTGACTGTTAATCAATTGG
>JAYPVO010000109.1:0-7503 GCA_038134645.1 Paracoccaceae bacterium
GGGCCGTTGATCCCTTTATCGTGATGGACGTGATGGAATCCGCCCGCAAGGCCGAGGCCGATGGGCGCCACATCATCCATATGGAAGTTGGGCAACCGGGAACGGGTGCGCCCAAAGCGGCACTGGATCGGCTGGCGCGTGATATGGGTGAGGGTCCGCTGGGGTACACAGTGGCCTTGGGGATGCCAGAACTGCGGGCGCGGATCGCGCAGCACTATGGCGATTGGTATGATCTCGACATGAACCCAGAGCGGATCGTTGTGACCGCTGGGGCGTCTGGTGCGTTCTTGCTGGCCTTTACCGCGCTCTTTGATACGGGTGACCGCGTTGGCCTCGGTGCGCCGTGTTATCCGTCCTATCGTCAGATCCTTCGGTCGTTTGACCTGAACGCAGTTGATATTCCGACGACGCTTGAAGCGCGGTTCCAGCCTGTTGCGGCGGACGTAGCGGACTACGACCTCCAAGGTCTGATCGTGGCCTCGCCAGCGAACCCGACAGGCACCATGTTGGGGCAGGGTGAGTTGACGGACCTCTCGGTGGCTTGTGCAGATCGCAACGCGGCGTTCATCTCGGACGAGATTTATCACGGTCTGGACTATGGCATTAAACCCGTGACCGCGGCGTCGGTGACGGATGAGGTTTATGTCATCAACTCCTTCAGCAAATACTTCAGCATGACGGGCTGGCGCGTGGGCTGGATGGTCGTCCCCGAAGACCACGTTCGCGTCGTGGAGCGCATCGCGCAGAACCAGTTCATCTGCCCGAGCCACGCGGCGCAGAGGCTCGCTCTTTATGCGATGGATTGCAAAGAAGAGCTGGACGGCAATGTCGCCAGCTATGCCCGCAATCGCGAACTGATGATTGAGGGTCTTCCTAAGGCTGGCTTTAACAAGATCGCGCCGCCTGATGGTGCGTTTTACGTCTATGCTGACGTGTCGGATTATACCGATGATAGCCTGAGCTTTGCAGCGGAAGTGCTTGATAAGGCTGGTGTTGCGGTAACGCCGGGTCTGGATTTCGACACGGTGAACGGCAAACACTGGCTTCGGTTCTCCTATGCCCGCTCTACGCCCGATATCGAGGAAGGGCTCCGCAGGCTCACCAAATTCATGGAGGACCGTCGGTCATGATCCGCATTGTGGGGGCAGCGGTTCTGGCATGTTTGGGCGCGGCATCGCAGGCGCAGGACTTTACGGGTCTGGCGCGGCTGGACGTGACCCATTCTGTGATCGAGGATTCGTGGGGCAAAACGACCGTTGATTTGTTCCTGTCGCAGCCTGTGCCGTGGCGGGTCTTTACGCTTGATGACCCGCGCCGACTGGTTCTGGACTTCCGCGAGATTGATTGGCGTGGCGCAGACAAGGCGACCTTGGATCAATCGGACCGCGTGAGCGACCTGCGGTTTGGAGCGTTGCGGCCAGGGTGGTCGCGGATGGTGGTTGACCTGTCAGACGCCATGATCGTGAGCCAAGCAGGGATGAAGGTGAATACGGTCGATGGAACTGCGCGGTTGACTGTGAACCTTTCGCCGAGTTCGGACGCAGACTATGCCGCCGCCGCAGGTGCGCCGAGCGATCCGGGTTGGGATATGCTGAACACCGTTGATCCGACTGCGCCGCCAATCACTGCGGTTGATGATGGTATCCTGACGGTCGTGATTGACCCCGGACATGGGGGCATTGACCCCGGTGCTGAACGGGATGGCCTGCGTGAGGCGGACCTCATGCTGCAACTCGCCGTCGAAGTGGCGCAGACGATGAACCGGATGGAAGGGATGCGCGCCGTGCTGACCCGCCAGACGGATGTGTTTGTGCCGCTCGAGGAACGGATTTCCATTGCCCGCAGGTCAGGTGCGGATGTGCTGTTATCACTCCATGCGGATGCGTTGGACGGGGATGAGATCACCTCGGGCGCGTCGGTCTATACCCTTAGCGATCAGGCCCAAGAGGACGCATCCTTGCGCATGGCAGAACGTCATGATCGTGGCGATCTCTTGGCTGGGTTGGATTTGACGGGCCAAGACGACACGGTCGCGACGGTGCTGATGGACCTCGCCCGCACGGAAACCGCACCGCAAAGCGATACCTTAGCGGACGCGTTGGTGCAGGCGCTGATGGATACGGACGCACGGGTGAATAGCACGCCGCGGCGTGAGGCTCTCTTGGCGGTACTTAACGCGGCAGATTTTCCGTCAGCCTTGGTTGAGGTTGGTTTTCTGTCGAACCCGCAAGATCGTGATGCTTTACGTTCTGCCGAGGGGCGGGCGCGGGTTGTCGCGGGGATTGTCCTCGCCGTTCAACGTTGGGCGAATTCCGAAGCTGCGAAAGACGCTCTTAGACGCCAGTAAACCGAGCGAGCCATACCGTGCGATCCCCGCAATCGGGGTCTTCGGCCTTGTGCGCAACAACGGTAAAGCCTGCCGCCTCTAGCTCGTGGCGATATCCCGCCTCGGACAGGGAGGCGTGATAGATCGGGGTGCCTTCGACCGATCCAATCGACACGCCCTCATCTGGCCCACTGGTGAACATCAGGGCTGCGTTTTCCGCTGCATGGGCCGCAAAAATCGCGAACATAGCGCGTTGATCCGCAGGGGAGAGGTGAAAGAAACTATCCCACGCGAGGATCGCATCGAATGTCTCGCCCAAATCGAGGCCGCGCATATCGGCGCGAATGGAACGGGCGTTTGGCAGGTTGGTTTGGAACAACGCAATCATGCTCTCTGCGCCATCAACACCCGTCACAGAGATACCGCGATCGATCAGGTATTCGGCAATAGGCCGACCCGAACCGCACCCCAAATCCAAAACACGACGTTTCCCACGATCATGAGGAGCGACCGCGATCATGCGGTCCAGCCAGCGCCTTTCAGTCAAACGACGGTCGCGCGAAGAGGCCCATGCGGGGCCGACTCGGTCATAGGTGGCAAGGATGCTATCTGGCGTGCTCATGCGGTTGATTTGGTCTGTGGATCGTGAAGGGGCAATCCCCACCGTTCAAACCTATGCGAAAGCGGCGTTTTCATGCCGAAAGTGGTGTTTGCGGTTTTGACCTGACCCGCGACCCGCCCTATAAGCAGCGCACTAAGCAAAGGGGTCAAACGCGTGCTGCGATTTATCATGTCGTTCTTCGGGGCTATCTTTACGATGGTCACGCTTGGTCTTGTGATGTTCGCGCTGATGCTCGGCGCGATTTTCACATTTTATGGCCGCGATTTGCCGTCCTACGAAACACTGTCGCAATACACGCCGAAAACGATCAGCCGTGTGTATTCGGGCGAAGGTCAGATCATCGACGAATTCGCGGTCGAACGCCGACTGTTCACCCCCTTTGAAGAGATCCCGCCGCTGGTTCAATATGCCTTTGTGTCGGCAGAAGATCAGAACTTTTTCACCCACCCTGGCTATGACATTCGCGGTATCGCAGCGGCTGCTGTTGAGGCGATCAAATCCCGTGGCGGTGAGGTCCGTGGTGCGTCGACGATCACCCAGCAGGTGATGAAGAACTTCCTTCTGTCGTCCGACCGCACGGCAGAGCGGAAAATCCGCGAACTGATCCTCGCCACGCGCATTGAACGCGTGATGGATAAAAGCCGCATCCTCGAACTGTATCTGAACGAAATTTTCCTTGGTCAGAACTCTTACGGGGTGGCTGCGGCTGCGCAGACCTATTTCAACAAGCCGCTCGCTGACCTCGCTCCGAGCGAAGCCGCATACCTTGCAGCTCTGGCGCAACGCCCTGGCAACCTTCATCCCGTGCGCCAGTATGACGATGCGGTCGCACGTCGGAACTATGTTCTGCGCCGTTTGGCAGAGGATGGATACATCAGCCAAGAGGTCGCCGAGGCAGAGCAGGCCCTACCGTTGCGCACGGTGCAGTCTGGCGATTACGAAAGCTTCCGCTCGCAGCTGCCACCGCGCAACTACTTCACCGATGAAATTCGTCGCCAGCTAAGCCGCAACTTTGGTGAGGACGAGTTCTTTACAGGTGGCCTGTCGATCCGCGCGACCGTTGATCCTGACCTTCAGACCGTGGCAGAGCAATCGCTACAGCGTGCGTTGGAAGAATACGACCGCAATCTGGGTATCTGGAACGGCACAGGGCAAAGTGTGCCTGCCGATGCCTTGGCAACCGAGGACGACTGGCGTGCCGCACTGTCGAATGTGACTGTTCCGCGCGACATTGAATTGGTGAGCAAATGGTATCCTGCTGTCGTTCTGGGCATTGAGGACCAGCAACTGCGCATCGGCGTCGAAGGTGTCCCTGTTAGCGAGGCTGAGCCGCAGGTGGTGCCACGCGCCGACATCGATTGGATTCGCGGCAACTTCTTTGACAATTTCGAAGTTGGTGACGTGGTGCATGTCCGCCGCATGACTGCCGATGCCGATGGATCGTTCGTCCGCTGGACCCTTCGTCAGGTGCCCAAAGTGCAGGGTGCGTTCATGGCGATGGACGTGAACACGGGCCGCGTTTTGTCGATGCAGGGCGGGTTCAGCTATCAAGCCACAGAATTGAACCGCGCGACCCAAGCGCGTCGCCAACCTGGTTCGGCGTTTAAACCGTTCGTCTATGCGGCGGCTCTCGACAGTGGTTACACACCTGCAACCATCGTCGTCGACGCTCCGATTGAGATCAACACACCCCAAGGCCTCTGGCGTCCGCAGAACTCATCGAACCAATTCTACGGTCCAACGCCGCTCCGCACTGGGATCGAACAGTCGCGTAACCTTATGACCATTCGTCTGGCCCAAGAGGTCGGGATGGATGTGGTCGCGGAATATGCAGAGCGGTTTGGTGTCTACAACAACATGAACCAGTATCTCTCGGCCTCTCTCGGGTCCGAGGAAACAACCCTGTTCAAACTCGTTGCCGCCTATTCGATGTTTGCGAACGGTGGTGAACGGGTCGAGCCAACGCTTGTTGACCGCGTTCAGGACCGTTTCGGTAATACCGTTTACCGCCATGATGCCCGCACCTGCCTCGATTGTGGTGAGGCGTCATTGCCGTCAGGGCAGGGGCCGACGATCTTGTCGAACCGTGACCGCATTATGAACGCTGTAACGGCGTATCAGCTGACCTCTATGATGGAAGGCGTGGTGAAGCGCGGCACTGCATCGGGTGTCATCAACCTGCCTGTGCCGATCGCGGGTAAGACGGGTACGACCAACGATGCTAAAGACGTTTGGTTCGTGGGCTTCTCTTCCAACATCGCAGCGGGTTGCTATATTGGTTACGATAACCCAACCCCGCTGGGCCGTGGCGCATATGGTGGTTCGATCTGTGGCCCTGTGTTCCAGCGCTTTATGGAACAAGCGATCCAAGAGTTCGGTGGTGGCCGCTTTAAGGTGCCTGAGGATTGTCAGTTCATTAACATCGACCGCTTTACGGGCGCCCGTCTGCCCGAAGGTGCCGAAGGCCCGAACGTGATCGCAGAGTGTTTCCGCGTTGGCGAAGAGCCGATCTTTGGTGTGATGTTCGACGGTGGCTTTGCAATGTCGGCTGACCTACCTCTCTTTGAAGAGGTGCAGCAGCAGACCCGCAACGTGACAACATCGGACGGCAATACCGCGACCGTTGGCCCGAATGCGTCCTTTGGGACATTGTCGTCGGGCGGACTTTACTGACACCGACTTGCCCGTGCCGCTGGCAAGGGCTATGACGCGACCTAATCCGTCGGGGCCTGTCGCCCTGACCCTAAGACAGACGAGTTGACCCATGCGCGCCGAAACGCAGAACATTGTGAACGCCATCGAGAAATCGATCGACCTTCTTGCTCAGCGGATGGACTGGGAAACTGCGGAATACCGTTTGGAAGAATTCAACGCCCGCGTTGAAGACCCGACCCTTTGGGACGATCCAGAAGGTGCGCAGAAACTGATGCGCGAACGTCAGATGCTAGTGGATCAGATCGCTGGTCTGCGTGCGATCAAACAGGACCTCTCGGATAACCTCGAACTGATCGAACTTGGCGAAATGGAAGATGACGCCGATGTCGTGAAAGAGGCTGAAGAAGCGCTGAAAGACCTGAAAGTGCGCGCCGCTGAAAAAGAGCTCGAAGCGCTCTTGGACGGTGAGGCGGACGGCAACGATACCTTCCTCGAAATCAACTCTGGCGCGGGCGGCACGGAGTCGTGCGACTGGGCATCGATCCTTGCGCGTATGTATGTCCGTTGGGCGGAAAAGAAGGGCTATAAGGTCGAACTTCAGTCCGAAAGCGCGGGCGAAGAGGCGGGTATTAAATCGGCAGCCTATAAAATCAGCGGCCCGAACGCCTATGGCTGGCTGAAATCGGAATCGGGCGTGCACCGTCTGGTTCGCATTTCGCCTTACGATTCCGCTGCGCGTCGTCACACCTCGTTCTCGTCCGTTTGGGTTTATCCCGTTGTGGACGACAACATCGAGATTGAGGTCAAACCGAACGACATCCGTATCGACACCTATCGTTCGTCGGGTGCTGGTGGTCAGCACGTGAACACCACCGACTCTGCGGTGCGTATCACCCACTTGCCCACGGGCATCGTGACGACCTCGTCGGAAAAGTCGCAGCACCAGAACCGTGATATCGCGATGAAAGCGCTGAAATCCCGTCTGTATCAGATGGAACTGGATCGCCGTAACGCCGATATCAACGCCGCCCACGAAGCCAAAGGCGATGCGGGCTGGGGTAACCAAATCCGGTCTTACGTTCTGCAGCCCTATCAGATGGTCAAAGACCTTCGCACTGGGTTCGAGACTTCGGATACCCAAGGCGTGCTCGACGGAGCGTTGGACGGTCTGATGGCAGCAACGCTGGCGCATGGTGCATCGGGCAAATCCCGCGCAGAAGCAAATGCCGACGACTAAGGGTTATTCCCTTAATTCCACATCATAAATACTACTTTGCGACTTGCGTCTCACCCCTTAGCCTTTGAAATAAGGTCAAGGGGAGAGGACCATTTATGACGCAGACTGTAGACACACCGCCGCCATCACAGATCCCGTTGATCGGGATTTTAGGTATGGCCGATATTTTCGCGGCACTCAAAGCGGGGATTTATGATTTCCGCCGCGCACCGCAGTTCGGCCTGTTCTTTTCGGCGGTCTATGTGGTGATCGGGTTTGGCCTTATCACGCTTGGGGCAGGGCATGTGAGCTGGGTTCTGGCGACCTCGCTTGGCTTTCCTCTGGCAGCACCTTTTGCTGCGGTTGGCCTCTATGAAGTGTCTCGGCGTCTGGAAAACGGGCAACCATTGGTTTGGAAGGACGTGCTCGGCGTTGTCTGGCAGGAACGCACTCGCCAAATCCCGTGGATGGGTGCGATCATCGTGATCTACTTTCTGTTCTGGACCTTCCTCGCCCATATGCTCTTTGCGCTGACGATGGGGTTGTCGGCGATGCGCAACGTCATGACCAGCTTTGATGTGTTCCTCACCGCTGACGGTCTGCAGATGATCGGGCTCGAACTGATTGTTGGTGCGGTTCTCGCGTTCCTGCTCTTTGCAATGACCGTCGTCAGCCTGCCGCTCC
>JAYPVO010000110.1:0-7468 GCA_038134645.1 Paracoccaceae bacterium
GCGTCCTCGGCGGCTTTGCGGATGGCGTTCGATTTGTGGACGGTTTCCATGTATTCGGCGTGGGGGTCGCTGTCGTAGACGACGCCGCCGCCGGCTTGGATATAGAGTTTCTCGTCCTTGAGGACCGCAGTCCGTAGGGCGATGCACATGTCCATGTCGCCGTTCGCGCTGAAGTAGCCACAGCCGCCGCCATAGACGCCGCGCTTTTCGGGTTCCAGCTCGTCGATGATCTCCATCGCGCGGACCTTGGGCGCGCCAGAGACGGTGCCCGCAGGCATCCCCGCAAAGAAGGCAGAGAGCGCGTCTTGGTCCTCGGCCAGTTCACCGACCACGTTCGACACGATGTGCATCACGTGGCTGTAGCGTTCGATGATGAACTGTTCGGTCGGGCGGACGGTGCCGATTTTGGACACTTTGCCCGTGTCGTTGCGGCCAAGGTCGAGGAGCATGAGGTGCTCTGCCAGTTCCTTTTTGTCGGCCAAGAGGTCGAGTTCGTTCGCCTTGTCCTCTTCGGGCGTGGCGCCACGGGGGCGGGTGCCTGCGATGGGGCGAATGGTGACCTCATTGCCGAACACACGAACGAGGATTTCGGGCGATGCGCCGATGACCTGAAACCCGCCGAAGTTAAAGAAGAACATGAACGGCGAAGGGTTCGTGCGGCGCAGCGAACGGTAGAGCGCAAAGGGCGGCTCGCGGAACTCTTGGGTCCAGCGTTGGGCTGGCACGACCTGAAAGATGTCGCCCGCGCGGATATAGTCCTTGGCCTTTTCGACCGCAGCCATATAGCCGTCTTTGGTAAAGTTCGACGTGGCAGGGGCGGCCTCATGCGCGGTGCGGAATTCGCGGCTGTCGACGGGGACAGGGCGGTCCAAGGCGCGTTGGGCTTCTTTGACGCGTTCGGCGGCTTGGGCAAAGGCAGCCTTGGCCGAGAGGCCAGAGTTCGCCCATGCGGGGGCCACGAGGATCACGTCACCTTTGACCCCGTCGAGGACAGCCACGACCGATGGGCGCAGCATCATCGCATCGGGCAGGCCGATGGGATCAGGGTTCACGTCGGGCAGGTGTTCGACCAGACGGATCATATCGTAGCCGAGGTAGCCAAAGAGGCCAGCCGCAGCGCCCGGCAGATCGTCCGGCAGATCAATCTTCGATTCCGCAATCAGGTTGCGCAGCGAGGTCAGCGGATCGGCCTCTTCTTCGACAAAGGCGTCGTCATCGTAGCGGGCCGCGCGGTTGACGCGGGCCGTGGTGCCGTCACAGCGCCAGATCAGGTCAGGGTTCATGCCAACGATAGAGTAGCGACCACGGACTTCGCCGCCTGTCACACTTTCCAGCATGAAGGCATCTTTGCCCGCGCCCGAAAGTTTGAGCATGAGGGACACTGGCGTATCGAGGTCGGCGGCCAGACGGGTGTAGACGATCTGGTTTTCACCAGCGTCGTAGCCACGTTGGAAGCTCTCGAAATCGGGGCTGAGGGCCATAGTGCGGCTCCCTTATTGGATCTGGGCGTGGACCGCGTTTACGGCCTCGCGCACAACGTTGATTTCGGTTTCACCGCGCAGGGTGGACAGCGTGATCTGCATCGCATCCTGAGCAAGCCCGTTCGACAGCTGCGCCGAGATGGTGTTACGCACAGCGATCACATCGGGGTCCTCAAAGTTCGGCGCATTGATGGCGTCCACACGAGCCAGCACCGCGCCACCGTTATAAGGCAGGGCAAAGCCAGCGCCCGCATCGGTTTCGAAGACGCGGATCATGAAGCCTTCGGGCGTGTAGTCGAGGAAGGTCTGGCGGATCACATCAACGTCGATGTTCGCGGCGAGGCCAAAATCACCAAACTGCGAACCGTTGGTCAGAGCCACGGCCATTTCTTCGGCTTTGGCGAGGATCGCGGCTTGGGTTGTGTCGCGTGTCCAAGCGGCTGTGACCTCGTCCAAAACGTCCTCGAGAGGCTGAAGAGCGGGCTCTTGGATCGTGTCGACGCGCAGGGCAAAGATACCGCCGTCGGACATTTCCAACAGTTCAGGATAGGCGCCGATCTGTGCAGCAGCGGCGGCCTGACGGAATTCAGGGTAGGCGGCCATGCCGTCGGTCGAAGCCGTAGTCCACTCGATCGAGCCAAGTTCCATCTGGGTTTGCGTGGCGAGGTCCTCAACACGGGCACCACCTGCAATCAGGTCTGCCATTTGTTCAGCAACATCACCGATCACGCGGCGGGCGCGGTCACGGCCCAGTTCGGCGCGGAGTTCGTCAACGGCCACTTCGAACGGGATCGATTCCGCTTCAAGCACGGCGTTGATACGGAACAGCGAGGGTCCGATCAGCGAGGGCAGCGGGCCAACAACGTCACCAGAGGCCGCTGCAAAGACAGCATCGCCCGCTTCGGCCAGTTGCGCCTGATCCACGTCGCCGAGGTCCACGTCATCCAGCGTCAGACCGCGATCTGCAACGAGTTGGTCAAAGTCGGTTTCGCCAGCGGTGATCGCGTCCATTGCGGCTTGGGCCGAGGCCTCGTCCGCAAAGCCGAGGCGTTCGACCAAGCGACGCTCTGGGCTGTTATAATCTGCGCTGCGCTGGTCGTAGAGGTTACGGAGCGATGTCTCGTCCACTTCAATCGTTGGCAGCAGCATGTCAGGTGTCAGCGCCGCATAGACGATGGATTTGGTTTCCAGCGTGGTGAAGTCAGCAGGGTGCGCCTCGTGGTAGATGGCGAGCTCTTCCTCAGTTGGGGTAGGGATCGCATCGGTCAGTGCGGCCTCTGTCACCTGACCCCAAGTGATGTCACGGCGTTCGGCCGCATAGGTCACGAGCGCGTCGATGTAGCCAGCGGGAACGGTGTAGCCAGCGGTCAGGCCGATCTGGAGAGCGGTCGCTGCCATTTCATCGCGCAGCGCTTGTTCGTAGTCGCTTTCGCGGGTGCCCATGCGGGACAGAACATCGCGGTAGGCGTCGCGGTCAAAGCTGCCAGAGAAGCCTTGGAAGTTCGGATTGGAGGTCACGCGGTCACGCACACGTTGATCACCCACAGAGACGCCCATCAGCGCCGCTTCGTTTTCGAACAGACGCATGTTGATGATGTCATTTAGCACCTGCTGGTCGATGCCCAGCGATTGCGCCTGTGCAAAGCTCAGCGGTGTGCCGATCTGACCCGAGAAGGTGTCGATGCCACGGCGCAGTTCGAGCGCGTATTGGTTCAGGGTGACTTCTTTTTCACCAACGGTCGCGAGGGTATTCGTGCGACCCGATAGGTTCGTCGTGCCGAAGCCAACAAGGCTGAAGAACAAAAGGCCCAAGATGACCCAGACGCCAAATTTTGTCTTCTTTTCGCGTGCCATCTTCGGCCCCCCTGAAACTATTCTATTCACCCTGTCAAACAAGGCCTGCAATGAATAGGCGGGCGGGCGATAAGGTGCAAGCGGAGAGCCACGGGAAACCGTCAGTGTGCGCGGTTTTTTGAATGGGCTGGGAAAACTGCGAAAATGTATTCTTTTGTATAAAAATGGCGCGAAAGTATAGGTTTTCGCGCCATAAAATGTTCGAAATGTGAAACTTTAACCGATGATTAATCGGTTCCGCGGTAGGGCTGCACGTATTGCAGCGCCATATCCCAAGGGAAGAAAATCCACGTATCTTGGCTCACTTCGGTGATGAAGGTGTCCACCTGCGGGCGGCCTTTGGGCTTTGCGTAGACGGTGGCGAAGTGGGCGTTGGGATACATTTCGCGGACGAGTTCGAGCGTTTTGCCGCTGTCCACGAGGTCGTCGATCACGAGGATACCCGTGCCGTCACCCATGATCTCTGCGTCGGGTGCCTTGAGCACTTGAGCCGAGGATTGGTTCTGGTGGTTGTAGGATTTGACGCTGATCGTATCGATGGTGCGGACATCCAATTCGCGAGCGATGATCATCGCGGGGGCCATGCCGCCACGGGTGATCGCAACGATGGCTTTCCACGATCCATCTTCTGCCGGACCTTGCCCGTCCAGACGCCATGCCAGCGCGCGGCTGTCACGGTGGATTTGGTCCCAAGACACATGGAACCCTTTTTCGTGGGGCAGAAGATCGGTCTTTGCCATTCGGTCAGTCCTTTACGTCAGGGCGATTTTCAGGCCGAGCAGGGCAAGGAGCCCGCCGAACATCCGGTCAACACCGGCCTTCAGTCGCAAATAGGCAGCACGCGCGCGGGGCAGAGAAAAGACCCGAGCAACGACGATATACCAGAGTGTTTCATTGGCGAAAACAGCCGCAAGTATGGCAAGACGCCACGGCAAGGGCGTGTCATGCGGCACGAGGCCCACAAAGACAGCGCCAAAGAACACGGCAGGCTTTGGGTTAGAGGCAAATGTCAGGAACCCATAGCGCATCGCAGAGAAAGCAGAGCGGGGCGCGGCGCCCGGTGTCGGTTCTGCCAGCGGCTCGCTTGCGTGTTTCCACATGTTGTAAGCGATCCAGAACAGGAACGCGGCACCGACCAGTTTCAGGCCGATGAACAACGAGGGGAGAATTTCAAAGAGAAGGGCGAGGCCAGCCATCGCTGCCGTGGCCCATAGGATCGCACCGAGCCCGAACCCAAAGGCGAGGGCGGTTGCCACCTTGAACCCGTCAGAGGCTGCGGTGCGCACAGCGACGACAAAGCTGGGTCCAGGGGAAATCGCCGCCGCAAGGTGAATCAAGACGATCGACAGAAATGCGGCGGCGGTCATGTTTTACTCTTTGTTCATGTCAGGCGCGTCGACGGCTTTCATGCCGACAACGTGGTAGCCCGCGTCAACGTGGTGGGTTTCGCCCGTCACGCCAGTTGAGAGATCAGACAGAAGGTAGAGCGCGGAACCGCCCACTTCGTCGATCGATACGTTTTTGCGCAGCGGCGAGTTATATTCGTTCCATTTGAGGATGTAACGGAAGTCACCGATGCCCGATGCGGCCAGCGTTTTGATCGGACCAGCCGAGATCGCGTTGACGCGAATACGGTCTTTGCCCAGATCTTCGGCGAGGTAGCGCACGGAAGCCTCGAGGCCTGCTTTGGCGACGCCCATGACGTTATAGTGTGGCATCACGCGCTCTGCACCGTAGTAGGTGAGGGTGAGGCACGAACCACCGTCGGTCATCATCTTTGCCGCGCGCTGAACAACGGCTGTGAACGAATAGACAGAGATGTCCATCGTCATCAGGAAGTTTTCGCGGGTGGTGTCCACATAGCGGCCACGCAGTTCGTTTTTGTCCGAGAAACCGATGGCGTGGACGATGAAGTCCATCTTGCCCCATTTTTTCTCAAGCTCTGCGAACAGCGCATCGACCGAGTCCATGTCAGATACGTCGCACGGCAGAACTGTGTTCGAACCGAGCTGTTCTGCGAGCGGGCCAACCCGTTTCAGCAGTGCTTCGCCCTGATAGGAAAAGGCGAGTTCCGCACCTGCGTCCGCAAGTGCCTTGGCAATGCCCCAAGCTATTGATTTGTCATTGGCGAGGCCCATAATTAGACCGCGCTTGCCCTGCATGAGTTGCGACGACATTTTTGTCCCCCTTGCCCCTTTAGCGTTATATCGCTTCGGTGTAGGCGATTGGACCAGTCGCTTCAAGCCTGTGTGAGACGCAACGTCACAGTTGTTGTATCAAAACGCGCTTGTTACGCGCCCCACCTTGTTAATGAGAAGAGGGTATCATGAGTGACCGCACTGGCATTTTTTCAGGCAACGATCCGTTCCAATTGGCGCGGGAATGGTTGGCTGAAGCCGAAAAGAGCGAGATCAATGACCCGAATGCTATCGCGCTGTCGACAGTAGACGCTGATGGTCTGCCGAACGCGCGGATGGTGCTTCTCAAAGAGATCGAGGACGACGCCTTTGTGTTCTACACGAACTACGGGAGCAAAAAGGCCCAAGAGCTAGAGGGGGCAGGGAAGGCTGCCTTTGTCATGCATTGGAAATCCCTGCGTCGGCAAATCCGTGTGCGCGGCACTATTGAACGCGAGGACGGACCGCAGGCGGACGAATACTATCATTCGCGATCTCTAAAGAGCCGTTTGGGGGCATGGGCGTCCAAGCAATCGCAACCTCTCGATAGTCGCGGCACGTTGATGGCCGAAGTGGCCGTTGTCACCGCGAAAGAGGGAATCAATCCGGCGCGTCCGCCGTTTTGGGGTGGGTTCCGAATCCATCCGGTTGAGATTGAGTTCTGGGCCGATGGCGCGTTTAGGTTGCATGACCGCTTCCGCTGGACCCGCGCTGGTATGCAAGCGCCTTGGAGCGTGGATCGTTTGTATCCCTGATTTGATCAAAACGACGTTGGTGGGACTTGTTTCTTGTGAACAAAACGGGTCTCCTAACGCGATGAAGTTGCGGCCGGATGGGGGTCCGCAGCGGGACTGAAAGAATGATGACTGAGAATACTGATGGGCGCTCCGTAAAGGGGCGTGTTAAATGGTTTGACCCTGGCAAAGGCTTTGGCTTTGTCATTTCAGACGAAGGCGGAGCGGATATTTTGCTACACGCAAACGTTCTGCGCAATTTCGGACAAAGCTCTGTTGCGGATGGATCTGAGATTGAACTGATCGTTCAAGAAACAGACCGTGGGTTCCAAGCTTCCGAAGTAATCGCGATTGCACCACCAGAAATGCCAGCTAACGGGAGTATGCTGGCCGATCTCGTGGATGTTGATCCCGAAGTGCTTGAGAATACTGCCATTTTGCCTGCTCGGGTGAAGTGGTTCGACAAAGGTAAGGGATTTGGGTTTGCCAATGTCTTTGGTTCGTCCGAAGATATCTTTGTGCACATCGAAGTTCTTCGCCGTTCTGGGCTCGCCGATCTACAACCTGGCGAAGCTATTGCCATGAAGAGCATCGACGGAAAGCGCGGTAAACTGGCGGTCGAGGTTCTGATTTGGGAAAGCATTCAATTAGACGCGTAACTGCGGTTTTGATTGCAGCGCTCGCCGCCGTGGCCCAGCCGGCCGCGGCGGCGTGTTCTTTAGATAAGGTGCTTGTTCGGGGTGACTTTGGTCAGGCGCGGTTCACTGTTGAGGTGGCCGATACCGCGAACGAACGGGCCCAAGGGCTGATGAACGTGCCCGAGATGCCGACGATGGAGGGCATGCTGTTTGTCTATGAGCGTCCGCATCAGGTGGCGTTCTGGATGCACAACACACTGATTCCTCTTGATATGATTTTCGCAGATGAGACGGGCACGATTACCCGTATTCATCCCAATGCGATTCCGCTCGACCGCACGCCGATTGACGGTGGGGCGCAGGTTCAGTTCGTTTTAGAGATAAATGGCGGCCTAGCAGGGCGTTTGGGCATGTCAGAGGGCGATGTTTTGCAGCATCCGTCCATCGGAGAAAATGCCGCTCTGCCATGTAACTAAGAAAAAGCACGCTTTGGGCTTTTCAATTCCGAAAAGCATCGCTAAACGGTGCGCAGTCGGGGCGTAGCGCAGCCTGGTAGCGCGACGGTTTTGGGTACCGTAGGTCGT
>JAYPVO010000111.1:0-7374 GCA_038134645.1 Paracoccaceae bacterium
ACCCGCGGATCGTGGTCACGATATTGCGCAGGCTGTCACCTGCGGGGCCAACGTCTTTGTTGCGGACACCTTGAAGCATCGACTGCGAGATTTCCTGCAGTTCTGCTTGAGCGGAAGAGCCAAAGCGCACGATGGAATTTGTGTCTTCCATGTCGAGTTCAGCAATACGTTTGGTGATCTCGGCGCTGGTGGTCGCATCCGCCTGATCCAAGGTCACAATCTCTGTGCCTGGTTCTGCCAAAACAACGGCAGTCACTTTTTCAACATTGGCCAAGCTGGCCTCGGCTTTGGTGCGAATATCTTGGGACATAATGGTTCTCCGTCAATTTGACATTGTTACTGAGGCTTTACGCCTTCGCGTTGCAGCCTGTCGCGCAACACCTTGATTTCAATATCCATATCGCTGCGATCGTCGGTCAGCATCTTGTCGGTGCGTGCCGCAAAATTCTGTTCGAGGTCGATGAGCAGCTGTTCGTAATCTGCGCGGGCGCTCTGATCGCCCGTTCTCTTGTAAAGGTCTGCAAACTTGGCCGAGGCATCGCGTGCACCCATCAGATAGACGCCCAGATATTTGCGCGCGCCGGTGAGGTCGCGGGGGTCTTCTTCGACGGTGCGGATCATGCGGCGGGCGATGGATTGGAAGGTCGCAATCCGATTGTCCAAGGCACGATCCTTGAGCGTGGAAATATGATCGGCCATCGCAGAGAGGTAGTCTTCGGCCTCATCCGCGACACGGGCCACGCGGTCTTGTTGGAAGTCATCGATGCCTTCCATGCGTTTGTTTTTGAGAGGATCAAAGCCAAAGGCCACGAGGTAGAGCGCGGTCGCTACGATCCCAAAGGCAGGTGCCGCGAGGATCGGCGATCCACTGCGAACAGAGGCCAGCGCCACCGCGACCCCAATCAGGACCGAACCAATGATTTTACGAGGGAGAGCAGGGCGGCGAGCAATGGCGCGGGCGTTATAGGCGGCCTCAGCGCGGAGCCCTTCGCGAGTGAGCCATGCGCCAAGCAACATCAGCGCGGCGGCCGTGAGGCCCACCACCATCAATGTCGCCCCTTCGCGGATCGACACAAAGCCGAGCATGGCCGCAGGGATGAAGAGAACATTCGCGCGCGCGCCAGCCGCATCCTTGACCCGAAGATCTGGGACGGCAGAGGATGGCGCGTTTTGCTGGGCCTGTGGGCTGTATTTGCCGCCGAATTTCTGCGCCATCACAGACCTCCGATCCAGCCAAAGGTTGTGCCAAAGAGCAGCATGATCAAAAGCGCGTATGCGATGTTTTTAACAGATTTGGGCATCAAAACCTTCCACACGTAATCAGGAGGACTAGCCCCTGAACGCAACATCCGCATGACGTTGCGCCTGTGGTAGCCCCCAAGTTCCCAATACGTAACATGGACCTTGCAACTGTCGGTAGCAAGGCCTTGAATGTCAGGGTTTACGTGGCGGACGTGGTTTGCGGGTGCGCACGGGTTTTGGTTTTGGCGTCTCGGCTGGTTTTTGGTCGTTGTCCCACCCCATCTGATCCCGAAGAACGCGGCGTTTCACCTCTTCGACTTCACCGGGTTTGAGGTTGCCCAACTGGAACGGACCATAGGACACGCGCAGCAGGCGGTTCACGGTGGCGTTCACGGCCATCATCGCCTTACGGATTTCGCGGTTTTTGCCTTCGCGCAGAGCGATGGTGTACCACGCGTTCGCGCCTTGCTGACGGTCAAAGCCAACTTCCATCGGCGCGTATTTCACGCCGTCCACGGTGATACCACGGCGCAGCGCGTCGATATCGATTTTCGACCCATCGCCTTTGACGCGGACGCGGTAGCGACGCAGCCAGCCCGTGGCGGGCAATTCGAGCTTGCGTTTCAGTTCCCCGTCGTTGGTCAGAAGCAACAACCCTTCGGAATTCAAATCGAGGCGTCCCACGCTCATCACGCGCGGCATATCTTCGGGGAGCGCGCCAAAGACCGTATCACGGCCTTTCTCGTCACGCTCGGTCGTCACAAGGCCAGCGGGCTTGTGGTAGAGCCACAGACGCGCGGGTTCGGGTTCAGACACGGGTTTGCCGTCAACAATGATGCGGTCACTGCTGCTCACGTTTAGGGCAGGGCTGTCGATGACGACCCCGTTCACCTTCACGCGGCCTTCCGCGATCATACGTTCGGCTTCACGTCGAGATGCGACGCCTGCGCGAGAAAGAACTTTGGCGATGCGGTCGCCGTCCGGTGTTTGCGTGCTCATACCTGTCCCATAGCGCCTAAGCGGGTTGCGGCGCAATCATCCCTGACGCGCAGGTGCGAAAATACTGAACGGGCAGGGGGGGCGCTGCCCCCCTTAGACCCCCCGGGATATTTGCGGCACAAAGGCAGGGGGCTTGCGCTATAGGCATTGGCAGCACAAAAGAGGGGTATGACATTCACAAGCTACATGGATCAGGCGCTAGATGAGGCGCGATTGGCCGCCACCCGCGGCGAAGTTCCTGTGGGCGCGGTGATTGTTGCCCCTGACGGATCGGTCGTGGCGCGGGCGGGAAATCGGACACGCGAGTTGTCTGACCCAACGGCCCATGCGGAAACGCTGGCGATACGTGAGGCCTGTGCCCAGTTGGGGAGCGAGCGTTTGGTGGGGCATGACCTCTATGTGACGCTAGAGCCGTGCCCGATGTGTGCTGCGGTCATATCGTTTGCGCGGATCGGGCGGCTTTATTACGGGGCGGCGGATCCGAAATCTGGTGGCGTGGCGCAGGGGCCGCGGGTGTTTTCGCATTCCCAGTGCCATCACGCGCCTGAGGTTTACGATGGCATTGCGGCGCGCGAGGCCGAAGAGATGCTCAAATCGTTCTTTGCCGCCAAACGCTAAGCGGCGGGAAACCGTTTCGCCAGATCGAGCGCCAACGCCATATCCGTTCCGTCGAGCGGCCCTGTGTGATGGGGTCTGTGACGTAGCCGAAAAGCCGAGAGGCGCGTCTCAGTCGGCACCTGCGGATAGCCGATAGTGGTCAGCAGTGCGTCGAATGTGGCGAGATTTACAGGGGCCGTCGGCGTGGACCTCGCACGAATAGCGAGACCTTGACGCGCCAGACGAGTCCAATCGAAGCGTGCGCCGGGATCTATCTTGCGCCCAGGGGCGAGGTCAGAGTGGCCGATCACGCGTTCGGGCGGGATGGTCCAGCGATCCATGATGCCGCAGAGCAGGGTTTCCAGCGCGTCCATTTGGGCGGCTGCAAAGGGGGCTGTGCCGATGTTGGACAGTTCGATGCCGATGGATCGAGAATTCACATCTGTGACGCTACCCCATGCGCCAGCACCTGCGTGCCACGCACGGTCGGTCTCGTCGACGAGTTGGATCACCTCGCCATGGGTGGTGATGAGGTAGTGGGCAGAGACTTCGTAATCGGGGGAACACAAGACCCGCTCTGCCGCATCGCAGTCGGCCATCGCGGTGTAATGGATCACAACGAGGTCGGGCCGCGCGTTGTCACGTCGCGGCCCGAAATTGGGGGATGTCACCTTGCGGATCAGTTGCCGCTCGAACGAGCTGCGGCGATGTAGGGGGCTGGATCCCAGCCACAGGCAAAGCCGTCGCCATCAGGGTCGAGCCCGCGCGGATCGCGGTCAGGGCCACCACGGGCGAGGAAGTCACGTTGCGCCTCATCCGCACTGGCGTATTTGGCGCAGTTGCGCAGGAACCGACCTTCGCCAGAGAACATGAAACGGCTATACCATTCCTGACCTTTGGTGTTGGGCGCGGAGAGCGCGTATTCCACGATGTTCGGGCCAGAGGCGACACGGGTCGGCAGCGCGGTCGGCTGCACCACTTCGTATTGCGAGGCCAGAGCTGCACGGCGTTCTGCGTCGGACTGGATGGTTTCACGAGCCGAGACGGCTTGGAAATCTTGTTCGTCCGACAGGTTCGCGCCGATCAGGGTCGGGGCTGCGTTGCTTGGCGAGGCTTCGACACCAGTGCTGCGCACGTAGGTGGCGGTGCCGTCACCAGAGGTTTCAGGCAGAATACCAGCAGAGATCAGCTGACCCGTTGGGATCGCTTGGGATGTGTTGGTGGTCGACGACAGTGACGTCGACTGCACAGGTGCACCCGTCAGCGCGTTTTCACGTTGCCAATCCAGCGGATCTCCAAAGCCGGGACCATTGCTGGCCGGAACAGTCTCTCCACAAGCGACCAGAACCGAAAGCGCCGATCCAACCAACCACAGTTTATTCAAACCCATACCGTGACCCTCTAATCCCAGATTTACCGCCGTTTACCACCACTTCTGTGGCTTGGCTACAAATCCGGTGGACCCTTCGAGAGAATAGGCGATGTTCAGCAGATCAGCCTCTTCCCACGGTTTGCCGATCAGCTGCAGGCCAAGCGGCAGGCCGTTGGCATCCAGACCCGCAGGCACGGACACACCCGGAAGACCCGCGAGGTTCAGCGTCACGGTGAACACGTCGTTGAGATACATCTGCACTGGATCAGCATCCGACACTTCGCCAATGCCAAAGGCGGGCGACGGGGTGGTCGGGGCGAGGATCGCGTCAACGCCGCTTGCAAACACGTTTTCAAAGTCGCGCTTGATCAGGGTGCGGACCTTGCGGGCGCGGTTGTAGTAGGCGTCGTAGAAACCAGCCGAGAGCACATAGGTGCCGACCATGATGCGGCGCTGTACTTCGGCGCCGAAGCCTTCGGCGCGGGTTTTCTCGTACATCTCGTTGATGCCGTCGCCAGCGCCGAGGGTGGCGCGGTGACCGAACCGCACGCCGTCATAGCGAGCGAGGTTCGACGAGGCCTCAGCAGGGGCAATCACGTAATAGGCAGGCAGCGCGTATTTGGTGTGCGGCAGGCTTACGTCAACGACCTTAGCGCCCGCGTCACGGAGCATGTCTGCCCCTTTGTCCCAAAGACCTGCAATCTCAGCGTTCAGGCCGTCCAGACGGTATTCGCGCGGAATACCGATGGTTTTGCCTTTGATGTCGCCTGTGAGGGCGGCTTCGAAATCAGGAACGGCGATGTCGGCGCTGGTGCTGTCACGCATGTCGTGGCCCGACATGGCGGTCAGCATGATCGCGGTGTCGCGCACGGTTTTGGTCATCGGGCCTGCTTGGTCCAGCGATGATGCGTAGGCGACGATGCCATAGCGCGACACACGGCCATAGGTCGGGCGGATGCCGACGGTGCCAGTGAAGGCAGCAGGCTGACGGATCGAACCGCCTGTATCAGTGCCGATCGCACCAATGCAGAGGTCAGCCGCAACAGCCGACGCCGAACCACCCGAGGACCCACCGGGTGTCAGTTGACGGTCATCGACCTTCCACGGGTTCACGGACGGGCCGTAAGCCGAATGTTCGTTCGACGAACCCATCGCGAATTCGTCCATGTTCGTCTTACCGAGCATAACCGCGCCGTTTTCAAACAGCTTGGTCGTGACGGTGCTGTCGTATTCAGGTTTGAAACCCTTGAGGATTCCCGACGCCGCTTGGGTGTCGACACCTTTGACGCAGAACAGGTCTTTGATCCCGAGAGGGATACCCGACAGGGCAGGGGCGTCCGCGTAACCGCGCGCATCCGCTGCTTTGGCCTGTTCCATCGCCAGTTCTGGGGTCTTGTGAACCACAGCATTCAGAACGCCTTGGGCGTCGATGGCGGCCAGACAGGCTTCGGTCAGGGCGACAGAGGTCGTTTCGCCTTTTTTCAGCGCATCACGCGCCTCGGCGATGGTGAGTTTGTTCAGATCGGTCATTATTCCACCACCTTCGGCACGGCAAAGAACCCTTCACGCGCATCGGGCGCGTTTTTCAGCACGGCTTGCTGCTGGCTGCCATCGGTCACGACGTCGTCGCGGCGTTTCAGGCGTTGTGGCGTGACAGAGGTCATCGGTTCGATGCCGTCTACATCCACTTCTTCCAGTTGCTCGATAAAGCCGAGGATGGCGCTGAATTCTTGCGCCAGTGCGGGCAGTGCGTCTTCTTCCACCTTGATGCGGGCCAGTTTTGCCACGCGGCGGGCGGTATCCGTGTCGATCGACATGGGCCTCTCCGAATATTTGGGTCGTTGTCGCGTTTAACGCCGCAGGCCAGAACCCGCAAGGCTCTGCGCCCGTTGATCGGGCAGAGAGGCGGGAAAAACTGTGGTTTCGGGGTTAGGCCAGCGCCTCGCGCCAAAACACGGGGGTAAAGAGGACAAAGACCGTGAGGATCTCTAGCCGCCCAAGGAACATGCCAAAGACGAGGATCAGCTTCACTGGGTCGCTGAGCGTGGAAAAGTTGCCCGCAGGTCCGATTATCTCTCCGACGCCGGGGCCGACGTTCGCCAATGCCGTCAATGCGCCGCTCGATGCGGTTTCAAAATCCAGACCGAACATCGCCAGAGCAAAGGTCAAAAGCGCGAAGGTGCCGATGTAGAACACGAGAAAGGCAATCACACCGCTCATGACGTCATCTTCGACCTGATGGCCTTCGTATTTGATCAGAGCGACGCGGCTGGGGGAGTAGGTGATCTTGAGGCGGGTGATCACAGTGCGGTAGGCCAAAAGCCACCGCATCGCCTTGGCTCCGCCAGCGGTGGACCCAGTGGAGCCACCCACAGCGGTCAGCACAAAGAAACAAGCGACCGCGAATGGCCCCCAGAGCGTGTAGTCCGTCGTGGCGTAGCCCGTGGTCGACACGACCGAGACCACGTTAAAGGCTACCATTCGCAAGGCATCTAACGCGGGTAAACTGTTCGAAATCGACAGCCAGACCGTCAGCGTCACGATCACAAAGAGCAGGGTCCAGAGCATCGCCACGACTTGTTCGCTATGGAACGTGCGGCGGTAGATCACGCGGATATACCACGCAAACGGCAACGACCCGAGCAACATAAAGAGCGTTGCAGACCATTGAAGGAACGAACTTTGGAAATGACCGAAAGAGGCATCGTATCCCGAATAGCCGCCCGTTGAGAGGGTCGTCATCGCATGGGTGATGGCGTCAAAGGCATTCATCCCGCCAATCGCATAGATGACCGCACAAAGGCCAATCAGGCCGAGGTAAATTTTCAGAGTCGCAGAGGCAAACATCGTCGCATTGCGGAGTTCTTTTTCGCCTTTGTCCGAACTTTCTGTCCGAAACAGCTGCATCCCACCGACCTTGAGGATCGGCAAAAGCGCCATGCCTGTGACGATAAACCCGACACCGCCGAGACCCTGAAGCAATGCACGCCAAAAAATGATGCCCTTTGGCGTCGAATCCAAACCACTCATGACGGTGGAGCCAGTGGTCGTGATCCCTGACATTGCTTCGAACAGGGCATCCACGAACGTAAGGTTCCAAACGTAGAGTGGAACGGCGCCTGCAATGGCAGCAATGAGCCAGACAGACGTGGTTAGCACAAAGG
>JAYPVO010000112.1:0-7321 GCA_038134645.1 Paracoccaceae bacterium
AGCGTTAGGTATTTCATGCTGGTAACTTCGTCTCTCCAAAGACCCGATTGGTCAATTCACTCAGCGCAAGCGCCGCTGCCCCTCGGGCCCAGACTAAGTCATCCCACGTCTGGATTTCAATTTTACTTCTTGGTCGCGCCTGATTGAGCGTGAGCGAGTGCGTTTCAGCAAGAACTTCAGCGGCGTAAAGGTAGTCGAACCGCATCCGTTCGCCCGACAGAATGATCAGCTCTGGATCGAACAGGTTGATGATGTTCGACAAACCGACCGCCAAATAGCGCCCTGCCCGCAGGAAAATAGTCCGCGCGCTTCGGTTGCCCGACTTGGCTCGCTCGTAGAGCGTTTCGAGCATGACGGGCAAACTTTGCGTATTGTTCCGCGATATACCCAGTGCAGTCGATGCCTCACGTGCCAGTGCATAGTCCGCGAGATAAGCCTCGAGACAACCACGCTGACCACAGCGGCACAGAGCACCATCAAGTTGCACTTTGATATGACCAAGCTCCATGCCCATGCCACGGGTGCCGCGATAGAGCTGGTTGTTGATCACCATGCCCATACCCACACCGTGTTCGACCGTAACAACGGCAAAATCGCTACGGCTGCGGCCAGCGCCGAACCACAATTCCGCCAGCGTGAGCATATTGGCGTCGTTTTCGAGGTGAGCAGGACAGTTGAACCGTTCGGCTATGGCGTCTTGTAATGCGACTTCGGTTTCGATCATCAGCGGGGACCACGTGACCAATCCGCAAGAATGATCGACGACACCAGAGATCCCCACACTGATTCCCGAAACAGCCGAGAATGGCAGGCCTGCGGTCGTCATCAGACGCTCTACCAGTTCTTCGAGTTCGTCCAAGACGACCGTGAGGGACTTCTTTGTGGTCGGAATTTCCAGTGCGGCAGAGGCAACCACTTGCCCCGCGAAGTCGGTTAAAACGGCGGTGTGACGTTCGTCGGAAAGCTTGATTCCAATCACCCGCTTCACCTCAGGGACAACCTGAAGCGCAACGGGTGGACGCCCCCGACCCGCCTCGCGAGCAGCACCTTCGACCTCACGCAGGTAGCCTTCGGCGATCAATTCGGCCGTAATGGAGGTCACAGAACCCGGAGAAACGTTCAAAGTCCGCGCAATCATCGCACGCGAAACCTGTCCGTTTGCACGGACTTGTTCAAAGACTTGCTGACGGAGAGTCTTGGAATCACGCAACCCCACAAGGTTAATCGGCCCGCACCCTTCTTGTGCTTGCTGTGATTCGAGAACGACCTCCTCCAACCCCGCCTCCATAAGTTCACCTCCTGAACTATTTCTGCACCTGCGAAAAGATTTCCTCCGAATTTTCCGCTGGTAGGTGCATTATTCAGGCGAAAAATCCCTGCTGTCCATAAATTTTCAGCATTTTATGAATTTTTTATTTTGACAATTGAATTTAATCAGTCAAGCTAGTGAAGCCTACGAAGAAAAAGCGTCTTCGTTGATAGAATTCTATGGGAGGAAACACTATGCATAAGGCAATTATCGCGGCTGCCGTAGCGGTTGCTGGCTTCAGCGGCTCTGCTGCTCTGGCTGAGGGAATGAAAATCGGCGTATCCTGGGCGAGCTTCCAGGAAGAGCGTTGGAAAATCGACGAAGCAGCAATGGTTGCAGCAATCGAAGCAGCTGGCGACACCTACGTGTCCGCAGACGCTCAGTCGTCGTCCACCAAACAGCTTGCTGACATCGAAGCACTGATCGCTCAGGGCGTTAACGCACTGATCATCAACGCTTGGGACAAAGACGCAATCGGCCCGGCTATCGAAATGGCAGCGGCAGAGGGCATTCCGGTTGTTGGTTACGACCGTCTGATCGAAGACGACCGCACCTTCTACCTGACCTTCGACAACATCGGCGTTGGTCGCATCATCGCTGAAACCGTTTCGGCAGAAGTTCCAGAAGGCAACTACGCGATCATCAAAGGTGACCCAGGTGACCCGAACGCTGCGTTCCTGCTTCAGGGTATGATGGAAGTTATCGGCGACGACGTTGCTGCTGGCAAAATCACCATCGTTGGCGAAGCGTTCTCGGACAGCTGGAAGCCTGAAAATGCTCAGAAAAACATGGAGCAGATCCTGACCGCAAACAACAACGAAGTTGACGCTGTTCTCTCCGAGAACGACGGCATGGCTGGTGGTGTTGTTGCTGCTCTCTCCGCTCAGGGTCTCGTGATCCCAGTTGGTGGTCAGGACGGCGACTTGGCTGCGATCAACCGCGTTGCACGTGGCACCCAGACCGTTTCGGTTTGGAAAGACTCCCGTCAGCTCGGCACTGCAGCTGGTGAAATCGCATCGGCTCTGGCATCGGGCACCGCTCTTGACGCAATCGAAGGCGCTGTGAAGTTCTCGGGCGGCGAAAAAGGTATCGAAATGAACGCGATCCTTCTCTCCCCGACACCGCTGACCCGCGCAAACCTCAGCGTTGCAATCGACGCAGGCCACATCTCGAAAGAGCAGGCATGTGAAGGCGCAATCGCAGGCGTTGACGGCTGTAACTAAGCCTAAGACACGGGTGCCAGACTTCGGTTTGGCACCCGACACTCATTGAAGTTAGAATTCGGACGCTTTGTTGTCCTAAAACGCCCGCAGTAGCTTGCCACCCCTATCAGGCTTGAGCTCTGCACACTGCGTACCAAGCAGATATTTGGAAGGTTCCATGACCGACACCTCTAATAAACCCACCGGCTCCACGTCGAAGACGGGGCCGATCGCGCGATTCCTGCGTGCAACCGAGATTGATACCCGCCTCTTGGGCATGGTCGGCGCATTGCTGGCGATCTGGATCGGGTTTCACATGTATGGCGTGATCTTTAACGATTTCGGCGCCTTCCTCACACCACGTAACCTGTGGAACTTGTCCGTTCAGATGTGCTCCATCGGGATCATGGCGACGGGCATGGTTCTGGTCATCATCACGCGTAACATCGACCTTTCGGTGGGCTCGCTTGTTGGTGTGACCGGTATGATCATGGGTATTTTGCAGGTCGAGATCCTTCCGCAATACCTCGGCCTCGGGAACCCTTCGATCTGGATCATCACCGCAACGGTTGGCATCCTGTGTGGTGCTATCATCGGCGCGTTCCACGGCTGGCTGATCGCTTATCGTGGCATCCCTGCGTTCATCGTGACCCTTGGCGGTCTGATGATCTGGCGCGGTGCTGCATTCCTGTCGAACAACGGCAAAACCATTTCCCCCGTTGACGCGACCTTCCAGCTTTTGGGCGGCGGACCTTACGGCACCGTGGGCGCAACTGGCAGCTGGATCGTTGGTGGTCTCGCCTGCGCGGGTATCGTCTGGCTGATCTACGCAGGTCGTCGCAATCGGATCGAGCACGACTTCCCGCTGCGTCCGATGTGGGCTGAACTGTTCGTCGGCGGTCTGGGCTGTGCGATTGTGGTTGGTGCGGTTCTTCTGGTGAACTCCTACCCGTGGCCCAAAGGTATCGTGAACCAATGGGCGGCGAAGAACGGCGTAGAGGTTCCTGCTGAAGGTCTCTTCATCAGCCACGGTTTTGCTATCCCTGTGATCATCCTGATGGTGGTCGGTATCATGATGACCATCCTGATGACCCGCACCCGTTTTGGTCGCTACGTCTTTGCGATCGGTGGTAACCCCGAAGCTGCTGCTCTGGCTGGTATCAACGTTCGTTGGATGACCCTGCGCATCTTCGCGCTGATGGGTGCTCTGGCTGGCCTCTCGGCTGTTGTTGCCTCTGCTCGTCTGAACAGCGCAACCAACGCTCTTGGTCTTCTGGACGAGCTTTACGTGATCGCGGCAGCCGTTATCGGCGGCACGTCGCTCGCTGGTGGTGTTGGCACGATCTACGGTGCGATCCTCGGTGCGCTGGTGATGCAGAGCCTTCAGACCGGCATGGTTCTGATCGGCTTTGATACCGCAGTTCAACAGATCGTCGTCGGCAGCGTTCTCGTGATCGCAGTCTACCTCGACAACCTTTACCGCAGCCGTTCAAAGTAAGGAGACGTGACAATGACCAACACGCAAAACCCTCTTGTCGAATTGCGGAACATCGAAATCGCATTCGGCGGTATTAAGGCCGTGGATGATGTCAGCGTTGACCTCTATCCGGGCGAAGTTGTCGGCCTCTTGGGTCACAACGGTGCAGGCAAATCGACCCTGATCAAATGTCTGTCGGGCGCGTATAAAAAAGACGCAGGCGAAGTGCTGATCAACGGCCAGACCGTTGAGATCAACAACCCGCGTGACGCCCGTTCGTACAACATCGAAACCATCTACCAGACGCTCGCGCTGGCGGATAACCTCGATGCAGCGTCGAACCTGTTCTTGGGCCGTGAAATCGTAACCAAGTCGGGTATGCTCGACGAGGCCAAGATGGAAGCTGAGACACGCAAGATCATGGCGCGTCTCAACCCCAACTTCCGCAAGTTCAACGAACCCGTGAGCGCGCTTTCGGGCGGTCAGCGTCAGTCGGTTGCGATTGCACGTGCGGTGTATTTCAACGCCAAAATCCTGATCATGGATGAACCGACAGCGGCGCTTGGCCCGCATGAAACACAGATGGTGGCCGAGCTGATCCAAGAGCTGAAGAAACAAGGCCTTGGCATCTTCTTGATCGACCACGATGTGCATGCGGTAAAACAGCTTTGTGACCGCGCGGCGGTTATGAAGAACGGTCAGCTGGTCGGCGTTGTGAAGGTAGATGAAGTGACCGAGGACGACCTCCTCGCGATGATCATCCTTGGACGTAAACCGGAACATCTGGCAGCATAATGTACATTGGACTTGATCTAGGCACTTCGGGCCTAAAGGGGATCGTCATTGACGATTCCCAAACTATCCTCGCCGAAGCGACAGCCCCCCTCACCGTCAGCCGCAAGGCAGATGGTTGGTCAGAACAGGACCCTGCGGATTGGATTACAGCCGCGCAGACTGTTCTAGGTGCTCTCAAGTCCAAACTCTCGCTCGACGGTGTACGCGCCATTGGCCTCTCGGGTCATATGCACGGCGCAACGTTGCTGGATGCCTCGGATGCAGTGCTACGGCCCTGCATCCTCTGGAACGACACGCGGTCCTCGGCTGAGGCGGCAGCGCTGGATGCTGACCCGCGGTTCCGTGCCCTGACGGGCAACATCGTTTTTCCGGGCTTTACTGCACCGAAAATCGACTGGGTTCGCCACAACGAACCCGAAGTTTTCGCCAAACTCGCTAAGGTTCTCCTGCCCAAGGATTACCTGCGCCTCTGGCTCACAGGTGAACACGTCGCTGAGATGTCGGATGCGGCGGGCACGTCGTGGCTCGATACGGGGGCACGGGCGTGGTCCGATGACCTACTCGAAGCGACCCACCTGACACGCGATCACATGCCGCGTCTCGTCGAAGGTTCCGATGTTTCGGGCACCCTACGGGCGGACATTGCCGCGCAATTCGGACTGCCCGCCAATGTCGTCGTGGCTGGCGGCGGCGGTGACAACGCAGCGAGCGCCGTGGGCGTGGGCGTTGTGAAATCTGGCGATGCGTTTATCAGCCTCGGCACCTCTGGTGTGCTCTTTGCGGCTTGCGATGCGTATTCGCCTGACGCGGCGAGCGCTGTGCACACCTTCTGCCACGCGCTGCCTGACACATGGCATCAGATGGGCGTGATCCTTGCGGCTGCGGACGCGATGAACTGGTTTGGTCGCGTGATGGGCGCGGCACCTGCGGACCTTACGGGCGCACTTGGCCCGCTCACCGCCCCTGCCCGCACACTGTTCCTGCCCTACTTGGGCGGCGAGCGGACACCGCACAATGATGCGACCATCCGCGCCTCATTCCTGCACCTCGACCACGCGACCGACAGCGCGGCGATGACACGTGCGGTGCTTGAGGGTGTTACCTTTGCGGTGCGTGATAGCTTTGACGCGCTGACCTCCACTGGCACACAGATCGAACGGTTGATCGCCGTTGGTGGCGGGTCCAAGTCTGACTACTGGGTGCAGGCGATCGCAACCATGCTCGGCATGCCGATCGGCTTGCCTGTGGCTGGTGACTATGGCGGTGCGTTCGGCGCGGCCCGCTTGGGTCTGATGGCTGCAACAGGTGAAACCACCGCCGCCGCAAGCGCCCCGCAAATCGCCCGCACCATTGATCCAATTCCTGCGCTGCAAGAGGCATTCCTTGCACGCCACGCTGATTATCAAGCGGCCTATAAGGCGCTTAAGTCACTAAACTAGAGGTTCCTATGACCGATTTCTTTAAAGGTATTCAGGCCATCAAATACGAAGGCCCCGAGACTGAGAACGAGTTTGCATTCCGTTACTACAACCCCGACGAAGTCGTCATGGGCAAACGGATGGAAGACCACCTGCGCTTTGCCGTCGCCTACTGGCACAGCTTTGCCTACGAAGGCGGCGACCCGTTCGGTGGCCGCACCTTTGATCGCCCGTGGTTCGGTGACTCGATGGATGCCGCGAAACTGAAGGCTGATGTGGCGTTTGAGATGTTCGATATCCTCGGCGCGCCGTTTTTCTGTTTCCACGACCTCGACGTGCGCCCCGAGGGCAAGACCTTTGCCGAAAACAAACGCAACCTCGAAGAGGTTGTCGATTACTTTGCGCAGAAGATGGAAACCTCAAAGACGAAACTGCTTTGGGGCACCGCGAACCTCTTTACCCACCGTCGTTTCATGGCGGGTGCGGCGACCAACCCTGACCCAGAGGTTTTTGCCTACTCTGCTGCGACCATCAAATCGTGCATGGACGCAACGATGAAGCTAGGCGGTGAGAACTATGTTCTGTGGGGCGGCCGTGAGGGCTATGAAACCCTACTGAACACCGACCTCACCAAAGAGGCCGAACATGCGGCGCGGATGCTCGAAATGGTGGTCGAGTATAAGCACAAGATGGGCTGGGACGGTCAGATCCTGATCGAACCGAAACCCCAAGAGCCGTCCAAGCACCAGTATGATTTCGACGTCGCGACCGTTTACGGCTTCCTCAAACGCTTCGGCCTTGAGAACGAAGTGAAGATGAACATCGAACAAGGCCACGCGATCCTTGCGGGTCACAGCTTTGAACACGAACTGGCCTTGGCTGGGTCGCTGGGCATGCTGGGTTCGATCGACATGAACCGCAACGATTACCAGTCTGGCTGGGACACCGACCAATTCCCGAACAACGTTCCGGAAATGGCGCTGGCCTATTACGAGGTTCTCAAGGCTGGCGGCTTTACCAAAGGCGGCACCAACTTTGACGCACGTATCCGTCGTCAGTCGCTCGACGCCGAAGACCTGATCCTCAGCCACATTGGCGGCATGGATTGCTGTGCACGCGG
>JAYPVO010000113.1:0-7139 GCA_038134645.1 Paracoccaceae bacterium
GCAATGGTTAGCCCGATGCCGAGCATTACAACCCGCTGGAAACGGCTATCACCCAGTTGAGCGACGGCCTTCAAGAAATCACCGAGGATCATTTCCACGTCACAATCTGGTTGAGGTCAGGACGCGGGCGTTCGGGGGGCACCATGCCTTCGGTGCCGATATGGATGATGCCAGCGACCTTTTCGTCCGAAGTGACGCCCAACTGTTCGGCGGTGAACTGCGGATCGTGGCTATGCCAGCCCGACACCCATGACGCAGCCCAACCCGTGGCAAGTGCCGCATTCACGAGGCTGAGGCACACTGCGCCCGCCGAATACTGCTGTTCAATCGCAGGGACTTTGGCCGCGTCTTTGGGGCTGTAGACGACCACTACGGCGCAAGGGGACTGTGCGTAGACGGTTGCAGGTTTGTCGATGTTGCCTTGTTCGATACCCAGCCGCTCTCCTGCCGCTTGCAGCGCACCTGCGTAGGTTTCGAGGGCCTCTTTGCCCAACACGATAAACCGCCACGGAACCAATGCGCCGTGGTCGGGTGTGCGGGCTGCGGCGGTCAGGATGGTTTCCAATGCTGCACGATCTGGCCCCGGCCCTTTGATCGTTTTTGCGGGACGCGACCGGCGGGTCAAAAGGAAATCTACGGCGGCGTCATTGCGGGTGAGGGGCGGAATGGTCGTGTCGGTCATCAAAATCTCCTGCTTCAATAGGGATATCGGCATTAACGGGATCGAATTCAATCGGTAGAATTATACGCAGCCGCAGATTAAACCCGTCGCTATGACTGATCTTTCCCATCTTGCCGTTGAGGGCGCTGAAATCGCTGTGCGGGTGACGCCCAAGGCCAGCCGTGACCGTATCCTCGTCGAAGATGATGCGATCCGTGTCTACGTGACCACGGTCCCAGAGGACGGCAAAGCGAACAAAGCGGTGGTCAAGCTGCTGTCCAAGGCGCTGGGCGTGCCCAAAACGCGGCTCGATCTGATCCGTGGGGCAACATCGCGGGACAAGGTGTTTCGGATCGTCTAGCCGTCCTTGCGCAGACGATAGACGCCTTCGGGTAGGTCCAATGCCGCCTCAAGATCGCGGAGCTGGCTCAGCGACAGGGTGATTTTAACGACCTGATCGGTGCGTGGGTCCAATTGCTGAACCGTGATGCAATCCTCAAACGCCGAGACGGTCACATCCTCTTGCAAAAAGGCTGCGTCTTCGTCGACCAAGGTCACGACGGTGGCATCGAAATCGTGTTCAATCGTAAACATGAGATCAGCCTAGACCTGCAATTGCGACTTGAAAAGAGGCGATGCCAATCCCGTGAGGACGCGGCATCAGGGGCTTACGGGCAGTCGGCGGAATGATAAGGTGCCCCAAAGCAAAGCGAGAGGCCAATGCGGGCGTTCCTCATTCTTATGTTCGGCGTTTTGGGATTGGCGGGCTGTTCAATGCCACCGATCACTGCGGCCTCTGTTTCGCCAAAGACACCCACCGTCACGCCTGATCGCCAAACCGCGAATATGTTCGTGGCCGTGGTGCAGGACGTGGAACCTTTTGTCGAAGAGATCTGCGTTCGGACAGATGCGCGTCGAAACTGCGATTTCCGCATTGTGATTGATGACACCCCCGGTGCGCAGGCCAACGCGTTTCAGACCGTGGATCGGTCGGGGCGGCCTGTGATCGCGTTTACGCTGGCTCTACTGGATGACATCCAGAACGAGGACGAGTTCGCCTTTGTTCTGGCGCATGAGGCTTCGCACCATATTGCGGGGCATCTGGAACGGACACAGCGCAATGCGGCGGTCGGGGCGATGATCTTTGGCGAGCTGGCGGGCGTTGCTGGGACGGGCCTTCCGTCGAATGTGCAGGCCGCGCGAGAAATTGGCGCTGCCGTGGCGTCTCGTGCTTATTCCAAAGATTACGAACTAGAGGCCGACACAATGGCCGCCCGTATCGTGACCGCCGCAGGCTATGATGCGCTGCGCGGGGCTGCGTTCTTTGCCCGTATTCCTGATCCAGGTGATCGGTTCCTCGGATCGCACCCTGCAAACGCGGATCGTGTTGCCGCTGTGCGCCGTGCCGTGGGGGCAATCTGACACTGACACATAGCTTTTAACTCGCGCTGCTATGAACCCCGAATTAGACTTCTCTGCACCAATGGCAGAGAGGAGCGGTCAGTGGGGAAGATCATGCAAGGAATTATGCGCGTCCGCCAAAGGGCTATTTGGTCATGGCAGGGATGGGTTCACGTTTGGAAAACAGAACAATCCCTGATGCAGTGGATTTGGGCCAATGCGGTCTCAATCCCTTTGGCGATTATTCTGCCCCTGACTGCAGGTGAGACCGCACTCATCATCATGGGCGGTATTTTCATTTTGGCGATGGAGTGCATCAACACCGCGATTGAACGCGTTGTCGATGACATCTCAACCCAGCGCCGTGACCGCGCAGGCCAAGCCAAAGACGCAGGCAGCGCCGCTGTTGCGGTCTCTGCCGTGGGCGTCGGAATGGCTTGGGTCGTGATCCTTTTTAGGTTGGCGACGAGCGGCTGACCTTGCGCGTTTCGGGGTGGAGCGCCTTGCCCAGAATATGTTCGTCGGTGTGGATGACCTTATCCGCAGAGCCTACGATCTCTGGGTCTGGTGTGACCGCGATTGACGGGTCTTTGCCCGGATAATCGAGCGTCGACAGGAAGTGGCGCATACAATTGATCCGCGCCCGCTTTTTGTCGTTCGATTTAACCACGGTCCACGGCGCATCGGCGGTGTTCGTGTAAAAGAACATCGCCTCTTTTGCCTCGGTGTAGTCATCCCATTTGTCGAGTGACGCCTTATCAATCGGGGATAGCTTCCACTGTTTCAGCGGATCGGTTTCGCGGGCTTTAAAGCGGCGAAGCTGTTCGTCTCGGGTGACAGAGAACCAGTATTTATAAAGCCGAATACCAGACCGCACGAGCATCTGTTCGAGGTCGGGGGTCATGCGCATGAACTCTAGGTATTCGTTGGGTTCACAGAACCCCATGACCCGCTCGACACCTGCGCGGTTATACCAACTGCGGTCGTAGAACACCATTTCACCCGCCGTTGGCAGATGTTCGATATATCGCTGAAAGAACCACTGGCCGCGCTCTGTTTCGCTCGGCTTATTCAGGGCTACAACCCGCGCATGACGCGGGTTCAAATGCTCCATAAACCGTTTGATGGTACCGCCTTTGCCCGCAGCATCACGGCCTTCGAAGAGGATGACGAATTTCTGGCCTGTTTCTTGGGCCCAATGTTGCACCTTGAGCAGTTCCGCCTGAAGTTTGGCTTTCTCGACCTCATAGGGGACGCGCGCCATACGTCTCTGGCGACGTACAGGCGGCTTGGGCACGTGTGCTTCTACTGCGGTGACCTGAACGTCGGGTGCAGGCGTGGCGGCGGTTTCCGTCATGATGTCGTCCTCTCTGTGCGTATGATCGGGAACACTAAACCCGTTGCGGTTTAGGTGCCTTGATATGCGTCAACGGAGAGGCGTTTTGATCTGGCGCAATGCGGAAGCCCTTGGGATCGCGCAAAACGCTGCTGATTGGATAAAGACTTATAAGGGACGAACCGATGCAGCGATTGGGCGATATTCGGGAACATTTTTGGCTGACCCTCGCTATGGCAAAACACTGCGAAGTCGATCTGGCAGAGGCCATGCGCGAAGGGCGGATTACGACGGCTGAATATGCAGAACACATCACCCGCTGCCGTGCCTGCCCATCGCCTGAACATTGTAAGCATTGGCTCAAAAACGCATCTGCGGGAGACGAGCCCCCGCAGTATTGTCAGAACAAAGCGTCCTTTGCTGAATTGGCGAGCGAGCCTGCTTAACCTTTGACGGCAGAGAGCAGGGTGATCGCGCCGCGCATATCACCATTCGAGAGATCGATCAGGGTTTGATCAGGCGTTGCCGTCACACCCTGTTCGGCCAGACGCGCGACAAGGTCAGCTGCATCCGTGCCCATGATGGGTGCGAGATCGGTCAACGAGGCGGAACTGACCATCTGCAAGACAACCATGTCTGGACGCGTGCCGCCCGTTTCTTCGCCGAGAGACACAAAAGACGCTGCCAGCATCACCGCTGATGCCCCCATCAGTGTCAGCGCAACGGGGCGTTTGAAATAGGTTTGAAACGCGCGCCAATTCAACACGACGTGCAAAATGACCGCCGCGACCATGACCAGCCCGACATATTCGTGAACGACTTTGTTCAGTGTCGTGTTGGTGTGGAAGAACAGCAGAATTCCGGTTGCTCCCATAATGAGGAAGGTCCCGATGGTGAGTGGCGTTGCATAGGCGCGAAGGTGTTTCATTGCGATAATCCCGATTGATCAAATGTCGATCGTGAAACGCAGATCCCTCGAAAGTCCGTCGAAATTTTTCACTCGGTCAGCATTTTTTATCGACCGTATGTAAAATGCGTTCCTTTGGACCCGTTACCCTAACCAAATGAAACACGCGCTAGGCTGCGGGATGTGAGATGACGGTTTCCAGACACACTGGCTTTAAGACGACCGCAGCGATGACCCACGTTCCCCCCTGCGCGGCAGAAATTCTGGCTGCATTGGCAGACGGTTACGTGAACGAGGTCGAAGCTGACGAGCTCTTGGATAAATGCCGTGTCTGTGCCCGCCGCTATATTCCACGGGGGTGGGTCAGCACCGACAGCAGTTGTGGCGTTTGGCAGGGTTGCGCGCATTTGGACCGTATTAAGGCCGCGCTTAAAGACTGAGGGAAGGCTGACGGTTGCGGGATGAGTTACACAGTTAAATCCCTCCTCCCAGCGACAGTGATCCACGATGCAGGTCGCCCAGACAGTCCGAGCGACGCAGTCACGATCATCGGATTTGATGTGATCGATACCTCGGTCCTCGCCATGACGGTCGAGGGCAAGGACGGGCAGCTCTCTCAGTTTCCGCTCTGGCCGACGGTTCGGATCAGCACCCAATATGGCGATGCGTTGACAGGGGACCAGCTCCTCATGGCGCTCGTTCAGGCGGGAGTGGTGAATGAGATCAAACCGCCAAAACCGCGCGTCGAATTCCACAATCCGCCACCTGAGGTAAAGATGGTGCGGCTCAAGCGGATCGAGGTCTACACGATCACCGCCGCGGTGGTTTTCTTGCTTTGGATCATGTTTTCCGCGCTTTAATTGCGATTTCTACGACCAAAGGACTATGTCCCGGCCCGTCTTCGTTGATCTGGGTCAACCCTCCTGCTGACCAGAGGCGTAGCCTTGGCGCATATATTCAGGAGGGCACTATGACCTACTTTAAAACCGCTGCGACCCTTGCGCTGGTCGCACTGTCGACCCCCGTTTTCGCGGACTCCTTTAGCGAGATCAAAGTTGAGGCGGGCGAGAAACTCTTTGACGCGGAATGCCACCGTTGCCACGCCGACAACCCCACCGACCCGAGCTATGGCCCGCCCCTCGTGAACGTTGTGGGCCGTGGGGCTGGGACCGTTGCGGATTACGACTACTCCACCGCTCTGGCGGCCTCTGGCATCGTCTGGACCCCTGCCGCGCTGCGGGCGTGGATGGAGGACAACAGCGGCTTTATGCCGGGGACGAAAATGCGTCACGTGGGCATCACCGATCCCGTCGTGCAGGACTTTATCCTGTCCTACCTGCAGAGCATCACGACCCAAGATAACGCTGCCATCAGCGAGTAACCCTTTCGCCTGCGGCCCTCACGGACTAGGGTCGCGGGCATGAAGATCATCGACAATGTCATCAGCGACCGCGGGTCGAAATACGCGGTCTCTGGCGCGCCTTGCAGCAGCGCAGAGGACGCAAAGGCGTTCATCAAAGAGCTGTGCAAAACCAAGAAATTCGCCAAGGCGACCCATAACACATGGGCCGTGCTTCTCGACGATGGGCCACTGAAAAACGACGACGGCGAAAGCGGCGCGGGCATGGTGATCGTGCGGATGCTAGAGCGCGAAGGCCTCCGAGGACACCTCATCTGCGTCACCCGCTGGTTCGGCGGCAAACACCTCGGTGGAGACAGGTTCCGCCACGTGCAGGAGGCGGTCAGGGTTTATTTGGAGGGGATGGGTTAGGGTCAATCTTTGCCTGCATCGATAGCAGGCAAAGATAAACATATCTAAGCTGGGAAGAGATAACTAGTTAGTATGTTTGCAATTATTGCAACTATGATAGTGCCAGATATGCCAGAAGCCATCTTAATTTCTGAAAATAGATTGTTCCTCTTAATGCGGTCGTAGCACTTTTTGTCACCCGTATTGATAACTAAAAAAGCGGGGCTGGAAATTTTGTCAATCCCATTTTCAATCAATCGGCCAAGGATATCGCCTAGAAACGATAGTGACTTAATGGAAATGCTTGTAAGGATAAATAATCTCAAAAAGTCAGGATTCGTGTAATCTATATGATCCTTAACTGCAAGGAAGCAGAAAATCAGAAAAGAAATGGGTAAGGATACGTGTACTGTTTTCCGCATCCAGTGACTGTATTTCTGTATTTTTTCTACAAAATGAAGCTTTGCTCTTGTTTTTATGCTGCTTTCCCAGTCCTCAATGGTAGTGGTGATTGTTCTGGCAATCACATAATCGACATATTTTATGCGTGCTCTAATCGGTGGTATTCTAACTAAATATGCAAGATCTAATGCTTCATTCACACCCCGTGTTTTTTTCTGTAATAGAGCGCCTGTGGAGGTAATATTTATTGAAATTTCATAGGGCTTACAAACTCCTCCTTGTGACTTTTCTAGGAAATTATAGGTAATATTGATATTTCGATGGCATTTGTGTTTGTTACTGGGTAAAGTTTAAATCTTTCAAAGCTGCTAAATACTTCTTTTTGACCGTTTGTGTGGTATACGGTTACTGAGCTATTTCTAGTTGCGCAGTGCAGTGAATCTAATGTTTGATTGATTTGATGATTTAGTTGGATTATGTTATCTAAATTTATTAAGTATGAGTTCTTTTTTGAAATGGACGTTGATTCAGTTTTTCCGGTTATATCGTTATATATTTCTTGATATTCCTTAAAAGTTAACTGACTTCCGGAGGTGAGGTTTATAAGTTCGTTTGACATTGGGGCTCCTTCAACACACCCCACAAATCATACTCGCCCGCTTCATCTACCTCAACGGTAACA
>JAYPVO010000114.1:0-7118 GCA_038134645.1 Paracoccaceae bacterium
CGGATACGGTTCATCCGCTCAAGGCTGAGGACGACAGGCACGGGGCCGTCTTCCATCAGTTGACCACCGACCAAACCAGTGCCGCCAGCGTAGGGGACGATGCCAACCTTATGCGCAGCACAGAGTTTAACGATCTCAGCGACTTCTGCCGTGCTGGACGGCGCAACAACGACACCCGTTCCCATGAACCGCCCGCGCGGTTCCCGCAGGTAGGGGGCCGTATCGTCCTTAAACACCAGATCAGGGATGGCGGATTTCAGAGCGGAAACAAAAGTATCGTCAGCAGAGTTCAGCATTGGCCTAGATTTGCCTTACCGCGGCGATCCGCGCGGAGGTTTGCGTAAAGGACGTGGTTGCGCCAACGTCCGTTAATTTCGAGGTAGCTCTGCGCGACGCCCTCGTATTTGTAGCCGCAGCTTTCGAGCAAACGGCGCGAGGGCGTATTTTCGGGCAAACAGCCCGCTTCGATCCGGCTCAGGTCCAGTTCGACAAAGGCATAATGCACCAGCGCATCAATCGCTTCGCGCATATAGCCGTTGCGGGCGTAGCGTTGGCCGATCCAATAGCCTGCGGTGCCCGCTTGGGCAGGGCCGCGACGGATATTGTCGAGCGTGATCGCCCCGAGGAGCGCCTGATCCTCGCGGCGAACGAGGAACAGCGGCACGGCGGTGCCATTGGCGAGCGATCGTTGGGACCAATACACACGGTTGGTAAAGGCCTTGCGGCTCAGGTGATCGGCGGACCACTCTGGTTCCCACGGGGTCAGAAACTCTCGGCTTTCTTGCCGAAGGTCTGCCCACTGACGCCAGTCGCCATGATCTGGCAGCCGCAATGTCATGCGGTCTGTTTCCAGCCTGACCTTGCGACGCCGCCCCAGCATTACGCAGCGAGCCTTGATTTCAAGGTATCCAGATCGGGTGCGTTCTGCCCCGGGCCATAGATCGCCATCGCCATTTCTGCCTCGCCTGCCATCTTGCCCGCAAACTCGCGCACGTCCTGAACAGACACGTTGTCGATCATCGCAACGGTTTCTTCGAGGTCGATGATGCGGCCCTTGGAATAGAGCATGTGGACCAGACGTTCCGCACGGTTCGACGGCGTTTCCAGCCCCATCAACAGACCCGCTTTCATCTGCGCACGGGCGCGGGCGACTTCGGCTTCGGACATGTCGTCCGCGGCACGCTTCATCTCGTCCATCGTGATCTGCGACAGCTGCGCGATGTCGTCTGCGGAGGTGCCCGCGTAGATCGTCATCATGCCCGTGTCGGCATAAGCGCCTGTTTGGGCAAAGATCGAATAGCAGAGGCCACGGTTTTCACGGATCTCTTGGAACAGACGGCTGGAAATACCGCCGCCCAGAGCCGACGAATAAATCTGCGCGGTAAAGATGTCCCGACCCAGATAGTTCGGACCTTCAAAGCCCATGGTGAAATGGACCTGCTCTAGGGCCTTCAACTCGCGCTTTTCGCCGCTGCGGAAGGTTGCTGGAACCACGGTCTGGAGGTTCGGGCGCGATGCCATGCCGCCAAAGATCGCTTCGGCCTGTTTGACGATCGCATCATGGTCTACGGCCCCAGCAGCCGACAGGATCATGCGGTCGGGTGCGTAGTGTTCATCCATGAACCCTTGCAGGTCGTGGTTTTGAAACGCCGACACACGTTCAGACGGACCAAGAATGGTGCGGCCAATCGGCTGATCAGGGTAGGCGGCCTCTTGCAGCCAATCAAAGACGATATCGTCGGGCGTGTCGTAGGACAGACCGATTTCTTGGAGGATCACGCCGCGTTCAACATCCACGTCATGCGGATTGAACACAGGGTTCATCAGAATATCGCCAATGATATCGAGGCCGAGCGTCACGTCCTCTTCGAGGACGCGCGCGTAATAGGCCGTCATTTCGCGGCTGGTGTAGGCGTTGATATAGCCGCCGACGTCTTCGATCTGTTCGGCAATCTGCAATGCAGTGCGGTTCGTCGTTCCCTTGAACGCCATATGTTCAAGGAAATGCGCGATGCCGTTCTGTTCGATCCGTTCGTGGCGTCCACCTGCCAAACCCCAAACGCCGATAGAGGCGGATTTCAGGCTGGGCATGGCTTCGGTGACGATACGGAAGCCGTTGGATAGTGTGTGAGTGCGGATGGTCAACGCGCGCGACGCTCCCGAATGATGGCTTGCAGGGCGTCCATGTCGTTGGCGACGCGTGTGACCCGTTCATCACGGTCATACAGGTCTGCCATGCGCGGGGGAAGAGGCGGGCGAATACCGCTCGCTTTTTCCACGGCGTCTGGGAACTTTGCGGGGTGCGCGGTTGCCAGAGTGATCATCGGGGTCGCACCGAGGAAATCCTCAGCCACTTTCACACCTACAGCCGAGTGCGGGCACAAGAGTTCACCCGACGACTTGATCTGTGCGCCGATGGTTTCGAGGGTTTCATCCTCGGACGCGCGGCCAGAGTTAAAGGTGTCTTTGAGCATGTCATAGGCGCCTTGGGAAATGGTGAATTCCCCTTTGTCCTTGAGGTCTGCCATCGCCTGAGCGGTCACAGCGCCGTCGCGGCCATAGGCATCAAACAGCGCGCGTTCAAAGTTGGACGAAACCTGAATATCCATCGACGGGCTGATCGACGGGGTAACGCCCTCTTTCTTTTGAACGCCTGTTGCCAATGTGCGGTGCAGGATGTCGTTCTGGTTGGTTGCCACGACCAGACGGTCAATCGGCAGGCCCATTTTCTTAGCGATGTAGCCCGCGAAAATGTCACCGAAGTTGCCTGTCGGCACGGTGAACGACACCTTGCGATGCGGTGCGCCGAGGCTCACAGCGGAGGAGAAGTAGTAAACGACCTGCGCCAGAACGCGACCCCAGTTGATCGAGTTCACGCCAGCGAGGTGGACTTCATCGCGGAAGTCGAAGTCGTTGAACATGTCCTTTAGCGCGGCCTGACAATCGTCAAAGTCGCCATCAACAGCCAGCGCGTGAACGTTCGATTCCGACGGGGTGGTCATCTGGCGGCGCTGAACCTCAGAGACGCGGCCATGCGGGAAGAGGATGAACACATCCACGTTGTCCAGACCACGGAACGCCTCAATCGCGGCAGAGCCTGTGTCGCCCGAAGTTGCGCCAACGATGGTGATCCGCTTACCCGAACGGGCCAGCGCGAATTGCATCATTTGGCCGATGAGCTGCATTGCGAAGTCTTTGAACGCGAGGGTCGGGCCGTGGAACAGTTCCAGAAGGAAGTGGTTCGGTGCCAATTGCACGAGCGGTGCGCGGGCATCGTGGCCAAACCCAGCGTAGGCTTTTTCGATCAGACCTTTGAACTCTTCGTCGGTGAAGGTGTCTGCCACAAACGGTTTCATCACGGCAAAGGCGATCTCTTCGTAGGATTTGCCAGCCAGCGCAGCGATCTCGTCCTCGGTCATCGTGGGGACGGTTTCAGGGACATAGAGGCCGCCATCACGGGCAAGGCCAGTCATCATCGCCTCTTCGAACGTAAGGGCGGGGGCCTGTCCACGGGTCGAGATATAGCGCATCGGTCAGTCCTTCTTAGAATCTTTGGAGGAGCGGTAGAGGAAATACCCAGTCATTGCAGCCCAAACAAAGGCTAAAAGAAACCAAGTAATTGCATATTCACGGTGATCGTTTTTGATCCCCGATGTGTTTACGGGAACGATGGTCACGCGCGGGTCGGGCGCGGTCGTGGTGCGCAGGGCAACCATCAACGGCTCGGTGCCCAGTGCCTCTGCCATCGCAGCCGTGTCGCGGGCGAACCAGATATTCGCGTTAAGGTCTGGGGCAGGGGATGTCTCTGCCGCATCGTCGGGCCAGAACAGGTTCCCTGTGACGGTCTGTTCGGTCAGCGTTGGTGCGATAGCTTTTGCGTCCAGCGGCATCACGCCCATGTCGACCATGACGCGGCGGTCATCATTGGTGACCCATGCTGAAATCACGCGGTATCCCGTGCCTGCAGCAGAGCCAGACGACAGAACATGGAGCTCTTGACCCGTTGGTGTGCCCGTCAGCGTGACGGCGATGTATTCGTCGTCCGCTTCGGTCGCGGTGGCGGGCAAGGGGATCGCAGGGGCCGCAATGCGGCTCTCCATCTCAGCGAGGAGCTCTTGTTTCCAGTCGAGCCGTTGCATCTGCCATGTGCCGAGCGACAGCAGGACGGCCAAGCCACCCAAACCAAAGGTCAACAAGAAGAGGATCCGGCGCATCCGAACGTCCTTTGTAAACGAAACCGCGCGAGGCAGTCCCCGCGCGGTCATTGTCCTGTCATGGGCGGCGGGTCAAGTCCCGCCTGCGCAAACCTTAGGCTTGGCCCCAGATGTAGACTGCTGCGAAGAGGAACAGCCATACAACGTCAACGAAGTGCCAGTACCAAGCTGCTGCTTCGAAGCCGACGTGCGATTCAGGCGAGAAGTGGCCACGAGTTGCGCGGATCAAGCAGACGGTCAGGAAGATCGTACCGATGAGCACGTGGAAACCGTGGAAGCCAGTTGCCATGAAGAAGGTGTTGTAGAACACGTCACCCGACAGCGACCAACCCATGTGAACGATCAGTTCGTAGTATTCGTATGCCTGAAGCACGGTGAAGAATACGCCGAGGATGATACCGATGGTCAGGCCTTGGATCAGGTCTTTGCGGTTGTTTTCGTGAACCAGCGCGTGGTGTGCCCAAGTAACAGCAGCACCCGAGCAGAGCAGGATCAGAGTGTTGATCAGCGGCAGGTGGAATGCATCAACCGGAACGATGGACGGCTCTACGTAGGAGGTGCCAGCGTAGGTGAACATCGGGTACATTTGGGTTTTGAAGAACGCCCAGAACCATGCAGCGAAGAACATAATTTCGGACATGATGAAGAGGATCACGCCGTAGCGCAGACCGATGCGAACAACCGCGGTGTGGTCGCCAGCTTTGTTCTCTTTCACGGTGTCAGCCCACCATGCGCCAGCCGAATAAACGGATGCGACGAGGCCGATCAGGAACATCCAAGGCATGTCGTTTGCCATCCACATGACGGCGCCGAACAGCATGATAAAGGCCGATACAGCCGAAATGAACGGCCAGATCGACGGCGGAAGGATGTGGTAGTCGTGGTTCTTAGCGTGAGCCATGTCAGTGTTCCCTGCGGCTGGTCTTTAGTTAAGTTTTGTATCGGCGGGTGCCGTATCGGATAGTGCTGCCGTGTCTTGGTTCGGCAGCGGGATTTCAAAGAATGTATAGCTGAGCGTGATTGTATGCACGTATTTTGCGTCCCGATCATCAACGATCGCTGGGTCTACAAAAAAGCTCACGGGCATAACCACGGTTTCACCTGGCTGCAGAACCTGTTCGGTAAAGCAGAAACATTCGATTTTATCAAAGAAACCACCTGCCTCGTAGGGGACGACGTTATAGGTCGCCTGACCCGCAACAGGGCGGCTCGAGGTGTTGGTTGCTTCGTAATAGGCAAGAGCGGTTTGGCCGATTTTCACGGTCATCTCGCGCTGAACGGGTTTGAACGACCACGGCAGCGACGGATCAGTGGTGCCGTCAAAGCGGATCGTCATATCGCGGTCGAGGATCACATCGCTTGCGGTTTCAACGACATTGGTCACGCCGCCAAAGCCTGTGACCTTGCAGAACCAGCTGTAAAACGGAACCGACGCCCAAGACAACGCACCCATGACGACCACAACTGTCACCAGTTGGACCACCGTGCGTTTTGCGCCTTGGAGGTTGGGGAAAAGTTTCACTGACTGGCCTCCGTTGTGGCAGGCGTATCCATCGGCAAGAGCGCAGGGCGCAGAACGTGATCGTTGCTTTCGAACTTACGGGCGTCACCCAGTTCGAGAACTTTCACCACGGTCAGGCCAAAGACCAAACCGACAAAAGCGAGCAGCACGATCAGCAGGCCGAGGTTGCGGCTCTTGCGACGTGTATGAAGTTCGTGTTCGACGCGGATGGTCATCAGAAGCCCCCGATCCCTTGAGTGCGCAGAGCTGCATCAATCATCAGGGCTGCAAAATGGAGGAACAAATAGGCGAGCGACACTTTGAACGCCGAACGTTCGGCGGCAAAGCTGTCTGCCTCTGCGGCCTCTTCGTCACGGCGCCAAACGGCGTAGCATGCCTTGAGGAACCACAGGTTCATGATGATCGCGGTCGCGAGATAAACCCAGCCGCCGATCGAAGTGAATACGATAGCCATCGACACAGGCACCAGCGCAATCATGTAGCCCATGATGTGGTTGCGGGTCACGCGGCGACCGTGGGTTTCGGTCAGCATCGGCACACCAGCGCGGCCGTAGTCGGATTTTACAAAGATCGCCAGCGACCAGAAGTGCGGCGGGGTCCACATAAAGATCAGAGCAACCATCAGAACCGATTCGATGGTCACGCCGCCCGTAGCGACCGCCCAGCCGATCATCGGCGGCAGCGCGCCAGACAGACCACCGATCACGATGTTCTGCGGTGTCGAGCGTTTCAGCCAGATCGTGTAGACGACGGCGTAAAAGAAGATGGTGAACGCCAGCAGACCAGCCGCCAGCCAGTTCGACGCCAGACCCAAGAGCACAACCGAAAACCCGCTCAGCGCGAGGCCGATAGCCAGTGCTTCTTCGGGCTGAACGCGGCCCGAGGGGATCGGGCGGTTCGAGGTGCGCTTCATGATGCGATCGATGTCAGCATCCCACCACATGTTCAACGCCGCCGAAGCGCCGCCGCCCACTGCGATGCACAAAATGCCGACAAACGCGATGAAGGGGTGAACAGGCACAGGTGCCACGATCAGACCGACGAGTGCTGTAAACACGACAAGCGACATAACACGCGGCTTCAGCAAAGCGATGTAATCGCCCATGCTGGCTTCGCGGGGTGTCTCTTGCAAGCTTGCGTCGGTCATTCGCGGCTCTTTTTACGAGGTAATGGGGTTAAGCGAAGGGCGGGAAACCCCGCCCATTCGTATCCTGTCGTCGGCAGGGAAGTTCCCCACCGTGAGGCCATTAGGCCGGGAATTGCTCTTTCGCAGCAGCCAGCCACTCGTCGTAGGCTTCTTGGCTGACAACTTTCAGAGTGATCGGCATGTAAGCGTGGTCTTTGCCGCAGATTTCCGAACACTGGCCGAAGTAGATGCCTTC
>JAYPVO010000115.1:0-7093 GCA_038134645.1 Paracoccaceae bacterium
CGAATACGGCTGCGGAGGTATTTCGGGTTTTCGTTGGTCGGATCGTCGATCCACTCGATCCCCTGACGGGTCAGGTAATCGCGCAGTTCGGATCGCATGGAGTGATGCAGCGGTCTGCCCCAGTGGATGCCCAACCGATGCGGACGCCAATCCATCGCCGACAGCCCATCCACCCCTGCCCCACGGCCAAGCTGCATGAGAAACGTTTCAGCCTCGTCATCGCGGGTATGACCCAGCATGACATGCCCGATCCCATTGGATTTGGCCCAATCCGCAATCAACTGATACCGCGCATCACGGGCAGCGGCCATGAGGTTGCCTTGGGCCTCTGTGCCGTTCCAGTGCAGGGTGGTGTGGGGAATGTTCAGCGTTTGGCAGAACTGGGCGACGGTCGCAGCCTCGGCTGCGGACTCGGCCCTTAGCCCATGATCAACGGTCACCGCAAAGAGCGTTTGCCCCGTCTGCCCTGCAACACGATAGGCCAAATGCAAAAGGGCGACGGAGTCCCCGCCGCCAGATACCGCCACCGCAATGTGGGATGGATGGTCAGAATAGGCCGAATGAACCTGATGCAGCAGCATGGCATCTTCGCCCTGCTGCATCAGCCATTCGGTGTTTAGGAACATTCGAAGTTGCGCATCGCGCTCTGCGCATCCAAGGCCGCTTCGCTATTGGGGAATTTGTTCCCGACCTGCTGAAGCGTCACGCAAGCGTCCTGCGTCTGCCCAATCGCGCCGAGCGAGAAGCCCAGTTTAAACAGCGCGTCCGCAGCACCTTCGCCCGTTTGATCGGCAGAAAACGCCGACAGGTAGGCGCGCGCTGCGTTGGTCATTTCGCCAAGGCTCTCAAAGGATTCACCGCGCAGGTAATGGGCCTGCTGGCTCAGCGGGCTACCAGGGTATGCGGCGGTAAAGTTGTCAAACGCGATGGCGGCGCCAGCAAAATCGCCCTCTTCCATCATGGTTTGCGCGGCCTCAAAATCGGCCTGCTCACCAATCGCGAGCTGCGGTTCGATCGTGGTCGTCGGCGCAGGCTGCGGTGCGACAGGTGCCACATCAACGCCACCCAAGGTCGGCGTTTCGCCCAAGGCGCCGATATCGCAGCCTTCTTCCAATTCGCAGAGGCGGAACTCTAGATCGCCAATGCGGTTCGTGCCGTCACGGACAACTTGCCCGATGCGGAACTCTAGTTCTTCGCTCTTGGAGGTCAGACGCTGAAGCTCTGCCTCAATCGCGTTCAGACGATCAAGGGGCGTGGCCCCCGCAACACCTGCCGTCATGCCGCCCGTGGCCGAAAGTTCAGCCCGCAGCGATTGCACGTCAACATACAACGCAGAGAGCTGTTGGCGCACATCAGCCAAGGTCTGCGCGTCTTGGGCCGATGCTGGAACGGCTGTCGCACAGGCCAAAGCCACGGCAAGGAAAGTGTTGCGGATCATATCACGCCCCCAAAGTTCGTCGTCTTAGCCCAGTTGACCAATGCTGATCACAGTCACGGCGCGGCGGTTCTGGCTGTAGCAGCTTTCCGATGCACAGGTCGCCAGTGGGCGTTCTTTACCATAAGAAATGGTGCGGATGCGCGAGGACGAAATGCCTTTGGAGATCAGGTATTCGTAAACGGCGTTCGCACGACGTGCACCGAGCGCAAGGTTGTATTCGCGGGTGCCCTGTTCGTCAGCGTGACCTTCGATCACAGCGAGGTAGTCGTTGTTGGTCATCAGCCACTGTGCCTGACCATCCAGAACCGCACGGCCTTCGGCAGAGAGGGTCGACTGGTCAACAGCGAACAGAACGCGGTCACCGACGTTTTGCTGGAAATAAGCTGGGCTTGTGGGGTCGTTCACATCGCCGAGGCCCGACATGCCGATGCCACCAGCACCGCCAGCAGCGTTAAGATCGACCGAGTTACCAGCGCCGAAACGGTCGGGGCGGGTACAGGCGGCGGTGGACAGGGCCAGAACGATAAGGGCCGCTTTGGTAAGGGTTTGCATGGATTTTTATCCTGTTTTTGACTGCTCTTGGGTCATGTATAGCATGGACGGACCCCATATGGGAATCCGTCCATAAGATTAACGAAGCAACGGGCCCCACGAGGGGTCAGATGCGAAACCATTGGACGGCACCTGACGCAGGTTCCGACCAGAAATATCTACCGAGTAGAGCGATGGACCACCGCCCGCGCCGAGCGCTTCGCGGAAGAACATGATCACACGGCCATTGGGCGCCCATGTCGGGCCTTCATCAAGGAACCCGCCAGAGGCAGAGGACAAGAGACGCTCTTCGCTGCCATCGGTGCGCATAACGCCGATGTGGAAGCGGCCCGCGTTCTGTTTGGTAAAGGCAACGAGGTCCCCACGTGGCGACCAGACGGGGGTGCCGTAGCGCCCTTCGCCAAAGGAAATGCGGCGCGGTTCACCGCCAGTCACAGGCATAACATAAAGCTGCTGGGTGCCCGAACGGTCGGATTCAAACACGATCTGGCTGCCATCGGGCGACAGGGACGGACCTGTTTCAATCGATGGCGCATTGGTCAGGCGGCTGTGCTGGCCTGTCGCGATGTCGGTCATCCAGATGTCGGTGTTCCCGCCCGTTTCCAACGAATAGATCACGCGCTGACCGTCGCGGCTAAAGCGTGGCGAGAACGCCATGTTACCCGGAGCGGTCGTGATCGGCTGGGCAACAGCCGAAGACACGTTCAGCATATAAATGCGAGGGCTGCCCGATTCATAAGAGGTATAAAGCACGCGATCACCCGTCGGCGAAAAACGCGGCGCGAGCACCAGCGAGTTGCCTTGGGTCAGGGACTGGGTGTTTTGCCCATCGTAGTCCATGATCGAAATGACCTTGCGACGGTTATCTTTCGGGCCGCTTTCCGCGACATAGATCACGCGGCTGTCGAAATAGCCTGTCTCGCCCGTGATGCGGGAATAGACCTGATCGGCGACCTTGTGCGCCAAACGACGCCAGCCATCGACACCAGCCACGAGTTGCTGACCATCGCCCATCTCTGCGCCTGTGAACACGTCATAAAGACGGAATTTCACGACGACCTGACCGCCCTGCACCGCAACCGCACCTGTGATCAGGGCTTGGGTATTGATGGCGCGCCAATCGGGATATGCTGGCGTGGTGTTAAAATTGTGCTGGCTGATAAAGGCCGAGGACGGGATTTGGCGGAACAGCCCTGTGCCCGACAGATCCTCTGCGATCACGCGAGAGATATTCGCGGCCATATCCTCGGACCCAGCGATTTCCGCCTGAAAGGTCGGGATCGCATAGGGGAGCGGTTCGATGACACCATCGGTGATGGTCAAACGAAGGGGTTCGGCCGCAACAGGTGCGCCCAGAAAAACCACCAGCAGAAGGGCCATAAACTTCTTAAACATTCGTATCCTCATGTGCCTGCACGTCGCAGCCTTGGGGTGTTAGCGCTGTCTTTACCAGATTTCCGTGACAAAGATCGGAAAAATACGCGGAAAGATGCCAATTCGTGAACAATCGTGAGCAGTGAAGCGCGCAAACCATCAGCGGAGCCTCATTGTCGAAGGGTCAAACGTCAGTTCGACGTCTTTCCAGTGTTCGTATTTATCTGCCGGAAGCGGGTAGCCCGACGACTGGCACCGAAGGATCGCACGGCGGGCCGCCTCAAAGGCGGCACGTGCGGTGGCCTGATCGCCGCCAGTAAAGTTCAATAGCTCAACATCACCTGCGACTTTGCCCTCTTGGGTCATGCTAAAGCCGACGGTGACTGTGACGCTGGCCCATTGCGCGCCGTTATCGACAACCCAACAGCTGCTGACTGCACGGCGGAACCCGTCCTCTTCGCCACCAGTGAGCGGCGGACCAGAGGTCGCGGGGCCTTCATTCACCGCAGCACCAGAGGCCGCAGCCAAGGCCGCAGCGATATTCGCGGCCTCGGTGTCGGTGCTGGGCGCAGGCGTCTCTGCGGGTGCAGGGGTCTGCGCGGTTTGTGTCTCTGGCTCTGGCGTCTGCGTGGGCGCGGGCGTTGGCGGGACAAGCGCCGATGGACGCGACGGAGGACGCGGGGTCGATGTCGGCGCAGACGACGGTTTTTCGTCTGGCGACACGATGCGGGTCGCGGTTTCTTCGGGCGCGGTCGGGGTTTGCTCTTCGATCACCGGATCGGTGGTTTCGGTCGGTGCATCCTCAACAACAGCCGTTTGCGCCTGTGGCGATACTTCCGCATCAGGCGGCGGGGGCGGCGTTGGGGTCGATGCAACACGGTCCGCGGGACGCTCAACAGGGCGATCGCTCACGGGCATATCAGGGGCACCTGCGGGCTGTTCAGGCGGCGTAGGCTCCACGACCGTATCCGCAGGCGGCGCAACAGGTTCAGGCCGCGCAGGTGGCGGCGGAGGCGGCGTATCCTCAACAGGGGCTTCGGGCGCAGGGGTCGGCGCAGGTGTAACGGGCGCGACCTCTTCAACGACGGGCGCGGGTGTGTCCACTGGCACATCAGGCGTCACCATCTCGCCAATCGGTTCCGTCACAGGGTTGGGCGAGGTTGCAGCCACCATCGCCTCGTATTCCGCGCCAGAGACGACGGACACCTGCGTGACCTCGAAATCCATCGGCGTGTTGTTCATGCCCCAGCCAACAATCAGCCAGAGGATCAACCCTGTATGGCCGATCCCCGACACCCAAGTGCCGATGCTGTAGCGTTCTAGGTTCACGGCCTTAACTGCCCGATCCCGGAGTTGCGATATCGGTCACAAGACCGATGTTGGAAAATCCGCCCGCGTTCAGCAGTCCCATGACATGCGCCACGCGGTCCCAATTGTTGGCCCCATCTGCACGCAGATAAATACGGTCAGAGGTCCGCTCTGCCGCGATGGCCTGAAGTTTGGTGACCAGTTCTGCCTCGTCGGTTTCGCTGTTCTGGATGGCAACGGCACCCTCTGCGGTGATCGTCACCGTCAGCGGTTCTTCGTCGTCCGTGGGCAGCGCACTGGCCTGCGTTTTCGGAAGCTCAACAGGCACGCCCACCGTCATCAACGGGGCCGCGACCATAAAGATGATAAGAAGCACCAACATCACGTCCACGAACGGCGTGATGTTGATCTCTGACATGGCGGCATTGCCGCCGCTCACGCGACGACGACGGCGTGACCCGCCGCCCCCGCCTTTTTTCATGACGCCCGCACCCATGGATCAGCTATCCAGCTGACGACCAAGGATGGTCGAGAATTCGTCCGCAAAGGCCTCGTAGCCAGCGATGACGTGGTCACTGTCGTTGGACAGTTTGTTGTAGAAGATAACCGCAGGGATCGCAGCCAGAAGGCCCAGACCTGTCGCCAAAAGCGCCTCGGAAATACCAGGAGCCACAACAGCGAGGTTTGTCGTCTGCGCCTCAGCGATTTCGATGAAGGAGTTCATGATCCCCCAAACGGTCCCAAAGAGGCCCACGAACGGCGCGGTCGAACCCACGGTTGCCAGAACTGGAAGGCCTTTTTGCAGGGCGGCAGCTTCTTTGGCGATGGCCAAATCCATGGAACGGTCAATGCGCGCATGTGCGTTGGCAATAAATCCACCGTCCCCACGCAAGCTGCGCTGCCATTCGAGCATACCCGCGACGAAAATGCGCTGGCTCGGGCCTTGGGGATTGGTGCCGATTTGGTCGAACAGATCGTTCAGCGGCTCACCCGACCAGAACGAACGGTCAAAGACGGCAGCCTCGGCGCGTGCTTTGCGATATTGGACGATTTTGTCCACGATCACTGCCCAACACCAGACCGATGCCATCACGAGCATGATCATGACGAGTTTAACAAGAATTGTCGCGCGGGCGAATAACGCCCACATCGTGTAGTCGGTTGCTGCTTCCATCTGCCTGCTCGTTTGCCGCCGCGGTTCGTTCCGCGATTTGCATAACTCTTTACAGCATATGCGGGTATTCTGCCAAGGGTCCGCCGATCACGGGTTTGTATCAAGCGGAAATACGCGGACGACAGGGATCAGAGATCACAACCCACGGAAAGATATGGCTTAATGCAAGGGGCGCCGCAGGATCGCAGGCAAACGCACCGCCGTTCCGTTCCGCCCAATCGCGACAAGTGTTACAAGCGCCGTGAACAACGGGGCCGCTTTGGGGTCGGTTGTTCGGGTCACGACTTGACGCAGAACCATGCTCGCCCCGCCCATGTGATCGACGGTGGTTTCGATGGTCAGTTCGTCGTCAAATTTCGCGGGATGCAGGTAATCGGCCTCTAAGCGACGGACCGCAAAGACGATCCCATCCTCGTCTTTCATACGCGCCTGATCGATGCCAAGCCCACGGACCCATTCGCTCCGCGCGCGTTCAATGAACCGCAGGTAGTTCGCGTAATAGACGATCCCCGCGAGGTCGGTGTCTTCGTAGTAAACGCGGCAGGTAAAACGGTGGGTCATGACAGCTCCGTTCTGGCGGCAAGGCGGTAGGCGTGGCTGGGATCACGGTCACAGGCAGGCAGGACCGGATGATAGGCAGCGGCGATCACCGCAGCGATATCAGGGCGCAAAACGGTCACGCCATTGGCCAGCGCGAGCGGCGATTTTGTTGCAAAGGCCCCGTCGCCCCATGTCAGCAACATCTGTGCGGCCTGCGCCAGTGCGATATCCTCGGCAGGTTGTTTGGCCATCTGGGCGTCCATGCGGATGAACACCACGCAGGCCGAAATCGCGCCCGTGTTGTCGAACTTGAAGGTGCGGAACTGGTTGGCGTTCGACGCCTCTAGGCGCTCAACAATCCCGTCCAGCCCATCGACCAGCTTTTCAAGGTTCGGCACGCCCGAGATATCCGCCCACTCACGGCAGAAAAAGATCATCAGGTTCGCGCCCAATTCTGGGTCGGTCTCGGCCATTTTGTGACCAGACATCGCGACGACGACCTCAATCGCGCCTTTCAGGACAGAGAGGGTTTCTTCTTCGACGCCGAAAATGACAGGCACAATCGGGCGACCCCAACGGGCGCAGAGAAAGCTGCCATCGGCACGGGTGAAGAGCGGGATGATATCGTCTGGCGTCATGCCCCGTCGATAGCCTGAGCCGTCTTTGGGATCAATGGGCTAGGCCGCCGCATCCCGCAAAGTGATCCC
>JAYPVO010000116.1:0-7061 GCA_038134645.1 Paracoccaceae bacterium
AGGGTTTCGATAATGAAATCAACGGCGTGTTGGTCTTGCAGCGGCATTTTGGGTTCGGGCAGTTGCGGACCGTCGAGGCCCGTTTTGCCGTGCACATGTTCTGCCGTGACCAGTTTGCGTTTCATCGGCGCATCGCAGCCCGCATAGACCTTAACGTCAGGGCGACCTGCGAGTTCGCAGACGATCCGCGCGTTTTTCTGGGTCAGGGGCAAGGGCACATTGCCTGCAACGGCGGTGATGCCGAGAAGGTCGATGTCATCGGGGCTGCCAAGGGCCAAAAGAATGGCGACTGCGTCGTCTTGGCCGGGGTCGGTGTCGATGATGATTTTACGGGGTGCCATGCCTGCCTCTTGTTCGCGTATCGCGGGCACAGTGCAGGGGGATTGCCGCAGGTTCAAGCGGAAAGGGGGCGTCGTCGCCCAGCGTCAAAAAGGGCGGGATGTGATCCCGCCCGTTCTGAATTTAGTGATCGCCGCGCGAGAGAGCCGCAACGCCAGTGCGAGCCACCTCGACCAGACCCAAGGGACGCATCAGGTCCGCGAAGGCGTCGATTTTCTCTGGCGTGCCAGTGAGTTCGAACACAAAGCTCTGGAGTGTTGTGTCGACCACATTGGCGCGGAAGATATCCGCAAGACGCAGCGCCTCAACACGCTGTTCGCCTTTGCCCGCGACCTTAAACAGGCCCAGTTCACGCTCAACGCTCGGTCCTTCGGCGGTGAGGTCGTGGACCTCGAGCACAGGAACGATGCGGCCCAGTTGGGCTTTGATCTGAACAATCACCTGCGGGGTGCCAGAAGTGACGATGGTGATGCGCGACTTGTGACCTTCGTGGTCCACTTCGGCCACGGTGAGGCTTTCGATGTTATAGCCGCGACCTGCAAAGAGGCCGATCACACGGGCGAGAACGCCCGGTTCGTTCATCACAGTGACCGCTAGAGTGTGGCGTTCAACACTGTCGCCATAGGTCGAGCGTAGGTCGTATGCCGAGTGAGAGGAGGAGCCTTTTTTGATCCGTAGTGCAGACATCTTCAGTCCTCCTTAAACTAGGGTTGCGCCGCTGGCGAATGCCGCAGCATCTGCGGCGAGCAGCATTTCGTTGTGCGGTTTGCCCGATGGGATCATCGGGAAGCAGTTCTCGTGTTTCTCAACGAGGCAGTCAAAGATCACTGGACCGTCGTATTTGATCATCTCCATGATCGCATCATCGAGGTCGGCTGGGTCTTTGCAGATGATGCCCTTGGCACCAAACGCTTCGGCGAGTTTCACGAAGTCGGGCAGGGATTCAGACCACGACGACGAATAGCGTTCGCCGTGCAGCAGTTCTTGCCATTGACGGACCATGCCGAGACGTTCGTTGTTGAGGATGAACTGTTTCACAGGCAGGCGATACTGCATCGCGGTGCCCATTTCTTGCATGTTCATCAGCCATGACGCTTCGCCTGCGACGTTGATCACGAGAGCATCGCGGTGTGCCATCTGAACGCCGATCGACGCAGGGAAACCATAACCCATCGTGCCCAGACCGCCCGAGGTCATCCAACGGTTCGGATCTTCAAAGCCGAGGAACTGCGCCGCCCACATCTGGTGCTGGCCGACCTCGGTTGTGATGTAGCGATCCATGCCTTTGGTCAGTTCTTCGAGACGTTGCAGAGCGTATTGCGGTTTGATCGTCTTTTCAGAGCCCGTGTAAGCGAGGCAGTTCACCGCGCGCCAATCGTTGATCTGTTTCCACCATTTCGCCAGACCTTCTTTTTCGGTCACGCGGCCACGGGATTTCCAGACCTTCAGGATGTCCTCAAGGACATGCGCAACGTCGCCAACGATGCCGAGGTCAACGTGGATGACCTTGTTGATCGAGGACGGATCGATATCGATGTGAACCTTTTTCGACTTCGGCGAGAAGGCATCGACGCGGCCCGTGATACGGTCGTCGAAACGTGCGCCGATGTTGATCATCAGGTCACAGTCGTGCATCGCCATGTTGGCTTCATAGAGGCCGTGCATACCCAGCATACCGAGCCATTTGTCGCCCGATGCAGGATACGCGCCCAGACCCATCAGGGTCGAGGTGATCGGGAAGTCAGTGGCCTCAACCAATTCGCGCAGCAGTTGGGATGCCGCAGGGCCAGAGTTGATCACGCCGCCACCAGTGTAGAAGATCGGGCGCTTGGACTTTTCCATCAGCTTCACGAGGTCGTTGATGCCCTCGATGGAACCCTTAACCTGCGGCTGGTAGTGCGATTTGCGTTTGGTCTTTTCGGTGTATTCGGCGGTCGCGAATTGAACATCTTTCGGGATGTCGATCAGAACCGGACCCGGACGACCCGACGCTGCAATGTGGAACGCCTCGTGGATGGTGCCCGACAGCTGCGCGGTGTCTTTGACCAGCCAGTTGTGTTTGGTGCAGGGGCGGGTGATGCCAACGGTGTCAGCCTCTTGGAACGCGTCCGAGCCGATCATGAAGGTCGGAACCTGACCCGAGAAAACAACGATCGGGATCGAGTCCATCAGCGCGTCGGTCAGACCCGTAACAGCGTTCGTCGCACCTGGGCCAGAGGTCACGAGAGCAACGCCAACCTTACCGGTTGAGCGCGCATAACCTTCGGCAGCGTGGATCGCAGCCTGTTCGTGACGGACCAGAACGTGAGTGATGTCGCTCTGTTGAAAAATTTCGTCATAGATCGGTAGTACGGCGCCGCCGGGGTAACCGAATATCGTGTCCACACCCTGATCTTTCAGAGCTTGAACAACCATTTTAGCGCCGGTCATCTGACGAGACATCTTCGTTCTTCCTTATCCTGCGTCGTTGTTAGTCTTAACGTCGTTTTCATACAAAAAAGCCCCCGAGATTTTCGGGGGCGCATGGGGAACCGTTATGGTAAAACCGTTACCGGCCCATGCGCCATTTTCCCACCACTACTAGAAGGTTTTTCATCCCTCGGGCCTTTCGATTGCGTGCGCGAACCTTATGCACGCCCGAAAAGGGCCGTCAACCTGTCTGATAGAGAAAATGTCGTGAGGCGGGCATTTTTCGCAACTTTCTTTCAATTTGTCGCGGGCTGTGTCGAATCGCCTCGGGGGCTGAGGCGGTGCCGATCCCTTAATCAAAGGTAAAAACGGGGCTGTTTGAGGCTGATTGTTTCTAAACTCGGGCCAATACGAATTATTCACAACATTTGTGATGTTGGTTTGATGGGCGCGTTAGGAATTTCTTTACGATTGTGTCGAGAATGAGGCATGATCCCTATGGTTGTTTACGCCGTGGGGGATTTAAAAATGACTTTGATTACCGATCTTTTTGCTGCGCGTCAGGCTGTTGCTGCGGTGAGTTTTTCTTATTTAGTGCCTGCTGCAGAAATTGGCTCCACCGTTGGGACCAGCGTTTTCATTTGGGATGAACCCTCTGCGGATGTTGTCGATGCAGTCGAGCTCTTTGTTGCGATTGTGGATGCGGATGGAAATGTCGTGCCGCAGGGCGGGCAGGACTATGTTGGCCTCGCGCCACTCAGCACCGAAGGCAATGTCGTCCTAACGAGCGATACAGGCCTTGTGAGCCTCGAATATCAATCGACCGAGAGTATCGTGCGCGTCGATCTCTCCGTCGATGGCACCACGTTGAGCGACATCTCAGCAACCGAGATCCCCGCCTTTTCGGCGGCTCTTGAGGACCTTGAGGTCGTCGACGGGACAGAATTGGCAGATGTTCTCACTGGGTCGATCAACGGCGATGCGATGAACGGCTTTGGCGGCAACGACGATCTGCGCGGCTTTGGCGGTGATGATGTGATCGACGGTGGCGCGGGTGCGGATACGCTTCGCGGCGGCACGGGGAACGATGTCCTCTCTGGCGGTGTTGGCAACGATACCGTCTACGGCCAAGGCGGTGACGACGAACTCAATGGCAACAATGGCCAAGACTCGCTTTTCGGTGGCTTCGGTAACGACAAGATCTTTGGTGGCGAAGGTGGCGACCTCCTCAAGGGTGGTGCTGGCAACGATATCATGCGCGGCGGCGCTGGGGCGGATAACGTCTCGGGCGGGGCTGGTAATGATACGATCAATGGCAACCTCGGGGATGACGCGCTCTATGGTGGACGTGGCGACGACACGATGAGCGGTGGCACGGGCGACGACCGTATGTGGGGCGCTCTGGGCGATGACCTTATGTATGGCGATGGCGGTGACGATCTTGTCCTCGGCAACGGTGGTGACGACACGATCTATGGCGGCGAAGGCGACGATCGACTTCACGGCAACGCGGGCAGTGACACCATCAGCGGCGGTGACGGCAGCGATGTTGTGACAGGCGGTGCTGGCAATGACGTCATTGATACCTCGGGGAACTTGGTTTCCGATGTTGTTGTCGATGACATCGCGCTAGGCACCGTCAGTGGTTCGCCAGATATCGCATATGAAGGCGTGTTCACTGCGGATGCTGACCCAACCGATGACATGGACAAGGTCTGGGGCGGCAATGGCAGCGACACGATCTTTACCGGCGATGACGCGGACAAAGTTTGGGGCGGCAAGGGCGACGACACCATCGACGGTGGTTTCGACAACGACACGCTCTACGGCAACTTTGGCAAAGACTTGATCATCGGTGGCGAAGGCTCCGATGACATTTACGGCGGCTCTGGCGACGACGTGATCTATGGCGGTCAAGGTCCAGACGAGGTGCAAATCCTCGAGATCGCCGATGCTGGTGAAACGCCCGATCTTGCCCCTGACAATGATGATGACGACATCTTTGGCGGCGGTGGTAACGACACCATCTACGGAGGCGACGACAGCGACACGATCCGTGGCGGGGTCGGTGACGACTTTATCCAAGGTGGCATTGATAACGACGCGCTGTTTGGTGATGCGGGCAATGATATCTTTGACTTTGCGGATGGTGACGGTTCCGACGTGATCGGCGACTTTACCATCGGTGAGGACAAGGTGCAGATCCTTGGCGGCTCGTTCGAAGACCTGATGCTGTCTCAAGAGGACAGTGCAGCGATCATTGAATACGGCGATCTGATGATCCGTATGGAAAACATAAACGCAGATGACCTGTCTGCGTCTGACTTCTTGTTCGGGGATATTCTAGAGCCGATTGCCGTCGGCTAACCTAGGCCACAGGCGAAACAACAGAGCGGTGCGCGATTAGCGCACCGTTTTGCTATCGGGCAGTTGAATGCGCGACACTTGCTCTGCAATCGGATCAACAGAGAGAGGGTGGGTCGTCGCCTCGTAATCGTCGGGATTGCCGATGTCCTGCCATTTACCCTGATAGAAAATCTCGAGAGCGGCAAAGTTGGCTTTGTATCCCATTTTGCGGCTGCCAGGCACCCAATAGCCTAAGTAGACATAGGGCAGACCCATTTCGCGGGCGATTTCGATGTGGTCGAGCACGAGATAGGTGCCGAGCGATTGACGCTCTAGCTCGGGTTCAAAGAAGGAATAGACCATGCTCAACCCGTCATCGAGGATGTCGGTCAGGCAGACGGCGCGTAGGGCGCGATCCTCGTCCGTGACATCGGTGTATTCGATGAGCCGCGTGCGGATTGGCGTTTCCTCGACCATGGCCGCAAATTCAAAGAGGTCCATGTCCGCCATCCCGCCTGTGGCGTGACGGCTGTCGAGGTAAGTGCGGAACAGATCAAACTGTTCCTCGGTCGCCCAAGGGCTGGTCGCACGGCGCGCAAGGGACCGATTGCGTTTGGCCACGCGGCGCTGGCTTTTCGATGGCGCAAAATCCGCAACCCTGATGCGGGCAGACATGCAAGCCGAACATTCTGAACAGGATGGGCGGTACAGCACGTTTTGCGACCGACGAAAGCCCTGTTTCGATAGGGCGTCGTTCAACCGTGTCGCGCCGTCACCCTGAAGGGCTGTGAACAATTTCCGCTCCATCCGTCCGTCGAGATACGGGCAGGGTTGCGGGGCCGTCACATAAAACTGGGGCGCTATCGGGAGCGTGTGGCGCATAAATACTCGGATCGCAAAGAATTTGCGCGAGGTTAGCAACCTCGCGCTGTTTGTCCAAGTCTCTACGACGACTATAGCATTCTGTTTATAGCGGCAGTGCCTAGAATGTGATCCGTCAGACCTTGGTTCCGTTCCGAGAGGAGCATCATCAGCACCGAAACGAGTTGCAGCGGAAAGACCGCGATTGAAACGGTATAGCCGACGGTGTGCCAAAACGCGGTGCCACTGTCCAAACGCTGGCCGTCGCTATCACGCAGTTCGACGCCCATCATTCGCATCCCCCATGTGGCGCCCGCGCCTGACAGGGTAGACCAGCGATAAATGAACCCCACCACAAACAAAAACACAGGGAAAAAGAACAGGGCGGTGAAGGCCGTAAAGGGGATCAGAACGATTGCCGAACCGAGGATCAGAGCGGTGTCGATCACCCAAGCAATGGCACGCTTGGCGTTAACACCGTCGTAGAAATCGGCGCGCATCTGAGGATCAGGAAGGCCGTAGGTCATTGTATCGCTTTCATGGTCAGAGGGTGGGTGGCCGAGGGGAGTGGCCACCCGAGGGTAAGGAGGTTAGACGGTTTCGTCTTCTTCTTTGGGTGCACGAGCGGCGCGCGCACGGTCATCCATGAATTGATCGAATTCCGATTTGTCTTTGGCTTCGCGCAGACGCTCAAGGAAGGCCTCAAAGTCCTGCTGTTCCTGTTCGAGGCGGCGCAGGGTTTCGTTTTTATAAGCGTCGAACGCGGTGTTGCCAGATGTGCGGTAGGCCGCGTGCGAACCAAAGGGAGAATGTGCCTTGCGGCGGTTAGAACATTTTCCACTGAACATGCGTTTGCTCCAGATCATATATGCAAGAAGGGCGAGGCCGACCGGCCAGAAAAAGATAAAGCCAAGGACCATAGCAGCGATCCAAGCACCTTTGCCGCGTTCATCGAGCCAAGTTTCGGCCCGCGAAAACCAGCCACCTTTTGGTGCGATCGGGTGAGGCGTCGTAAATGTGTCAGACATTGAAGGGCTCCGTTTCGGGGGTGATGTTAATTCGTTTCACATTACCGATATCGGAACGCCCACCTCTACCTTCAAGGG
>JAYPVO010000117.1:0-6935 GCA_038134645.1 Paracoccaceae bacterium
CATCATCCGTCCAGCGTTGCGCACATCCTCGACCGAGCGGGCGTCGAGGTCTGCCAGATTACGCTGACTGACCGCGATCACATCCTCGACCAAAATGCCAAAGAAACGGCGCAGGGCTTCGTGACGGCGGCGGTAATAGTTGAGGCCCGGATACTTCTTATCGACCTCTGCCCAGCAGTCATGAAGGATCGGCAGGTCCGCCAATTCATCGGTGCTGAATAGCTCTGCCCGCAGACCATCATGCAAGTCATGGTTGTTATAGGCGATATCATCCGACAGCGCCGCAACCTGCGCCTCAGCGCTCGCATGTGTGTGGAGTTCAAGATCATGCAGCGCGTTATATTGCTGGAGCGCCCATGGAATGTCGCCCTCAACAGGTCCGTTGTGTTTCGCGATCCCCTCAAGCGTTTCCCACGTCAGGTTCAGCCCGTCCCATTCCGCATAGTGACGTTCCAGATTGGTGACGATCCGAATGGCCTGCGCGTTGTGGTCAAACCCGCCGTAAGGGGCCATCAATTCGTGCAGCGCATCTTCACCCGTGTGACCGAACGGCGGGTGGCCGAGGTCATGCGCTAGTGCGACCGCCTCTGTTAGCTCTTGGTTTAGACCCAAGGTGCCCGCGATCGTCCGCCCGACCTGCGCCACTTCGATCGAGTGGGTCAGACGGGTGCGGAAATAATCGCCCTCGTGTTCCACAAAGACCTGAGTTTTGTGTTTCAACCGACGGAAAGAGCTCGCATGGATGATACGGTCACGGTCCCTCTGGAACGGGGAGCGGAAATGGCTCTCTTCTTCGGGGTAAAGACGTCCGCGTGTTTTCGTCGGATCGGTCGCAAAAGGCGCACTCATGTGATCTGCCCTGCCTTGTTGTGTCTGCCTAGGACCTCTATATTTGAAACACGCTGCAACTTATAGGCCTGAAAATGCTCAACCTCCCGCCCAACGTGACCCAACGCGCCTTTGAACGACTGGCCGAAATCGGCGCGGCTGATCAGGGTAAGGCCCTGCGCATCGCGGTTGAGGGTGGCGGCTGTTCTGGGTTTCAGTATCAGATCGAACTGGACGAACCTGCGGCGGACGACCTGATCCTTGAGGGGGCTGGTGAAAAGGTCGTGATCGACCCGACGTCGCTGCCATTCCTCGCTGGTGCCACCATCGACTTTACCGAAGAACTGATCGGCGCCCGCTTTGCCATCGACAACCCCAATGCGGCCTCGTCTTGCGGCTGCGGAACCTCGTTTTCCATGTGACAAAGCCCTTGCGCCTGAAGGCTCTAACAGGGACAACAGGCGCAACGCAGGAGGCAGCCCATGAAAATCGCGACGTTCAATATCAACGGGATCAAAGCGCGTTTTGAACGGCTGACCGAATGGCTGGAAGAGAGCAAACCCGACGTTGCGATCCTGCAAGAGATCAAATCGGTCGACGAGAACTTCCCCCGCGAACATTTTGAGGACATGGGCTACCGCGTTGAAACCCATGGGCAAAAGAGCTTTAACGGCGTCGCGATCCTGTCCCGCCTCCCGCTCGAGGATGTGACTCGCGGTCTGCCGGGCGATGACACCGACGAACAGGCCCGCTGGATCGAGGCGACCGTGATCGGCGACAAAGAGGCCGTCCGCATTTGTGGCCTCTACCTGCCCAACGGCAACCCTGCCCCCGGTCCGAAATTCGACTACAAATTGGCGTGGATGGAACGTCTCTACACCCGTGCTCAGGCGCTGATGGCGGATGAGATGCCTGCGTTTATGGCAGGCGATTACAACATCATCCCGCAGGCAGAGGATGCAAAACGCCCAGAGGCATGGACCGAAGACGCGCTCTACCGTCCAGAGAGCCGCGCCGCGTTTCGCCGTATCCTGAACCTCGGCTTCACCGAAGCCTTCCGCGCCCGCACCATCGGTGGTGGTCATTATAGCTTCTGGGATTATCAGGCAGGCGCATGGAACCGTGATGACGGTATCCGCATCGACCACTTCCTCATGACACCGCAGTGCGCAGACCTCATGGTCGATTGCTACATTCAGAAAGACGAACGGGCCAAGGACAAACCCAGCGACCACGTTCCTGTCTGGCTCGAATTGGACGCCTAAGCCGTCACGTCGTAGTTATACAGCCAGTCAAACCGCCCCAAGAACAGGCTCGGTGTGAGTTGCGCCATCGTCCGCAAACCCGCATGGGCCACGCGGCGTTTGATCCCTGTGAGGTGATAGTTCACCGCATTGCGGTTAGCCGCCTCAATCGCGCGATTGACCCGCGACCGCCGCGCCGCTTGATACGCCTTAAGGCCGAAATGAACGGACGGATCATCGTCCAGACAACGCGCCATGACAAAGGCATCTTCAAGCGCGAGGTTTGCGCCCTGCGCCATGAACGGCAATGTCGGGTGCGCTGCATCGCCCAAGATCGCGCGGCTTTGGTCATGCCAAACTTTGGCGACGGGGTGACGGAACAGCCCCCAGCGACGCACGGTCTGCGCCTGATCAAAGATATCCAAGAGGCTCTGGTGGCAGTCCCCAAATATCTCGCGCAGAATGGTTGGCTCATCAAAGAAATTCCAGCCCTCGGCGGCCCATTCTTTGCGTTCTTGCACGGCGACAACATTCAATCGGCCGCCAACTAGAGGATAGGTTACGACATGTTTGCCCTCGCCCATCCAAACCCGCACATCAGGCTGGGATGACACCTTAACCACAGACCGCCACGCGACCTGCCCAGTGAAAAACGGCTTATCCTCACCGTTCAGGATTGGGCGCACCACGGAATGGAGCCCATCCGCACCGACAATAAGGTCGCCCTGAGCGGTTTCACCGTTTGAGAACCGAACAGAGGTTTCACCGACCTCAATCGCTTTTGCATTTAGGGTGATCTTAACCCTTGCCCGTTCGCAGCCTTCGGCCAGCAAGTCGAGCAAATCTGCGCGATGGAAGAACCGATAGGGCTGACCAGGGAGCCGCGTCAGATCGAACCGCCCAATGGCCTCGCCCGTCATGGCATCGGTTGGCACCAATGCAGCGGCAGAGATACTGCGATGGTCGGCAATCGCGCCTAGCCCCAAAGCCGCGAGAACAGCCCCGCCGTTCGGCGTGATCTGCAAACCTGCGCCCACTTCGCGCAGCTCCTCGGCCTGTTCGAAAACCTGAACCTCTGCCCCTGTGCGGGCAAAACAAAGGGCGGCCGCGAGACCCGCGATGCCGCCCCCAATTATAACGACCCGCCGGCCGGAATTTGCGCCGGTGGTCATATCTTAGTCGTCGCGGTGTACTTTTTCGCGACGCTCATGGCGTTCCTGCGCTTCGAGCGTCATGGTCGCGATCGGACGCGCATCCAGACGTTTGAGGCTGATCGGTTCGCCGGTCATTTCACAGTAGCCGTATTCGCCGTTGTCGATCCGACGGATCGCTGCGTCGATTTTCGACACAAGCTTGCGCTCACGGTCACGGGTGCGCAGTTCCAACGCACGATCCGTTTCTTCAGATGCGCGGTCAGCGATGTCTGGAATGTTCCGAGTGCCCTCTTTCATGCCAGTGATCGTGTCACGGCTTTCTTCGAGGATGTCGTTTTTCCAAGCAATCAACTTGCGGCGAAAATACTCGAGCTGACGCTCGTTCATAAACGGTTCGTCCTCGGCGGGACGGTAATCTTCCGGAAGAAAATTCTCGGCTTTCATCGAACTACCCTTACTCGCGCTGTCGGCCGTCATGTTGGGTTCATCGGCCATCAGCCACTCCCTTTAACTCGCGCCCTCCTTTACTCTCTCAGAGAGGGAGTGTCACGCCCGAAAATGGTAATTTCTTCAATGGTTGCAGGTCGTTTTCGTCGTGATACTGTCGCACGACTTTGTAGGGACAGATGACAATGCAGTTCAACGGAACCGATTCTTATGTGGCTGGCGACGATCTAAAGGTGGCGGTGAATGCCGCTGTCACGCTCGAACGCCCCCTCTTGGTCAAAGGGGAACCGGGAACAGGTAAAACGGAACTGGCGCGTCAGGTCGCTGCGGCGCTCGGTCTGCGGATGATCGAATGGAATATTAAGTCGACCACAAAGGCACAACAGGGCCTTTATGAGTATGACGCGGTGAGCCGTTTGCGGGACAGCCAACTGGGTGATGAACGCGTCCATGACGTGAAGAACTACATCAAAAAAGGCAAACTTTGGCAGGCATTTGAAGCCGAGGAAAAGGTCGTCCTGTTGATCGATGAAGTCGACAAAGCCGACATCGAATTCCCGAACGACCTGTTGCAAGAACTCGACCGGATGGAGTTCCACGTCTACGAAACAGGAGAGACAATCCGCGCCGTCAATCGCCCGATTGTGATCATTACTTCAAACAACGAAAAGGAACTGCCTGACGCTTTCTTGCGCCGCTGTTTCTTTCATTACATCCGATTCCCCGATGCCGATACGCTGCGCCAGATCATCAGCGTCCATCATCCCGATATCAAAGCCGACCTTTTGTCGACCGCCCTCACCCGTTTCTTTGAGGTGCGCGAAACCCCTGGGCTGAAAAAGAAACCGTCGACCTCTGAAGTGCTCGATTGGTTAAAGCTACTCCTCGCTGAGGATCTCAGTGCCGAGGATCTGCGACAGGATTCGGGCAACGCGCTGCCGAAACTGCATGGTGCGCTGCTGAAAAATGAACAGGACGTTCATCTTTTCGAACGACTCGCCTTTATGGCGCGGCGGGCGCGCTGATCCTTCGATTCAACATCTAGCGGCACGATTGTTGCCACGCACTACGATAGTGGCGCGGCTGCGACACGATTTCGCCAAATTGGTAAACAATTGCCATTTTTCGCGTGATTTGTGGCAGCAACACGCCCTTTAGTTGTCGCGTTGTGTGCGGCTCGCCTTGGTAAAACCCATTTGCGATCCGAATACGGCCCCACTCCTTCGGCAGGTTAGGTTTGTGGGTAAATTGAGGAGAGCACTTTGACCAAGGCAAAAATGCCGGTCGAATGCCGCCAGTTCCCCCCCGCAATGGTTGCGGGTCGGGCTAGGCTGTGGACCGTTAAAGATCACCAGACCGCGCAAATGCGCCTGTCTGGACTGTTAAAAATGACTGGCGCCGCCCTGCTAGGCGCCAAATCAACACACGTGACGGACGGAGGCTGGCCATGAGACGCGCCTACCTTCTGGCTGTGACCGCTTTGACCGCCTGTACGCCGATGCCGCAGTCGATCGAGCCGACCCGTGCGCTGAGCATGGAAGATCACCTGCCGCCGATGCGGACCTTTGCGAATAACAACGTGTCCTTGCCGACCCGCCCGAACAGCGAATTGCTGCGCGATTTCCTCGACCTTTCGTTCCGAATGGAGAGCGGCCGCCCGATTGCTACGCTCACACGTTTCGAAGGCCCGATTTCAGTGCGTGTCACTGGCCCTGCCAATGCGACCCTCGTCACCGATCTTCGTGCGCTTCTGACGCGTTTGCAGCACGAGGCGGGCATCGACATTTTCCTTACGGGTGCGCCTGAGGCCGCCATCACGATCCAAGCCATTCCTCGGGCCGAACTGACCCGCGCCGTCCCACGCGCCGCCTGTTTCGTTGTGCCCCGCGTATCGAGCTGGGAAGAGTTCAAACAAGTGCGCCGCACGCCGCAGGTCGATTGGACCACGCTTGAACGCCGCGACCGCGCGACCGTCTTTGTGCCCGCTGATGTGGCCCCGCAAGAAATTCGCGATTGCTTGCACGAAGAACTTGCCCAAGCCATCGGCCCATTGAACGACCTCTACCGCCTGCCGGATTCGATCTTTAACGACGACAACATGCATGCGGTGCTGACCAGCTTTGATATGCTGATGCTCAAGGCTTATTATTCGCCCGAACTGCGAAACGGCATGACCCGTGGTGAGGTTGCCGCTCGCCTGCCCGCTATTTTGGCTCGGTTGAACCCAGCAGGTGAACGCAGCGACGGACGCCCAGTGAACGACACCACGCGCGATTGGATTGACGCGATGGAAACCGCGCTTTCGTCCAATTCACCAACGGGCGCACGCAATGCCGCTGCTGAACGCGCGGTGAACCTTGCGCGCAGCTATGGTTGGTCGAACTCCCGCGAAGGCTTTGCCAATTTCGTCTATGGTCGCTTGCAAGTCGGGCGTGACCCTGCCCTTGCCCGCGCTGCGTTCGAGGCCGCAGACCGCGCCTATCGCGCCAGTGCCGAAACCCGTTTGCAACGCGCCCATGTGGCAGTGCAGCTCGCGGCGTTCTCGCTCTCTGAAGGGGACAACATCCAAACCCTGCAGATCACGAACGAGGCAATCCCGATTGCCGCCGCCCATGAAAACGCGGCGCTTTTGGCGACGCTCATGATGTTCAAGGCCGAGGCGCTCGATAACCTTGGTCGCGCTGATGACGCGTCCCAAACCCGCATGGACAGTTTGGCGTGGGCGCGGTATGGATTTGGCTCTGATCAAAACGTCAGGACCCGATTGCGCGAGGTTGCCGCACTCGATCCACGATAAGGAGAAACGCCCCATGCTTATCCCCATTTTCGGCCTACTCTTTGGTGCCATCATCGGGGGCTTTCGGGCAAAGCGGCGGGGCGGTTCTACGCTCGACATCCTGCAATGGGCTGCGGTTTACGCGCTGATCCTCGGCACGATCGCGCTGTTCATCATGATCGGGATCGACCGCAGCTATCGGCCGTAACCGATGTTTCTGCCGTTTTTCGAAAACCTTCGGAAAGGCGGCGTGCCGGTCTCGCTGCGGGAGTTTCTGTCGTTCCTCGACGGGCTTGCCGCAGGGATCGCCACATATGACGTGGATGCCTTTTACTACCTCGCCCGCGCCGCGCTGGTAAAAGACGAACGCCACCTCGACAAATTCGACCGTGCCTTTGCCGCCAGTTTTGAAGGGCTAGAGGCCATCAGTTTCGACGATGTGGTCGAGGCGATGGACCTCCCCGAAGAGTGGCTCCGCAAGCTCGC
>JAYPVO010000118.1:0-6929 GCA_038134645.1 Paracoccaceae bacterium
GTGAGTTTCAAGAGTGCTTTGCCCGAAGGCCCGTTTTCAGAGAAAGAAGTAAGTCGCATCAATCCAGCCAATTCAGACAGCCCCGTTTGGTCTATGACCTAACCAGATTGAGGGGTCTTGTCAAAACGAACAACGCACCCCGTGGGGTGCGTGCGATCCTTTGCCCATCGGGGTTTAACCGATTTTATTGCATTCCGTATGTACCGATCAAAGACCCGATCCAAAGCGCGGCTACAATGGCCACGAAATAGAAGATCCGGTCCCAGTTCAGGTTCACCAGAAAAGACAGGCTGCGATAGCTCGCGTTGATCGTATGCATTTCTTTGGCTCCCTTGCCATGCGTGCGATCAACTTAGCCGATAATTGGGGCAAAATAATGACGCTTAGCGCGAAATCACGGGCAAAGAACCAAATCGTTCAACAGACCAAAAAGCGTCAGCGTGAGGATCACGGACAGACCTACAGCAATCAGGATCCGCATCGCACCGTCGCTCGGGCGACGACCCGTGATCGCTTCATAAGCGTGGAATACGAGGTGCCCACCATCAAGAACGGGAATCGGGAACAGGTTCAAAAGCCCAACCGCCGCCGAGAGGAACCCGATGAAACTGATAAAGTCCGTCAGCCCTGCCGCAGCCATCGCGCCAGACGCCTGAGCAATGCCAACAGGGCTAGACAGGTTGCAGGTCGAAATCTGCCCCGCAATCATATGCCACAGAGCCGAAACCGAAGTCTGTAGAACATACCACAGCTGGCGCACCGCATCGGTGAAAGCCTCAACAACGTTGGGCGTCATGGTCTCAGGGTCAAAGAAGATACCGCCAGACACACCCATCAGCCAACGGGTTTCAAAGCCCCCATCAGCCGTTGGCAAATCCGTGCGGCGAGGTGCGACTTCGATCTGGAGGCTTTCTCCCGAGCGCCAAATATCAAGCGTCAGAACCTTCCCGTCAGACGCCCCAACAATCTCGACCATTTGCGAGAACGCATAGACGGGCTGGCCGTCGATTGCGGTGATGACATCGCCTTCTTTCACGCCAGCAACTGCTGCCGCGCTGTCATGGTTGACCGACAAAACCCGAGTGGTTTCGGGGAATGGACCTTCGACCTGCTGTTCAACACCATCCCGCAGGACCGTGTAGGTCAGAGACGGCTGAACAGGCAGTTGATCCAAGGCAATGCTGAAATCGGCCACGGACCGCGCATCCATATCCTCAACTGCGATGATCTGGTCACCAACCTGTAAGTCTTGGATGTAGCTCGCAGGCAAATCAGGCACGCTGCGCAGGGTTAGCGGATCGGTGGCCTTACCAACCCAGAGGCCAAGGCCCGTGAAAATCACAATCGTCAGGATAAAGTTGAACACGGGGCCCGCAGCCACCGTCGCAGCACGCGCCCATAGAGGTGCACCGAGCATCGTATCACGCCCGCCAACCGTGCCACCGACACTGGCCGCATTCGCATCGCCGTTGAACTTTACATAGCCGCCCAACGGGATCGCCGCAATTTGCCAGCGTGTGCCGCGTTTATCGACCCGCGAAAACAGAACAGGGCCAAACCCGAGCGAGAACACCTCTGCCCCGATCCCAGACCAGCGGCCAACGATGTAGTGACCATATTCATGGATCGCCACGATGATCGACAAAGCGACCACAAACGCCGCAATCGTAAACCCTGCGCTTCCGAAAAATGGAAGAAAATCGGCCATAAATTATCCCAACTGCTCTGTCATTTGCGAAGCCACGCGGCGGGCCTCTTTATCTGCATCACGGATCGTATCTAGGTCCGGAATGTCATTTTGCAGCCCCTGACGTGGCGAAATCGCGTCCATTGTCCGTTCAACAACGCGTGCCATATCGAGGAAACCGATATGACGGTCGATAAACAGGTCCAAGGCGCGTTCCTTGGCTGCGTTGAAAATCGCACCAGACAAACCGCCCTCTTCCATCACCCGCCATGCGAGCGGCAAAGCAGGATAACGGTCAGGATCAGGCGCACGGAATGTAAACTGTCCGATCTTTGTCAGATCAAGCCGCTCTACAGGCAAAGGTTTGCGGTCCGGCCAATGCAGCGCGTAGCCGATCGCGTGACGCATATCAGGCGCCCCAACGTGTGCCATCAACGCCCCGTCATGGAACCCAACAAGCGCGTGGATCATGCTTTCGGGGTGAACGACGACTTCAATCTGATTGGGCAGAACACCAAAGAACTCTTTGGTTTCAATGACCTCTAGCGCTTTATTGAACATAGACGCACTATCGATCGTGATCCGCTGCCCCATATCCCAGTTCGGGTGGGTCGAGGCCTGTTCAACGGTTGCTTTCGCCAGATCGTCCATCGGCCAATCACGGAAAGCACCGCCCGAAGCCGTGATGATGATCCGTTCGACCGCACTGATGTCTTCGCCAACGAGACCCTGAAAAATAGCTGAGTGTTCGCTATCGACGGGCAGAACACGACCACCATGATCCCGCGCGGTCTGCATCAGCAGAGGGCCAGCCGTAACGAGGGATTCCTTATTGGCGAGAGCGAGCGTCGCGCCCTGCTCTAGTGCCCGTAGCCCCGGTGCTAGACCTGCCGCACCAACAATCGCTGACATCACCCAATCCGCAGGACGCGTGGCGGCATCATGCATCGCGGCCTCACCCGCCGCGGCCTCAACCCCTGACCCTGCCAGCGCATCGCGCAACGCGGGGAGTTCATCGTCGAAGCATGTCACCGCAACATCAGCGTTCAGTCGAATGGCATCGCGGGCGAGCTGCGCCACATTGCGACCACCTGTCAGAGCCACGACATCATAGCTCTCGGGATCGCGGGCAATCAGATCAATCGTGTTCTGGCCGATGCTCCCTGTCGCGCCAAAGATAGAGACGCGTCTCATCGCCACCCATGAACCCCGAACATTGCCCCACCAATCAAGACAAAGGCTTCGACTACCAAAGCCGCCCCCATCAGGGCGTCAAAGCGGTCCAAGACACCACCATGCCCAGGGATCAGGTTCGAACTATCCTTGACCCCTGCCCGACGCTTCAGAGCGCTTTCCGCAACGTCGCCCATTTGCCCTGCAAAGGACATAAGAACCGAGACAGGAACAATGATCCAACCCGCCTGAGGCATGATCAGAACGCCAACGACGGCAGCGCCGATCCAGCCAGCAACAGTTCCGCTCCATGTTTTCTTGGGGCTGACAGCGGGCCAGAATTTCGGACCACCGATCATGCGACCCGCGATGTAGCCCATCACGTCAGAGGCCACGACGACCAGTGCGAGCCAAAGCGCAAGGCGCAGGCTTTCCCCGCGAATGAGCCAGAAGGCATCACAAGCCAGAAGTGCGAAGAAACCGTAGATAGCGAGAACCTTGCGGTCGTGTTTACCGCCCAAGAAAATCGCACCCGCGACAAATGCAAAGAGCAGAACATCGGCCCATTCAGGCAAACGCAAGGCCACAGCGACCAGTCCAGCCGCGACGAGGCCAATGACCTCGGGCTGTGCAATGCGCGCCATCCGCGCGACTTCCCAAGTGAGAAGTCCACCAGCTGCAATCACGAGCAAAGCGAACGGAAGACCGCCCCAAACGACAGCCCCAACAAAGACGACCGCCATAACGATGCCCGAAGCAACACGGGGACCAAGGTCCTGCCAATTATCCTTGAAACCAGCCAATGATCAGACCTTCACGCCGCCAAACCGGCGTTCACGTTTTCCGTAGCTTTGCATCACACGACCAAACTCAGCCGCAGTGAAATCGGGCCACAGCGTATCGACGAATTCATATTCGGAATAAGCTGACTGCCACAAAAGGAAGTTTGAAATCCGTGCCTCGCCACTGGTGCGGATCACCAGATCGGGGTCAGGCAAAACATGGGTATCGAGGAACCGCGACAGCGTTTCCGCATCCACATCTTTGTGCGACAGACGCCCCTGTTCGACCTCATAGGCCAAACGTTTTGCCGCGCGGGTCACTTCATCCCGACCACCGTAGTTGATCGCAATGGTAAGGTGCACGCGGTCATTGCCAGCGGTGAGCAATTCCAGCTCGTCCATCAAGGTGACCAGCTTGTCCTCAAGTTTGATCCGATCGCCGATAAAACGAACACGAATGCCAGCCTCGAACAACTCGCGGGCCTCGCGCTGGATATAGCGGCGGAACAGCTTCATCAGACCCGCGACTTCTGTCTGGGTCCGTTTCCAGTTTTCGGTCGAGAACGCGAAAATGGTCAGGTATTTAACGTTGTTTTCGGGGCAAGCTTCAACGATCTCACGGACACGACGTGCGCCCGCATGGTGCCCAAAAAGCCGCGGACGGCCGCGCATTTGCGCCCACCGCCCGTTGCCATCCATAATGATCGCGACATGCCGCGGGTCGTGGTCTTGGCTGGGTTCATTCAGCGTCGTCATTTCGGCCCCCCGGCACGGAGCAGGTGATTAGACCTGCATAATCTCGGCCTGTTTAGACTCGAGCATTTCATCAACACTTTTAATAAATTTGTCGGTCATGCCCTGAACTTCGGATTCCCAGAATTTCTGGTCATCTTCGGACATGCCGTCTTTGTTCTTTTTAATCTGGTCCATGCCGTCACGACGAATGTTGCGGATCGCAACGCGGCTGTGTTCGGCATAGCTGCCTGCGACCTTGGTCAGTTCGCGGCGGCGTTCTTCGTTCAATTCAGGGATCGGCAGCATGATAATGGTGCCGTTGAGCTGCGGGTTAATACCCAAGCCCGACTCGCGGATCGCTTTTTCGACCTTACCAACCATCGCCTTGTCCCAGACGTTGATCGTCACCATGCGCGGCTCTGGAACGTTCACAGTGCCAACTTGGTTAATTGGGGTCATCTGGCCATAGGCCTCGACCATCACTGGTTCGAGCATCGACGCAGAGCCACGGCCCGTACGCAGAGACGCAAATTCGGTGCGGAGCGCCGAAAGGGTGCCTTCCATGCGGCGGGTAAGATCATCGGTATCGAGTTCAAAATCGTCGGACATTTTTTCTGCTCCCCATGCGGGTTCTTAGTAGGTTTGAACCGCTATAGCCTTAGGCGTGCACAGTTGTATAGGTGCCTTCACCTGCGAGAATACCACAGAAACCGCCCGCGTCGTTCAAGTTAAACACGATGAGCGGCATCTTGTTATCGCGGCACAGCGCAATTGCCGAGGCGTCTGCGACCTTCAGATTGCGGCGCAGCACTTCATCATACGAGATGCGATCAAAGCGTTCAGCGTCCGCGTTGGTTTTCGGATCGCTGTCGTAAATGCCGTCAACCTGCTTGCCCATAAAGATCGCTTCGCAGTGCATTTCGGTCGCGCGGAGGGCCGCAGCGGTGTCGGTCGTGAAATACGGGTTACCCGTGCCAGCAGCGAAAATACAAACGCGCTTTTTCTCAAGGTGACGCACCGCACGGCGACGGATGTAGGGTTCACACACCTGATCCATCGGGATTGCGCTGATCACACGGGTGAACACGCCCAAACCTTCGAGAGCGGATTGCATCGCAAGTGCGTTCATCACGGTCGCGAGCATACCCATGTAGTCAGCGGTCGTGCGTTCCATGCCTTGGGCAGAACCAGACAGACCGCGGAAGATATTGCCGCCACCGATCACGAGGCAGATTTCAACGCCAAGATCGTGAACCGACTTGATCTCTTGCGCGATACGCTGAACGGTTGGAGGGTTCAGACCGAACTGGGTATCACCCATCAGGGCTTCGCCTGATATCTTGAGCATGACCCGCTTGAACTTTACCTGTTTGGCCTCGCCCATCGTGACATCCTCTTTGACTGGTCTTTGATTGCGCGCGAAAATGTCGCAAAAGGCGAAAAGGTGCAATGGGCGAATACCCGAAAAACCGCGCCTAAGCCTATAAATCCGCAAAAGGACCCCGCAGTGGCGTTTGATCCCAAAGACATTCCCGACCAACAGCCCGTGCTGATCGCTGGACCGACGGCATCGGGGAAATCTGCCTTGGCCTTGGAAATTGCGGAAACAGGCGGTGGTGTGATCATCAATGCGGACGCGTTGCAGATCTTTGATCGCTGGCGAATTTTGACCGCGCGTCCTGATGATAGCGATTTGGCGAGGGCGCCGCATAAACTCTACGGACATGTGCCGATTGATGGGGCCTATTCGGCAGGTCATTGGCTACGTGATGTCGCCCCCCTGCTTACTGGTGCGGAACGGCCAATCATTGTCGGCGGCACGGGGCTCTATTTCATGGCGCTGACCGAAGGGCTCGTCGAAATCCCATCAACACCGCAAGAGGTGCGAGACGAAGCCGACACCATCGCCCTGCCCGACCTCATTGCGACCTTGGACGATCAAACCAAAGCGCGCATCGATCTGAATAACCGCGCCAGGGTGCAACGCGCTTGGGAGGTGCTGCGAACCACAGGTCGACCATTGGCCGATTGGCAAGACGATACGCCGCCGCCACTCTTGCCCGTCGAACAGAGCACAGCGCTGGTGTTGCGGCCCGATGTTGAATGGCTGAACGATCGGATTGAGCGGCGTTTTGACATTATGCTGGACCAAGGCGCACTGGATGAGGCCCGAGCCATCCTGCCCGACTGGGACCCGAGTTATCTGTCCTCCAAAGCCATCGGCGCACCCGAGCTTATCGCCCATCTCAAAGGTGAAATGCCCCTCGATGAGGCACGCATGGCCGCGATTATCGCCAGCCGCCAGTATGCAAAACGGCAAAGAACATGGTTCCGCAATCGCATGAAACGCTGGACACCGATCTCTTTGCCTTGCTAGGCATTGGCAACAATATGTTTCCGTAATGGCACAAAAACAACCTTGAGGCGATTACGTAACCCCGATATTGTTTCACAATTCGAACATTCGGAGTGCCGATGCAAAGCCCGCAGTTTTCCCATCTCAGCGATTTGGAAAATCGACTTGCGCTCTCTGCCGTGCACCAACCAACGCC
>JAYPVO010000119.1:0-6882 GCA_038134645.1 Paracoccaceae bacterium
ACCCGTCTGCGGGCGTGACCGACTTTGCCTGTGGTTCGCTAAGTTATGACGGCCACAAGGGAACGGACTTCGCTCTGCCCTCGCTCGCCATGCAAACCCAAGGCGTCAACGTGATCGCAGCGGCACCAGGAACCGTGCGCGGCGTTCGCAACGACATGGTAGATATGCTGCAAGGCCAAGACGGCGCACCAGACGTGTCCTCTAAGGAATGCGGCAACGGTGTCGTGATTGACCACGGCGATGGGTGGGAAACCCAATACTGCCATATGGCCCAAGGGTCAGTCACGGTCAGCTCTGGTGATCGGGTCGCGATGGGTCAGGTCCTCGGCCAAGTCGGACTATCAGGCCAAACCCAATTCCCTCATGTCCATCTTTCCGTGCGCCACAATGGAGAGGTCGTTGACCCCTTCGACCCGAACGACGACCCCACCTGCGGATCGTCAGACACGACACTCTGGCTCGACGAACCTCCAACGCCTGCTGGCGGATTGATCAGCACGGGCTTTGCCCCAAACGTCCCCGAATACACAGACATCAAAGCGGGCACAGCAGGTGTGGTAGAGCTTGATCAATCTGGCAATATCGTCCTCTGGGGCTTTTCGTTCGGCGTCCAATCTGGTGACGAAATGACGTTTGAAATCATCGGGCCCTCTGGCCCTGTGTTCGAACACACCGAAACACTGACCCGCAATCAAGCGATGGTCTTTCGCGCCAGCGGGAAACGAGCCCCCGCATCAGGTTGGGACGCAGGCGAATACGCAGGCATGGTCACCTTGCAACGCGACGGCACCGAATTAGACCGCCAAGTGATCAACGTCACCGTTCGGTGAGTTTCAACTCAATCCGACGGTTTTGCGCCCGTGCCGCATCGCTGTCTTCGGTATTAATAGGCTGATTTTCACCAAATCCGTTCGCGGACAAATGGGTCGGATCAATGCCTTGGCTCTCTGACATGAACCGCACCACGGACAAAGCGCGCGCTTGCGATAGTTCCCAGTTGTCACGGAATTCGCCCAAGCCCGACAACGGGATATTATCGGTGTGCCCATCCACGCGAATAATCCAATCGATGTTGTCAGGGATGTTCTCTGCAACTTGCCGCAAAAGGCTCGCCACCTTTGCCACTTCGCTCTGACCAGATGGGGATAGGGTCGCACTCCCTGTTGGGAATAGCACTTCGGAGGCAAAGACAAAGCGATCGCCCTCGATACGGACGCCATCTTGATCGGCCAGAACTTGGCGCATCTGTCCAAAGAATTCCGATCGATAATTGGCCAGCTCTTTTGCTTCGGCCTCTAGGCGCGCGCGTTCAGCCTCTTCCAGCTCCAAACGACGCGCATTTTCAGCAGCCGCACGGGCGAGCGCCTGATTGAGCCGTCCTGAAAGGTTCGTAATCTGGACCTGCGCTTCGGTATCTGCCTGCTCTGCCAGATCCAACAAGCCTTGCAAATGGGCCACTTGGCTTCGCAATTCAGCAACATTAGCATTGAGAGCCGCAACCTGACGTTGGCTTTCGGCAGAGAGCGCCTCTTCCTCAGCCAACCGCTGCTGGGCAACAGCCAGAAGCGCCGCCTGACGCTCTGCCTCGGTCAGTTGCTCGGTCTGTTGAGCCGCCAAATCGTCCCGCGCGGCCTCTGCAGCGGCCAAGAGCGTGAGAGTATCCTCGGCCTCTTTGCGCTGCTGTTCGAGGGCCAGTGTCATGGCGGTGATTTCCGCATCCGCATTTTCGAGCCGCGCACGCAATGCTTCCATCGCCGCAGCATCGGCCAGCCTTGCGGCCTCTAGTTCGGTCACCTCAGCTTGACGGGCCGCGCCTCCTGCCTCCAACTCGGCAATCATCGCGGTGTCCTGATCCCGCTTTGCCTCAAGGTCCGCGATCAATGCTTCGAGCGCCTCACGACGGGCCGCCGCAAGTCTCGCATTCTCTGCCGCGTCATCAATCTCAGAACGAGCTGTCGCAAGGGCAAGGTTCAAGGCCTCAGCCTCGGACATCAAACGAGCCTGTTCGGTTTCCAAGCCAGCGACCTGATCCCGCAAATCGGTGCGATCCGCCAGCAAGCCCGCAATCTGCGCTTCAAATCCTGTGATCTGATTTTGCGCGTCAACGAGTTCAGCCGTCACGCGATCCCGTTCCGCGGTCAGTGACGCGATCAAAGCGGCCTGCGCTTGGCGTTCGTCTTGTGCTTGGGACAGGTCGGTAGTCAATTGCCCGACTTGGCTGGCCAGTTGCGACGACCGCGATTGTTCGAGGCCCAGCGCACTGGTCAATGACGCAATCTCAGACGACAGTTCCTCGAGCCGATCTTCCTGCCCCGAGATTTTCTCCCGAAGCACGAACTGGATCACCATAAAAATGGTGATAACAAACATCAGGACCAACAATAGCCCCGTCATCGCATCCACAAACCCCGGCCAGATCGAGGCGTTGAACCGGTTCGTGCTGCGACGACTGATCGCCATTAGCTATGTCCCGTTCCCGTCGGGCGTTTCGTCGCGCGGAGCATGCGGGTGATATTCGCGAGATCGCCGCGCAATTCGCCTACGGTTTCCTGACGGCCCGACGACAGCTCTTCGAGGATTTTCAGAAGCTGAACATCAATCGACCGCAAACGCATACGGCTTTCGGCGTCGATGCCGTCTACGCCGCTCTCTTGCAGTTTCTGCGCTAGGCGCATCTGCGCCTCAGCCGCCTCTTGCAATGCAGGCCGCACGTCGGTTGCGTCAATTTTCTGGGACAGGTGGACGACCGCTTCGGTCAGACGAACGAGATAAGCATCGGTTTGACCACGGCCTGCCTCGGCCTGTTCAAAGAGCGCGCGCAGGGTGTCGATCTGATCCGCCATCTGGTCGAGAACGCCGCCATATGGGTTTCCTTCCATCGACGGGCCCTCATCCCCGCTCGAGAACCCGAGGCGGGTGATCGAGGACATCCATTCTTCGAGGTCGCGGTAGAAACGGTTCTGGCCGTGTCCTGCAAAGAGTTCCAACAGGCCAACGATCAGCGACCCCGCCAGACCGAGGAGCGAGGACGAAAACGCTGTCCCCATCCCGCCCAGTTGTGCCTCAAGGCCTGTTTGCAGTTTGGCAAAGATGTCACCCGCAGCGCCATCATCCGCATTCAACGACCGAATGGTTTCTACCAGCGCAGGAACCGTGGTCGCGAGACCATAGAACGTCCCCAAAAGGCCGAGGAAAATCAGCGTATTGCCCAGATATTTCGTGATCTCGCGATCTTCGTCGATGCGGCTGGCAACGGAATCCAAGATTGACCGTGCCGACGAACTGGACAGTTGCATCCGTGCGCCGCGTGACCGCAGCAATGTCGCCAGAGGCGCAAGCAGCGCAGGTGCCCCCTGAACCTGTTGGTCCCGCGCAAATCGTTTCACCCAACGAACCGACGACACCAACTGCACGACCTGCCCAAAGCACGACAGAACACCCAAGACAAAGACAGCACCAATGAGCCCGTTCAAATACGGGTTCGACCAAAAGATCGACAGCAAAGTGGACATAGCCACATAGACGCCAGCGCCGATTAGCCCCAATGCGATCAGCATCATGGTGATCTGTCGCGTCGGTTGCGAAAAATACGGCTCGGCCTCGGGTTCCCTGATGTCCGCCACGGGTTGGGTTCCTCGCGTTAGATTGTTGGGCCGACCATAAAGCCCTGAGACTGAATTCCCAAATGAAATATACGGTATCAGCCCGCGATAATTGCCTTAACGCGACCCACGAGCCACGCCATTTCATCATCACAAATGCCCATCTGCGTCAGATGCGCCGCCGTGTTGAAAAGATACTCGGTATTTGGTCCGCGCCCACCGACCGCACGCCCGATCATCTGGGCCTGCGTTTCGAGCGGTAAGTGACAGTATTGTTCGTGATCTGGGTCGATAATGTAGGTCACCGCCTCCACCGTTCGCCCGTCATGGAGCGTGATCGGCAGAACCGCTTCAAGATAGGCAGACGACACCAATTCACGTTCGCGCAGCGCGGTGATCACAGCCTCGCGGTCCGCATCGGCAACCCGAAATGCAACGCCCGTGCAGCCAGCGCCATCCTGACGGTCCAATGCCAGAACGAGTCCTGGGTCTTCGACAGTGCCGCGATGATGGATGGACAGCATACAAAACGACCGATGGTAACCCTCAAGCCGCGCCTGAATGGCCTCCTCCGGTTCGAAACCGGGGTTCCACAAGAGCGATCCGTAGCCAAAGACCCAAAGCGGGGAATGTTCTTTTCCTGTCATGATCCCACCGTTAAACACGAAACCAGTTCGGATTAAAGGGGGCGTCATGCGGGTAAAAGGTTGGGCGGTTACGGGCGCAATTGTCTACGGATTATGTTGGGGCGCTGGTTCGTTTGGATTGCAGGCGCTTATACAGTCTGCCATACAGTCTAATGCCGCGACAGAGGCAAAAGGCGTAACGCTGAAATGGTCCCCTTTACGTTTTTCCACCCTTGTGGACGGTTATTCGAGCCCGATTGATGAGGTCGCGACACTCGTCGCTGAGTCAGCCGAGGTGAGCATCCCTACATATGCCCCGAACCGCGCCCGCATCGACATTTTAGGTCCGGTGCAGATCGTGGGCCCTTATTGGACCATCAAGATTTCCGCTGACGACCTATCATTCGGGGGATCAGTTCAAATCACGCGACATGGCGACCTTGGACGATTTGACCTCAGTGGGTCGAATGTCATCATTGAGGATCCAAATACCAGCGCAGCAACCCTCGAGGTCCACCTCGCTCCGTCAGAGAACGGTGTCTACGATCTCGATGTGTCAATGACGGACGTCACGCTATTGGCAGAGGTCACAGAAGCTTTCGATCCAACGCATCAACTTCCCGAGATGGTCAGTGCGTTCAGCATCAACGGCGCAGTCAAATTCGATCCTGCGCCTGCCCTATTTGGAAACACGGACCCTCTGATCGCGGGCGTAGATTTTGCTCCGCTTACGCTCACATGGGGCGACATTGATCTGACTGTCGACGGGCTAATCGACATTCTACCTGACGGTACGCCGAATGGTCAGTTGAATGTGTCGCTGACAGGCTGGGAGACCGTTCTCCGAGTGCTCGCGGCGAACGGTGCGATCAAGCCAGCCAACCTCATGGGGTATCGCGCTATGGCTGCGGGACTTGCTGGGGACGATGATCGCATCGAATTCCCCCTGATCTTTGCCGATGGGCAAATGCGCATTGCCGCAATCCCCTTGGGGCCCGCGCCAATGCTACGATGATTAGTCCGTTTTCGTAGACTTACGGCCAAAGTCAGGCGCATCGGTGTCTTGGCCCGCTTCAATAATGCCGCGACGAATGGCACGCGTGCGTGTGAAATAATCGAACAACAGATCGCCGTCACCCTGACGGATCGCACGCTGAAGGACGAACAGTTCTTCGGTGAAACGACCCAAAATTTCCAAGGTCGCGTCTTTGTTCGTCAAGAACACGTCACGCCACATCGTCGGATCAGAGGCCGCAATACGGGTGAAGTCACGGAAACCCGCCGCTGAGAACTTGATCACTTCTTGATCTGTGACGCGGCGCAGATCATCGGCAACGCCAACCATCGTATAAGCGATCAAGTGGGGCGTGTGAGACACCACAGCGCAGACCAGATCGTGGTGATCGGGGTCCATAATTTCGATATTCGCGCCGATCCCCTTCCAGAAATCGCACAACCGATCCAACTCACCCTGATCGACAGCCTCGGGCGGCACGACGAGGCACCAGCGATTGTCAAACAGCGTCGCAAACCCAGAGCGCGGGCCAGAATGTTCGGTCCCCGCCATCGGGTGACAGCCGATGAAATGCGCATGTTCGGGCAGATGCGGCACAACGGCGTCGAACACGGACTTTTTGACCGATCCCACATCCGTGACCATGACACCCTGTTTCAGATGCGGGGCAATCGCCGCCATCACAGGCCCCATCGCACCGATTGGCACGGCCAGAACAACGAGATCCGCGTCTTTGACCGCCTCTTCGGCAGTATCGACCACGCGGTCGACCAGATTGATCTCGCGCGCAATGTCACGCGTTTCAGCAGACCGCGCATAGCCCACGATTTCGTTCGCAAGCTTTCCACGACGAATGGCAAGCGACATCGACCCCGCAATGAGGCCCAACCCGATCAGCGCAACACGGTTATAGGTAGCCATCAGCGGACCCCTTTGAATGTGCCGATGACATGCACCACGCGGCGGCACGCGGCCTCATCCCCGACAGTGATCCGCAAGCAGTTCGGCAAACCATAGCCACCCACACGGCGCACAATGATCCCATCGTCCTTGAGCGCGGTATCGCAAGCGGCTGCCTCTTCTTCGGAGGAGAAGCGCGCTAAAATGAAGTTCGCAAAGCTCTCATCGACCTGCACACCCATCTGGATCAGAGCGTTGGACAGCCAGTCGCGCCATTTCGAATTCTCAGTCCGGCAGCGCTCCACAAAGGCAACGTCGCGGACGGCTGCCTCTGCGGTCGTCAGCTGCGTCTCGGACAGGTTGAACGGCTGACGCACGCGGTTCAGCACATCAATGATGTCCTTTGCCGCATAGGCCCAACCGATCCGCAAGCCACCTAGGCCGTAAATCTTAGAGAACGTGCGGGTCATGATCACGTTCGGATATTGATCCACCAACGCGGCACCACCATCGAACCCATCGACGAATTCAGTGTAAGCGCCGTCATGAACGAACAGCACATCGGACGGCAGACCTTCGATCAGCCGCACTAGCTCTGCCTCGGTCAGCATCGTGCCCGTCGGGTTCGCAGGGTTCGCCACAAAGACGATCCGCGTGCGATCGGTCACAGCCGCCAGAATGGCGTCGACATCCACACGGCGGTTGTTTTCTTTGACCTCAACAGGGATTGCACCGACCA
>JAYPVO010000120.1:0-4902 GCA_038134645.1 Paracoccaceae bacterium
AACGTGTGGTCCATCGCCTCGCCCCGCATTTTCGCGGACTCAATGAACACGCGCAGGTTCGCCCGCGCATCGGCCTGACCGATAAATTCGTCGAGCCCCTGCGGACGCAGAGCACGGTCATTGTCAGAGGGTTTGCGATCCGGCGTCAGTTCTTCGGTGCGGTCCATCGGTTAGCCTTTCGGGGCTAGGAGTTTCAGCGCCGCACGGATGAGCTGGCTGGTATCAAGGTCGGGCGTGTCATTCAGCGCCTGCGCCACAGCGCCCGCCGCGTCAGACGGCGAATACCCAAGGTTCTGCAATGCCGACAGCGCCTCTGGCTGGGCGCTCGACACCTTGGGCGGGGCGGCGCGGGGTTTCGGCGCGGGTTCAGCCTCGATCACGTCATCAGAAACAGTGGCCTCTGTGCCCGTCATCGCCATGACACTCGGCGCTTTGCCTTTGAGTTCCAGAATGGCCTTTTGCGCGGTCTTTGGGCCGACACCCTTGGCGCGGGCAATCGCGGACCAATCCTCTAGCGCAATCGCGCGGCTCACCCCTTCGGGGCCAAGGGTGCCAAGGATCGCGAGCGACGCCTTCGGCCCAATACCCTGAACGCCCGTCAGCAGACGATGCCATTCCTTTTCCACCAAGGTCGAAAAGCCGAACAACTGCATCAAATCCTCACGGACGAGCAGATCGGTATAAAGCGCAACCGCCTGACCAATCGGAGGGATCGTCGCCATCACGCGGTCGGAACAATAGACAATGTAGCCAACACCGCGCACGTCGATCAGAACATGATCCAGACCTTTGTAGTCTACGATCCCCGAAATCTTTCCAATCATACGCCAGCCTTTGCGATAGCGCGGGACAGATGGCCCGCTGATTGACAATGATGCGCATGACAAATGGCAATCGCCAAGGCGTCCGCCGCATCCGCGCCCGCGATTTTCACGCCAGGCAATTGCAGCCGCACCATATGGTCGATCTGTTTCTTATCCGCGTGACCTACCCCGACCACCGCCTTTTTCACGGCGTTGGGCAGATATTCCCCGACGCGCAACCCAGCCTGCGCAGGAACCAACAGCGCGATCCCTCGCGCCTGCCCCAGTTTCAAGGTGGCAACCGCGTCTTTGTTCACAAAGGTCTGTTCGACCGCTGCGGCATCGGGCTGATAACTCGCGAAAACCTCTGTCAGTTGGGAATAGAGCGACAACAGACGCTCAGACAGATCCGCAGCGCCATCCGATTTACAGACCCCATTGGCGACATGCGAAAGACGCGAGCCAGAGACATCAATGATTCCCCACCCCATGTTTCGCAGCCCCGGATCGATGCCGATGACGCGCATGCCTGTTCCTTTTTGTATGCTCTTTCGGCCACAAGTAGCACAAAAAGGGAACAAACGCCAAGTCGCAATATTAACCAGATTTTCATGCTGCAAACGCAAAGGGCGCAAAATCGACATCAAAAACGACACTTCGAATTTCAGTCGCGACGGAAATGCGCGCTTAAAAACAAGGCCATTCGTCCAAATTTCAGGCATTCCAAAAACGCATAAGAACTATGCAAAACAGACTATAGTTTTTGCAACGTCCCGCAACTAAGTGGCGATCATCAAGACAACATCGCTGCAACGCGGCGACCCGAATTATAAAGGACAAAGCTATGGCTATGGTTGACACCACCACCGCGTATACACCGCGTCTGGCCTATCAGGCCGTTTCGTTCGTCTACAACGTGATCACTAACATTCATCTCTGGAACGAGACCCGCAAAACCGTGCGCGTTCTGGAAAAGCTGACCGAGCGTGAATTGAATGACATCGGTCTGAACCGCGGCGACATCTACACATTCGCTCGCAGTGGATCGTTCTAATCCGACCTAGACGAAGCGTCATCGACGATACGACAAAGGCCACCCGAGGGGTGGCCTTTTGCGTTGCACGGGGCACCGATTAGTGCGGCAGGCCCCACGCGTTATTGACTGTGCGCTTAATTTCGTAGGCCACGGTGCGGCTCACGACATCTGATTGCATGATCCACGCGCCTGCGCGGTCAATCGCATTGCCGTCACGCATCGCGTTGATCCGTTGGTTATACCCCGTTTCGCCGAGATAGATCAGCACGATCACTTTGAACGCGACAAGCGCGACAAGCATCGTGAAAATCCCCGCATAAGGAATGCGTGGCGCACGACGTCGGGCGCGGGCAACGATCAGCCCGTCATTTTGGACCACATGGTCGACACCATTGGCCAAGCGGACCTGATAGGTCCGCTCTAATTGTTTCAGACGTGCATCAAACGTCGCCTTATTATCAGACATAGGATTTACCTCGCACGCGGCCCCCACCGCACAAAAACACCTAATATTCCGATAAAATTAGCTGCTAATTTCGTCCAATTTAGGACCATTCCGACCCTAATTTGGAAACATTATTCGAAAGTCAGCGTTAATGTTGTCCAATCGCCGATAGATTCACGGTTTTTCAACCCAAACCCCTGCGATTGATACGCCGCCAACACAGAATCAGCTTGTTCGTTCAGGATGCCCGACAGGATCGACACGGTGCCCGATTTCGAATGGCGCGCCATATCGGGGGCAATCGCAATGAGCGGCCCCTTAAGGATGTTCGCAAAGATCAGATCATAGGGCGCAGCGGCGCCAATCTCTGGCGCGTCAAAGCCTGCGGCCTCAATGCACAGAACGCTGCCCGACATGCCATTGGCGGATAGGTTTGCCTCGGCAACCTCGACAGCGACGGCATCAATGTCGGATGCCAGAACAACGGTGTCAGGCCAGAGACGCGCAGCGCCCATCGCCAAAACAGCCGTGCCACAGCCCACGTCGATGGTGCGTGCGGGTGCGTAGCCTTCGTCGGCCAAGCGGTCCAAAGCGCGAAGGCAACCCAATGTCGTTCCGTGGTGCCCCGTGCCGAACGCCATCGCCGCTTCGATCAGTAGTGCGATACGGCCCTCTGGAACCTTATCCGCATCGTGGCTCCCGTAGACAAAGAAACGGCCTGCCTCAACAGGAGCCAATTCGCGCTTCACATGGGCGACCCAGTCGATCTGCGGCACTTCGGAAATCACAAAGTCCTTTGCGCCATGCATTGTCGACAACAGCGCCAGCCCTGCCCGATCTGGTTCTTCGACGAAATAAACAGCGACCTCGAACAGGCCCGAACCATCCTCGATCTCAAAGCTGCCAACGCCTGTTGGTTCTGGCCACAGGTTTTCGCAGTCGGCGGCCAGCGCCTCTGCCTGTTCGAGGGACGGGACAACAGCGATGGCGGAATAGGTCAGGTCAGTCATGATCGTATCGTCTTTATTCAGCAGGAGCGGCGACGGGCCGCGTGAAAACAGTCTCATGCCCAGCCATAGGATGACGCGGGATAAGAAGCGATAGGCAAAGCGAAACAAACGCCATGCAGGCCGCAAGGATGAAAACGGCGAAAGGAGAATAGAGCCACAATAGCCCCAAGAGCACAGGCAGGAACACAGCCGCGATATGGTTGATCGTAAAGGCCACAGCAGCGGTCGGCGCAATATCCGCAGGATCGGCGATCTTTTGGAAATAGGTTTTAAGCGCGAGCGCGAGGCCAAAGAAGATATGGTCCACAACGTAAAGCGCCGCCGCGACCGCAACGCCCCAGCCGAACCAATAAACGCCACCATAGGCCAAGAACACACAGATCAGGCCAACGTATTCAAAGGCCAAAGCACGGCGTTCGCCCCAGAGATGGACGATTTTACCTAGCACAGGCGCGATCAGCATATTGGCGATCAGGGTGACGAGGTAGAGGCTCGTGACCTCATGCACCTCAAACCCGAACCGTTCGACCATCATAAAGCCCGCAAAGACGACAAAGATCTGCCGACGGGCACCCGCCATGAATTGCAGCGCGTAGTAGAGGCCATAGCGACGGCGCAGGATGAATTTCTTGATCTGGGGGTTCGGGGCTTCGAACTGCGGGAAGGCGACGATGCAGTAGATCGCGACCAGCGCCGTGAAGCCGCCCGACATCAGGTAGACCGTGTTGAACGACAGATCAAAGCTCTTCCATGTCATGACGACCAGAACGTAGGCCACCAAGGTCGCCGCCGATCCCGCAGACATCAACCAGCCTAGCGTTTGCGGGGCCTTGGCCTTGTCGATCCACTGGAGCTGGAGCGATTGGTTCACGGTTTCAAAATAGTGGAACCCAATAGAGCTGAAGGTGGTGATCATCAGGATGCCGCCCAAGGTCGGGAACCATGCGGTCACCGCCGTCGACACCCCCAAAAGCAACAGCGCCGAAAGACCCAGCACCTGTTCGCGCATCACCATCAGGATCAAAATCACGCCGATGGCCAGAAACCCTGGGATTTCGCGGACGGTGTGCAACAGGCCGATGTCGTCGCCTTGGAAGTTGGCGACCTCGACGACGAAGTTGTTCAACAGCGCCGACCAGATCGAAAACGCAACGGGCATCCCCATCGCCATCAGGAACAACAACGCAATCGGGCGTCGCCACAGGGGCAACTGGTCTGCGTCATTCAATGGGAAAATGCGTCTCATACCCGCCCGATACGCCTTTTTATGGGGTATGGCGAGTGATTTTACCGCCCCGCCCTGTCTGATCTGCGTCAAAGATTCCACATTTCAGAGTCCTGTATTCAGACATTCAGATGTATAAGAACACATCGCAGCGGGGAGTCTGATATGGATTTGCTATCCATCGTCGAAACTTTGGGTGAAGGCCGCACGGCTCTTTTGATGGGGATCATCACGGGCATCACCTTTGGCGTGGCCGCCCAACGGTCGCGGTTTTGCCTGCGCGCTGCGACGGTGGAATTTGCCCGACGCCAGATGGGGGACAAGGTCGCGGTCTGGCTGCTGACCTTCTCGACCGCGGTCGTCTGGGTGCAAGCGGCAGGGCT
>JAYPVO010000120.1:5002-6781 GCA_038134645.1 Paracoccaceae bacterium
CTCTTATCCGCGCTGCACCTGCCCGAATGGGGCGGTTTGGCCTTTGGTCTGATGCTCGCCATTCTCGCGCTGATCATCGCCCGCAAGAACCGCATCGGCGCAAGCCGCCTGATCTTTGGCGCGGGCGTAGGCTTTGCCGTGGCACTGGGCTGGGCGCTGACGACAGCACTTAGCCGCGTCGCCTTTGACCCCTACCCGATCGAAAGCGCGACATTCACAGGTCCATCGGCCAATACGCTGATGTTCCTTCTCGATAGTGGAAACGCTGTTCTGGAATTCCCTGTGGGCCTCGTGCCAGGGGTCTTTATCGGGGCGTTCTTCGCCTCTGTCCTCACCAAAGAGTTCAAATTCCAAGGCTTTGAATCCGAGGCCAACATGCGGCGGTCCCTCACGGGGGCGGCTCTCATGGGATTTGGCGGGATGCTCGCAGGCGGCTGCGCGATTGGCGCAGGTGTCACGGGCGGTTCCGTGTTCGCAGGCACCGCGTGGCTCGCGCTGACCGCATTCTGGATCGGCGGAATGATCACCGACTTCCTTCTCGATCAGCGCATCGCGCGCGTATCAGAGCTTTAACCAACAAGCCTTGGCGGGCTGACCGTAGTGCGGTGACGTTCTTCAACGCCGATCCGCAACCCGCGACCAATCCGATGGGCCAGTTCTGACCACGCGGCAGCCTGAAGCGCATTCAGGTGACGCCGCAGAACCGAGTCGAACAGACCGAGCCAAACCTCGAAATGTTGCGGACGCACATCCCCTGCCCGCATGTGGGCACGCATCGGGTTCCCGTCATAGACCTTGTCGAAAAAGATCACGTTCCGCCAGAAATTGACGATCTTGGCCTCGTGGGCCGTCCAATCCGTCACATGGTTATTAAAGATCGGGCCCAATCCCGGATGGGTGCGCACAACGGCGTAGAATTCATGGACCACAAGTTCGACCTCTTGTTCAGAGATCGGGAAACGGGGCGATACTAACGACATAGCCCCTCCTTTCAGCGCGGCTAAAACCCCCAATCGATGACTGGTCCCAGCGCATAACCAGCCACATGAGAAGTCTACTTTAGCAAATAAGAGCCTACATTGACAAAGGACAACATGCGGCAATTTTAGTCAGAGAGCCACATAGACTTTACGCCAATTCATGCCCGTCCTATAAGCCGCCCATGATGGCACGTAACCCGATCATTATTCGAATTACGAACCCGGCTCTCTGAAACCAGAGCGGCCGGGCTAAGGTGTCTGAGACTTCGCACCGATCTTACCCATCCTGACCGAATTTTCGTGAAAAGGACGCCACCATGTGCGCCGACACACCTGACTACAAAGACACCCTGAACCTGCCAGAAACAGAATTCCCGATGCGTGCTGGCCTGCCGCAGCGCGAGCCTGAATGGCTTGCCCGTTGGGCCGAGATCGGCATCTACGATCGCCTTCGTGAAAAATCTGACCGCACACCGTTCATCCTGCACGATGGCCCTCCCTATGCGAACGGCCACCTGCACATCGGTCACGCGCTGAACAAGATCCTCAAGGACTTTATCGTCCGTTCGCAGCAGATGCTGGGCAAAGACGCGCGTTACGTTCCGGGTTGGGATTGTCACGGTCTGCCGATCGAATGGAAGATCGAGGAAAAATACCGCGCTGAGGGCAAGAACAAAGACGAAGTGAACGTTGTCGACTTCCGTCAGGAATGCCGCAAGTTCGCGGAAGGCTGGATCGACATCCAGCGTGAAGAGTTCAAACGTCTCGGCATCACAGGCAACTGGGCTGATCCTTATCT
>JAYPVO010000121.1:0-6722 GCA_038134645.1 Paracoccaceae bacterium
TCGCCCATGTCGCCCGCTCCGAACTCTGGCATCGGGTTGTCGGGGGAGTGGTGGAGGCCGTCGATGGTGCTCATCACCGCGTTCACGTCAAAGATACCGCCGTTACGGGCTGCGATCTGGGTCAAATCGGGCGGCGTTTTCGCGAGGCCAGCGGCGGCAAAGCCGTTGCCCTTGGCGTCCTCACCGTGACAGGCGGCACATTCGTCGGCGAAAATCTTGCGGCCATCCGCGACCTCTTCGACGCAGGCGGACAGACCAAAAGCGGCAAGAAGGATAAAGGCGGGTTTCATGACTGCTCTCCCCAATGTTTGTTGCCCCCATTGTCCCAAAGCAAAGGGCAAAGGTAAACAGGAATTGCGCATCTCTGTCTGATCGGACTAACGTCTTGCAGGGGCAGGAGGAATTTAGATGAACAGTTCGTATATTGTGATGTTGCTCGCAGGGATCGGCGTGCCCGTTTTGGCGGCATTGAACGCGGCCTTGGGGCGCACAATCGGGTCACCTGCGGCGGCGGGCTCGGTCCTGTTCATTGTGGCGTTCTGCGTGGCGCTGGTGGTGGCGCTGTTCACGGGGCCAGAGGGCTATGGCAAGCTGCTGAGCGCGCCGAAACACCTGTTCCTCGCGGGGTTCCTGATCGCGTTCTACCTGCTGTCGATCACATGGATCGCGCCAAAGATCGGCATCGGCAACGCGGTGTTTCTGGTGCTGATCGGCCAGTTGATTTCCGCCGCAGCGATTGACCATTTCGGGCTGTTTGGCGCGAACCAGACACCGATTTCCCTAACCCGCGCGGCAGGGATCGCGATCATGGCGGTGGGTGTGTTCGTTACACAGAAGGTGTAACGGCGCCCGCGTCGAGGCGCACGATACGGTCCATCCGCGCCGCGAGGTCGTGGTTGTGCGTGGCAATGAGCGCCGAGAGGCCCGTGGCACGGACGAGCGTCATCAGCGCTTCAAACACGCGGTCAGAGGTATCAGGGTCGAGGTTCCCCGTCGGTTCATCCGCCAGCAAGAGCGCAGGCCCATTGGCGAGCGCCCGACAAAAGGCGACACGTTGCTGTTCACCACCCGAGAGCGCGGCAGGACGATGCGAAGCGCGTTCGGCAATCCCAACGGTATCGAGTAGTTCCAGCGCCCGCGCCTTGGCCGCGCGTTCGCTGACGCCATTGGCGAGCTGCGGGAGCGTGATGTTCTCGAGCGCGGTGAATTCGGGCAGCAAGTGGTGAAACTGGTAGATAAAGCCGACCCCTGCCCGACGGATCGCGGTGCGTCGCCGATCTGAGAGGCCCGTCATATCCTCGCCCCCGATGGAAACGGTGCCTGTGTCGGGCGTGTCGAGGAGCCCCGCGATATGCAGGAGCGTCGATTTCCCCGCACCAGAGGGCGCGACAAGGGCGACAACCTCGCCCTCGCCCACGGTCAGATCAACGCCGCGCAGGACCTGCACTTCGTTCGGTTTGCCGTGGTTGTAGCCTTTGGTGATGCCCGAGAGGGTGAGGGTGTTATTCATAGCGCAGCGCCTCCACCGGGTTCATGCGGGCCGCACGGCGTGCGGGCAAAAGGGTGATCGTCCACGACAGGCCCAGCGAAAGTGCGACCGCAGAGATCACGTTCGACAGGCGCAGTTCGGCGGGAAGATGATAGATGCCACGGATCGACGGATCCCAGACGCCGCCGCCAGAGACATAGTTAATCAGGCTAAAGATCGGGTCGATATAGATCGCAAACAGACACCCAAGGATCACGCCCGCGATGGTGCCAACGGTCCCGATGCTCGCCCCGCAGATAAAGAACACGCGCAAGACGGACCCTTCGGTCAGTCCCATCGTGCGTAAGATACCAATGTCGCGGCCCTTGTTCTTTACCAGCATAATCAGGCCCGAAATGATGTTCATCGATGCGATCAGGACAAGGATCGCCATAAGGACGAACATCACGTTATCTTCGACCGTCAGCGCCCGCAGGAATGCCCCTGCACTGTCGCGCCATGTCCAGATCAGCGCGCGATCTCCTGCCGCAATCAGGATCGGGGCCAGCAGATCATCCACGGCTTCTGGGTTTTCGACCATCACTTCGATCTCGTCCGCGACACCGTCTTTGTTAAAGAACAACTGCGCCTGCGCCATCGGCAGATAGACCCGCGTGCGGTCGATGTCCCAACGGCCAGCGGTAAAGATATAGACCACCTCATAGGCACTCACCCGCGGACTGGTGCCAAAGGCCGTGCGGGTGCCATTCGGTGAAATCAGCTTGATCGTGTCACCAATGGTCACGCCCAGTTCACGCGCCACGCCAGAGCCAATCGCGATACCGTCGCCAAAGCGGGCAATGTCACCCAAAGCGACCTCTGGTTCGACAATGCGCGGAATGGTCAGAAGGTCGTCATAGGCAATGCCGTAGACCTCTACCCCTGCGTTTGCGTTGGTAAAGTTCGCCATAACCTGACCACGCACCAATGGCGCAGCGCGGGTCACGCCCTCCACCCCGCGAAGGGCGGCGGCCATATCGGCGGCGTTGGAAATCGTGCGGCTCACCTGCCCGTTCTGATCGACCTCCATCGTTTGGTAGACGGTCACATGGGCATTGGCGCCAAGGATCGTATCAACGAAATCAGAGCGGAACCCAGACCGGATCGCCATCGTCGCAACCAGTGCAAAAACGGCGAGCATGATGCCAATGAGGCTGATCCAGGTCATCACCGAAACGCCACCCTCTGCACGGCGGGCGCGGATATAGCGCCATGCGATCATCCACTCAAAGCGGGAAAACGGTGCGGTGGATCGTGCCTTAGGCAGTTCGGTCATAACGGCTCCTGTCTGTCGGAACGGACCTTATGGAAAGGGCACAAAGGGTCAAGTCACTCTCCCGTGGCTTGCGCGCCTTTGTGCCCATAATAGTCAGAATAGCGCGGGGACAGTGCCCCCGCCCCAGATTACGCGCCTTTCGGGTGCGGATGGTTTGCGTAGATCTCTTTGATCTTCGCGATGGCGTCAGCGGGCGCCAACTCAACGCTTTCGCCTGTGCGGCGCGAGGTCAGTTCAACAACGCCATTCGCCAGACCACGCGGACCAACGGTGATGCGCCACGGCAGACCGATCAGGTCCATCGTCGCGAATTTGCCGCCAGCGCGTTCGTTGCGGTCGTCATAGAGCGGCTCAAACCCAGCAGCGGTCAGTTCCGTATAGAGGCTTTCACAAGCCGCATCCGCCGCATCATCGCCCTGTTTCAGGTTCACGATGCCAACGTGGAACGGGGTCACGCCTTCAGGCCAGATGATGCCCTTTTCGTCGTGGCTCGCCTCGATGATCGCACCCAACAGACGCGACACGCCGATGCCGTGCGACCCCATGTGGACAGGAACCTTGTTGCCTTCGTTGTCGACAACGGTCGCGCCCATGGCGTCCGAATATTTGGTGCCAAAGTAGAAAATCTGACCGACTTCGATACCGCGGGCCACACGACGGCGCTCTTCTGGCACCTCGTTAAAGACCGCCTCATCGTGGGTTTCATCGGTGCGGGCGTAACGGCTGGTGAATTCTTCCAGAACCGCCTGACACTCTTCACGGCTATCGTAGTCAATCGCACGATCGCCAAAGGTCAGATCAGTGATCTGGCTATCGTAGAACACCTCGGACTCACCCGTTTCCGCAAGAACGAGGAACTCGTGGGTGTCATCGCCACCAATCGGGCCAGAGTCAGCACGCATCGGGATCGCCTGAAGGCCCATACGCTCGTATGTGCGCAGATAGCTGACGAGGTGACGGTTATACGCGTGCAGCGCGTCCTCTTTGTTGAGGTCAAAGTTGTAGCCGTCTTTCATGTAGAATTCGCGGCCACGCATTACGCCGAAACGCGGACGCACTTCGTCGCGGAACTTCCACTGGATCTGGTAGATGGTCAGCGGCAGGTCTTTGTAGCTGTTCACATGGGCGCGGAACACGTCCGTGAACATTTCCTCAGCGGTCGGAGAGAACAGCATGTCACGGTCGTGACGGTCCTTCATCCGCAGCATTTCAGGGCCGTAAGCGTCATAACGACCAGACTCGCGCCACAGGTCCGCTGGCTGCAGCGTCGGCATCTGCATCGGGATGTGACCCGCTTTGATCTGCTCATCATGAACGATGTTCTCAATCTTACGGAGAACTTTGAACCCGAGGGGCAGCCAAGAATAAATCCCCGCGGCCTGCTGCTTGATCATACCAGCACGCAGCATCAGGCGGTGCGACACGATCTGCGCTTCGGCAGGGTTTTCTTTCAGAACAGGAAGGAAGTAGCGGGAAAGGCGCATATCACGGTCCAGCAATTTAATGACAAGGTTACCCCTTCCGCTATCGGAAACCGCCCCCATGGGCAAGTCAGACCTCGCGATCCCTGCCTTTGTGCCGCAAATATCCCGGGGGAGGCCACCGCAGGTGGACGGGGGCAGCGCCCCCAAAACCCGTCCTAACCCCGCGCAGGACTTGATTTATCTGACCAGAAGGCTGACATAGACCGTAACGTGGTTTTAGGGGCAAGACATGGGACTTCCGGTCAAAGAACAGGTGAAATACTGGGGCATCGCCACAGCTATTTTGGTGTTTTTGCTCTATTTCCTCGGCAACGTGATCCTGCCCTTCGTTCTGGGCGGAGCGGTCGCCTATATGCTCGACCCCGTTGCGGATCGGTTGGAACGGGCGGGCTTTAGTCGCGCGGCATCTGTCGGCGTGATCAGTATCGGTGCAACGATCCTCTTTGTGATCGCCGCCCTCTTGATCATCCCTGTGCTGATCCAACAAACGGCCTCGCTGTTTAATTTCATCGGCACCTCGGTCGATACCGCGCCTACAGTTCTGCGCGACCTCGACGAATGGCTCACAGACACGTTCCCTGCCCTTGCGCAGAATGACATCACGCTCTCTGGCAGCCTCAAAAACGTGGCTTCCACCGTGCAGAGCAAAGGTGGCGATTTCCTGAACGGTATCCTGTCGTCAGCGATGAGCCTGATCAACGTGATCGTCCTCTTGGTCGTTGTGCCCGTTGTGGCGGTCTACCTGCTCTATGATTGGGACAATATGGTGGCTGAGATCGACAGCCTCTTGCCGCGCGATCACTTGGGCCAAATCCGCAGCATCGCGACAGAGATCGACAAAACGCTCGCCTCCTTCATCCGTGGGCAAGGCACCGTCTGCCTGATCCTCGGCATTTTCTACGCGGTCGGCCTTATGGTCGTTGGTTTGCAGTTCGGCCTCGTCGCAGGTGCGATTGCAGGGCTTTTGACCTTTATTCCTTACGTTGGCGCCTTGGTCGGTGGCCTTTTATCGATTGGCCTCGCGCTGTTTCAGTTCTGGAATAGCGTTGAAGTCATCGACGGCGCGACCACGACTTTCGCCACCGATTGGATCCGCATCGGAGCCGTCGCTGCGATCTTTGGCATTGGGCAATTCCTCGAAGGGAACTTCCTCACCCCGAAACTCGTCGGAAGCTCGGTCGGCCTGCACCCCGTTTGGCTGATCTTTGCGCTGTCGGTCTTTGGCACCTTGTTCGGCTTTGTCGGGATGCTCGTTGCGGTGCCAGTTGCCGCGATGATCGGCGTTGTCGCCCGCCACGCCATCCGAAGCTACAAAAACGGACGCCTCTATCGAGGCTTTAGCGATACCGAATGACCCCGCGCCAACTGTCCTTTGATCTGCCCCCAAACGTGGCTTTGGGCCCTGACGATTATTTCGTGTCAGAGGCCAATGCCCATGCCTATGTCATGGTCACCAACCCCGACGGCTGGGCCGATGGAAAGCTCGCACTGATCGGCCCCAAGGGCAGCGGCAAAAGCCATCTGTCGCGCGTGTTTCAACACCTCACAGGTGCCACCGTTTGGAAGGCCGCAGAGATTGGCGCGACGCTCGACCTGCCCTCCTGCCCGATTGTGATCGAAGATCTAGAGGCCCTACAGCCTCAGTCCGAGGAAACCCTGTTTCACCTGCACAATCACCTGCGGGCTCAGCGTTTGCCGCTGCTCCTCACCGCCACAACACCGCCAAGCCGTTGGAGCATCGCCCTCCCCGACCTTGCCAGCCGTATGCAGGCCGCACCAACCGTGCATATCGCTGACCCCGATGACCGTCTGCTGAGCGCCGTGTTGATGAAGCACTTTGCCGATCGCCAACTGACCCCGAAACCTGCGCTGATCTCTTACCTTGCTGGTCGGATCGAACGGTCGTTTTCTGCGGCCGACGACATCGTTTCAGCGCTGGACAAAGAGGCTTTGGCCACGGGGCAACCTATTGGAATTAAACTCGCCGGTAGGCTGCTGGACAATCCATAAGAATAGGCGCGATAATGGTCACATATTCGTTGCAATTGAGCAGCATAAGGCCGTCATGACACTCGCAAATTTCTTGAACTCAAAGTTCCCCGAAGCCGTGGAGGCCGATTTTGACCTCTCCAGCCCTTCTCGCTTTTTTAACCGTGAGTTAAGCTGGCTCGCCTTCAACTGGCGCGTTTTGGAAGAAGCCGAAAACCTGCGCGTGCCTTTGCTGGAACGACTGCGGTACCTGTCGATTTCCGCAACCAACCTCGACGAGTTTTATACCGTGCGCGTTGCGGGTCTGCGTGAATTGGCACATGCGGGCAATATGACCCCTGCGCTGGATGGTCTGACCCCAGTTGAGCAATTGACGCTGATCGATGCCGATGCGCGCGATCTGATGATGCGGCAGCAGGCAACGTTTAACGCACTCAAGGGTGAT
>JAYPVO010000122.1:0-6680 GCA_038134645.1 Paracoccaceae bacterium
ACCACGTGGTAGGGGCTGCCAAAGTCGGTGAAATGCCGCGTGGTGGCAAGGCGGCGATGATCTGCGGGCAGAGAAATGCAATAGACAGGCACATCGCATGGCCCCGTCGAGAGACGGTCCGCCTGTGCACTGCGCGGCTGACGCTCTGCCAATTTCGGGTGATGCGTGCGCAACCAGTCCAGCTGACCCGACTCGATCAAAATCCGCACCAGTTTGTGGGCTTGTTGGCGGTTATGTTGGACCACCTCGCCCAAGGACCGTTTGATCGTCTGGATACCTTTGCCCGGAAAGCCCGCAATAAAGAACTGATCGATCAAGAGGAGCCGCGCGCCGATCGACTCTGGCTCGCCCCGCGATAGCTGCGCAGCATAGCGTAGCCCTTCGTCAAAACGGCGCTGGTGGTTCAGCGAGGCCACATAGGGAACATGAACAAGGTTCGGATCATATCGCCGCACGAGGGCTGTCCGCACTTTGTCCAGCGCGTCGCCTGAATGAAAGGCCGCAGTCATCCGTAGGCACAAGGACACCCGTAGCCCCAGATCATCGAGCCCTTCGCCGTTTTCGCGGATCAACTGTCTGCGGAGCGCGGGATACAAATCCTGCCCCCGTTGCCACACATGGCGGGAAAACGGATTGACCTTGCGCAGCCGCTCAGAGGTGATGGCGTTAGAGGTGGGCGCTTCGGTCATGGTCGGGCCTGCATTGGGCAAAATGGTTCGTATCGGTTCGATCCTGTCATCACCTTTGCCCTCTTACGCGAACGAATAGCGCACGCTGCCCCTGTCGCCCTCTACATAATTGACGAATATCATATAATTTTCCCTATCCCTCAAGATTGTTTCTGAAATTAACGTTCAACTTAAAAGTGGAGATTTGCGGCGCATCAACAGGTTAGACTTATTCCCTAAACGGCATCGGACCGTTATGGGTATAGGGAGCCGTCGAAGAAACAGGTCCGAATTGATGTCCATCCTCGCCGTCACCTGCGTAAAGAACGAAGCCCCCTATCTGCTAGAGTGGTTGTCGCATCACCGTGCGCTGGGCATCGACCATTTTCTCGTGTTCTCGAACGATTGCGAGGACGGCACGGATGTGATGCTAGATCATCTGGCGCAGGCTGGCTGGCTGACCCATTTGCGCCATAGCCAGCAGGGCAAAAAGACGATCCAGTGGCAGGCGCTTCGGACGGCCTATGGGCATCCCGATTATTCTGCTGCGGAATGGGTTCTGTTCTTTGATGTGGACGAATTCATCGCGCTCGACCCCACGGTGCCTGACCTAAAGGCGTTGCTGGATCGGGACATGGATGCAATGATCCTGCCGTGGCGGTTGTTCGGCAATGGCGGGCAGAGTGCCTTTACGGACGCGCCTGTGACCGAACGGTTCACAACGGCGGCGACACGGACCATTCCTGTGCCCCTCGGGCATTTCTTTAAGACGATCTATCGCCGTTCGGTCTTTGGTGAGATGGGCGTGCACCGTCCAAAATCGCTCGCCAATGGCACCGCGCGCTGGGCGGATGCGGCGGGGCAACCGTTGCCTGACGCAATTGCCCAAGCGCCGAACCGCATCAACAGCTTTGGTCATGTCCCAGCCAAGCCCTTGGTCCAGTTGAACCATTATTCGGTGCGGTCTGTGGCGGAATATGTGCTGAAAACGCGGCGAGGGTTGCCCAATAAGATGCACCTCGACCTTGGCCTGAAATACTGGGTGTCCCGCAATTGGAACACGGTCGAGGATTGGGCGATCAGCCACCACGCGCCCGCCACCCGTGCGATGCGGGCAGAGATCGAAACCGACGCGTTACGCGAACTGCACCAAAAGGCCGTCGCGTGGCATCAAGCTCGGTTTGCCCAAGCGATGACCGATCCAGATATGGTTGATCTCTATTGGCAACTTCAGCTTGCGGGGTCGTCCCATGAGCCCGATGCTGACACCGCCCGCAGCTATTTTGCCTTTTTGCAGGCTGTCCGTCGGCAAGAGGGGGCCTAGGGCGCGGATTGGGCTTGACCTCAGACGCGCTTGCGCTTTGTTACAGGGCAGCGAACAGTAACCAGACCAAGAGGATTTCTCTGATGGCATTTCAACTTCCCGATCTTCCCTACGCACATGACGCACTTGCCGCTAAAGGCATGTCGGCAGAAACGCTGGAATATCACCACGACCTGCACCACAACGCATACGTCACCAACGGTAACGCAGCGATCGCAGGCACCGAGTGGGAGGGTAAATCCCTCGAAGAGATCATCGTAGGCACCTACAACAAAACCGCAGTTGCCCAGAACGGTATCTTCAACAACATCTCGCAGCTTTGGAACCACAACCAGTTCTGGGAAATGATGGGACCGGGTTCGTCGGCAATGCCGGGCGAGCTGGAGAAAGCTCTCGTTGAGTCGTTCGGTTCGGTTGACGAATTCAAAAAGCAATTCTCGGCTGCAGGCGCAGGTCAGTTCGGCTCTGGCTGGTGCTGGCTGGTGAAAGACACCGACGGTGGCCTCAAAGTGACCAAAACCGAAAACGGCGTGAACCCGCTGTGCTTTGGTCAGACCGCTCTGCTGGGTTGCGACGTGTGGGAACACTCCTACTACATCGACTTCCGCAACAAGCGTCCGGCCTACCTGACCAACTTCCTCGATAACCTCGTGAACTGGGAAAACGTGGCATCGCGCCTCTGATTTCTGACAGTCACGACGATTGGTTTGGGCGCGAAAGGATACTTTCGCGCCTTTTCCTTTTTTAACGCTCTCTGCGCTAACAGAACAGAATGCTACGCCGTTTGGGACACAACGAGGTGTGACAAAGAACGGCAAAATGAAGAAAATTCTCCGTAAGTGGTTTCTCAGCTGGCAGACGCTCGGCATCTATATGTTGGTCGGTGGCGCGCCGTTGTTTTTGGCCGTCGTGTTCGCCTGTATCCTCGGGGTTCAACGCCTGAACGAAGTGCGCGAAATTGGTCGCCTTGAACAGGTTGTTGAGACTGTCGAGGAGGCGAGCAACCTCGTGCTTGAACTTCAGCGGGAACGCTCACTGACGATCATTTACCTCGAAACCAGTGGCAACCGTGGCAAAGAAGAGATGCTGTCGCAGCGCTCCACAGTGGACGCTGCGGTGCAAGCCTTTGCTGCCGTTGATCGCAACATCTCTGATCGAGAGTTGTCGAACCAAATTCTTCAAGTGTCCCGCAATGTTCAATCGCTTAGCGATCTGCGCGGCAAGATCGACCTGCGCGTTGTGAATTCCACGATGGTGGCGGAGGAGTTTGCGCACTTTAACGCGAGCCTGATCGACATTGCGGATTATGCCGCCAGAGCGATGACCTCTGGCGAAACCTCGCGCATCCTCGAGTCACTCAACGATTTCCTGCGCGCCCAAGAAGCCGCCAGCGAAGAAAAGACCGTCGCCGAGAAAATCTACCTCCAGAAGTCTTTTGCGCATGACGATTTTCAGCGTCTGATCGAACTTCGCACCTTGGTCCATGTTGGGCTGAACCGCATGACCTCATCGCCGTTCCCCGCGCTCGCCATGCACGGCAGCGAAATTCTGATGTCGCAAGAATATCATAATGTGTCCGAGATTCAGACCAAAGCCATCGCATGGGATTTCTCTACCCCGCTAGAGGATGTGACCGCCGCATATGACGCAGGTCTGACCCTGATGACGCACCACATCCACGAAACATGGGATCTATTGGGCGCCGTGGTGGCAGAGTCAAAGGCTGAGGCAACCCGCAATCTCTGGCTCGTTGTGATCATCTCGGCGCTGCTGATCGCCTTTGTTGGGCGGCTGATCTACATGATGGCCTGGACCGTTCAGAGCGTTCTGGGCGAGGTGGTCCGCGGTGCGCTTCAGATGATTGACGGCAACCTTGATGTGACCTTCCCGAAGGTCGGCAACAACGGCATTTCCACCTTGATCAAATCGGTCGCGATTTTCCGCGATACGATCCGCGAAACACGCGATGCCGATGCGGTCCGTGCGCAGCGTGAAAAGGAACAGCTGGACCAGTTGGTTGCCCGCACCGAACAGTCCAAGGCGCGGTCAGAACGGATTTCGACTGACCTTGAGAACACCGCGCAAACTGTTGAAGAGCTTGCGAATTCTGTGTCGTCGTCGCTCAAGACAACTGAGATGGCGAACACCTTCGCAAATGAAATGCAGTTGAGCGCGAACGAGGGCAACACCATCGTTCAGAACGCAATTGCGGCGATGGATCGTATTCGTGCGGCCTCGGACAAGATCACGTCGATCATTAAGATCATCGATGAGATCGCGTTCCAAACGAACCTCCTCGCGCTCAATGCACGGGTAGAGGCCGCGCGTGCGGGTCACGTAGGGCGTGGTTTTGCGGTGGTCGCAACCGAGGTTCAGCAGCTTGCAGCACGCTCTGCCCGCGCAGCGAGCGATGTCTCGGAACTGATCGAACAATCCGCCAATGAGGTCCGCAAGGGGGCCTCTATCGTGGAAACCAGCGGTGTGACCTTGGCCGAGATTGCCTATGGCGCGACAGAGATCGCTGGCCTGATCGACACGATCACAGAGATGAGCCGCCAGCAGTCGCGGTCGCTCAATGAAATCAGCGCGGCGACGGGGCGTCTGGACGACGAAATGCAGGGGCTGGCACGGGAATTCACCCAATCCTGACGCTCCCCCTTAGAACGGGCTCTTGTCTTTGGTGGATGGCTGTGACCTAAACGGGCCAAGGTTCACCAAAGGCAGCCATCATGACCGAAGCAGTCAAAGGGATCGTCGCGCTCGTTGTTGCGGCGATAGTATGGGGGTTGTCGTCCCTCTATTACGCACAGCTTCGCCATCTGCCGCCTCTCGAAGTGCTCTGCTATCGGTCGCTCTGTTCGCTGATTTTCTTTGCGATCATCCTCATGTGGCAAGGCCGTTTGGGGCAATTGCGCAATGCTTTGGGCACCCCACGCAAATTCGGCGTGATCTTTTTGGCGGCCACTCTTATCGCGGCCAATTGGTTCGGGTTCATTTTCGCGATCAAGTTCGGCTACGCCGTTGAGGCCTCTATGGGCTACTACATCTTCCCGCTGGTCGTGGTGATGCTGGGCCGATTTGTGCTGGGGGAAACTCTGTCGTCTTGGCAATGGGGCGCTGTTGCGCTTGCCACCTTTGCAGTGGTTTTGCTGGCTGTGGGGTTGGGTGTTCCGCCGTGGATCGCACTCGGGCTCGCGTTTACCTTTGGCGGCTATGGGTTGGTGAAGAAACAGCTCGACCTTGGGCCAGTGCTGTCGGTGACGGCAGAGGTTCTCACGCTCGCACCCTTTGCGCTGGCCTATCTGTTCATCTGGGGCACACCAGATAAAGACTGGGGCACGCTGATTTTGCTGACGCTATCCGGCCCGCTGACGGCCTCTCCGCTGATCTTTTTTGCCTATGGCACGCGGCGGGTGCGCCTTTCGACGGTCGGCATCCTGCAATACGTGAACCCGACGCTACAGTTCGTCGTGGCCACAACCGTATTCCTAGAGCCGTTCACGATCTGGCACGGAATTGCGTTCCCGCTGATTTGGACCGCGCTCGCGCTTTATTCGGTCGCAGCCATCCGTCAGGACAGGGCGTCACGTAGAGCCGTTTCCAGCGCTGTCGTATCTTCGACCACGGTGACGTAGGACCGCAGCGTTTCGCCCGCAAAACCTTCGGCCACGATATGGTCGAGCAGGTCGACGAGCTTTTGCCAGTAGCCTTCAATATTGACGAGGTAGATGGGTTTGGAGTGCAACCCGAGCTGTCGCCATGTCAGGACCTCAAAGAACTCATCGAGCGATCCTCCGCCACCTGGGAGGACAACAATCGCATCGGCGTTCATAAAGAGGATCTTTTTGCGCTCGTGCATGGTTTCGGTGACGACATAGCTGTCGAGGTCACGTTTGCCGACTTCCCATTTGACGAGGTGTTCGGGGATCACGCCAAAGGTCATGCCGCCTGCCGACTGGGTTGACCGCGCGACAGTGCCCATCAGGCCCACATCGCCCGCACCGTAGACCAGACGCCAGCCATTCGCGGCCAACATCGTTCCCGTATCAACAGCGGATTGTTCATACGCAGGGCGGTTGCCCGACCGTGCACCACAGTAAACGCAGACTGATTTCATCGTGGTCCCCAAAATAGCCAATAGATAGCTTTGACCCTGCATAGGGTGGTTGATATGGTCCAACAACCCTTGATCAAAAGGGGCGGCAATTTGCTGCTGGGGAAGGAACACGAGTGACGACAAAATCTAGTCAGGGGACATTGGTTCTCGGGGGTGTGGTTGTAGTAGCTGCAATTGCGCTTGGGGCTTATTTCATTGGGCAAGGCTCCGATGTAACGGAAACCGCAACACCTGCTAATCTGGCTGAAACGCCTGCTGCAGTGACCGCTGAAGCAGCGCCTGAACCTGCACCCGCGGCAGAGCCTGCGCCTACCGTTGAGGTCACGCGCGCTGCGCCGATTTTTGATACCGTTCGGGTCGAAGCGGACGGAACAACCGTGATTGCGGGGCAATTTGCGGGTGGTGGCGCGGTGGAACTGCGCCTTGATGGAGAAGTGATTGAACGGATTGAAGCGGGCGCTGATGGTGCTTTTGCGGCTTTCCTCACGATTGACCCCTCCGATCAACCGCGCGTCCTGTCTCTGGTCGGTGATCCAGATGGCGAAGCGATCGAAGCAGCTGAATCCGTGAT
>JAYPVO010000123.1:0-6616 GCA_038134645.1 Paracoccaceae bacterium
TTTTGAACGGATTGGTCTTTGCGGTGCTCATGGGCTTGGTCGGTTATATCTGGTTCGGCACGCCCATGCTTGGTGTGGTCCTTGCGCTGGCGATGGTGATCAACCTTGTGGTCGCAGGGCTTGCAGGCACGATGGTGCCTGTTGCGCTTGAGCGCGCGGGCGTGGACCCTGCATTGGCCTCTGGTGCCTTTGTGACCACGGTGACAGATGTCGTCGGGTTCTTTGCTTTCCTTGGCCTTGCTGGATTGATCCTTCTATGACGCTCGAAGACCAAAAGGCAGCGGCGCGGGTCGCCGCATTTGCTCGCCGTAAAGAGGCCCATCAATCGGGCATTGGCACCGCTGCGCATCTGTCAGAGGTCCTCGCGGGATATCGTGGCGTGCCTCTCGCAGGTTATATGCCGATGCGGACCGAGATTGATCCGCTGCCCGCAATGGCCGAGGCCGCGGCCCATGGGCCCGTTGGTGTGCCTGTGATTATGGGGGCCGCAACGCCGCTCAAGTTCCGCCAGTGGGAGCCAGATTGCACGCTCATTGCAGGAGAATTCGGCGCGATGATCCCCGAGAGCGGCGACTGGATCGAGCCAGAGATACTGATCGTGCCTCTTGTCGCGTTTTCACGGACAGGTGGTCGTCTGGGTTATGGCGGTGGTTTCTACGATCGCACGCTCGAGCAGCTGCGCGCCAAACGCGCGACGTTGGCGATTGGGTTTGCTTATAGCGCCCAAGAGGATGCGAACATCCCGCTCGAACCTGTGGACCAGCCATTGAACCTGATTGTCACCGAAAACGGTGTGATTGAGGTCGGGTAAAGGGCAGGGGGCGCTGCCCCCTCTGGGCCGTTGGCCCATTCACCCCCGGGATATTTGCCGCACAAAGGCAGAGCAGCGAGCGGCGGAGGTTGCGCATTTATTGGCGCGGGCCTAGAGGTAGACCATGAAAATACTCTTTCTTGGCGATGTGATGGGCCGTGGCGGACGCGCGGCTGTGGTGGATGCGATCCCGAAAATGCGGGACGCGTGGGGGCTCGATTTCGTTGTGGTGAACGGCGAAAACGCAACGCGCGGCATGGGATTGTCGGGCGAGCACGCCAAGATGATATTGGACGCGGGCGCGGATGTGATCACCTTGGGCGATCATGCCTTTGACCAAAAGGACATGATGGCCTTTTGCGAGCAAGAGCCGCGGATCATTCGTCCGTTGAATTTCTCTAAGGTGGCTCCGGGCAAAGGGGCGCGGGTGTTTACGGCGCGGCGCGGGCAAAAGGTTCTCGTGACGCAAGTGCTCGGTCAGGTGTTCATGAAGCGCCCATTTGATGATCCGTTCTCTGCCGTGGATCAGGTGCTGCGTCAGTTCCCCTTGGGTGGGTTGGTGCAGGCGACCTTGGTGGATGTGCACTGCGAAGCGACATCAGAGAAAATGGCGATGGGCCATTTCTGCGATGGGAAGGCTTCGGTCGTTGTGGGTACGCATACGCACGTGCCGACAGGGGATGCGCAGATTTTGCCAGCGGGTACGGCGTTTCAGTCGGATGCGGGCATGTGTGGCGATTATGACAGTGTGATCGGCATGACCAAGGCCGAGCCGCTGCGTCGGTTTATCACGGGCATGGCAAAGAACCGTTTTGAGCCCGCGATGGGCGATGTGACGGTATCGGGTCTATATGTGGAAACCGATGATCGGACAGGCAAAGCAACCCGCGTGGAAATGGTTCGTCATGGTGGCCGATTATCGCAAAGCGGGCCTTCACCTTTGAGTTGAGGGGCTTGCGTCTGAACATGCAGCGCGGCAATTATAGACAGCCACTAGCTTGGGGAATTTCATGGTCGACCTAATACACCTGTCGCAGACAGGTCAGGCCATCGTCGCGTTGTTGATCGTTGTCGGCATGTTCGTCATGTTCCTGCGGGAAGCCTATCCCACCGAAGTTGTGGCGATTGCTGGCGTCGCGCTTATGCTGGCGACGGGTATTTTGCCCTATGATGTGGCGGTTGCATCGTTGTCGAACTCTGCGCCTTGGACCATTGCGGCGATGTTTATCGTCATGGGGGCGCTGGTGCGTACGGGTGCTCTCGCTCGGATGACCGAATTTGCCCAAGCTCATGCCGAAGAACGTCCCAAAAGGGCGCTGGCTGGGTTGATGGGTTTTGTCCTTGTGTCCTCGGCCTTTGTGAACAACACGCCTGTGGTCGTCGTTATGCTGCCCGTCTTTGTGCAGTTGTCGCGCACTTTGGGCGTCTCTGCCTCGAAACTACTGATCCCTCTGTCCTACGGCGCGATCGTTGGCGGCACGATGACATTGATCGGGACCTCGACGAACCTGCTTGTTGATGGTGTAGCGCGCCAATCTGGGATGGAACCGTTCACAATCTTTGAGATCACGCCCATTGGCTTTGTGATTGCGCTCTGGACGATGGCCTATTTGCTGATTTTCGGGCCAAAGCTTTTGCCTGATCGCACGAGCATGGCGTCGCTGCTCTCTGATCGTTCGCGGATGCGGTTCTTTACCGAAGCGGTCATTCCACCTGAATCGAACCTTATTGGTCGTGAAGTGCTCGACGTTCAGTTGTTCAAACGCGAAGGCGTGCGGTTGATCGATGTGGTGCGTGGCGATCAATCGCTGCGGCGCGATCTGACGGGTGTGACCCTTCAGGTCGGCGATCGTGTTGTGCTGCGAACACCGATGGCAGAGTTGCTTGGCCTACAGCGGAACAAAGAACTGCGTCGGATGGACCAGTTGTCGGCGGTGGAAACCACCACGGTCGAAGTGCTCATTACCCCTGAATCGCGGATGGTCGGCCGCAAGCTGGGCCAAATGCGCCTGCGTCGTCGTTATGGCGTCTATCCGCTGGCTGTGCACCGTCGTGACAAAAACATCGGCAATCAGATCGAAGATTTGATCGTGCGGGTGGGGGATACCCTTCTGCTCGAAGGCGCACCCGAGGATATTCAAAAGCTTGCCGCTGATATGAGCCTCGGCGATGTGTCCAAGCCTTCGGCTCGTGCTTATCGCCGCAGTCACGCGCCCATCGCGATTGCCGCGATGTTTGGTGTTGTCCTGCTGGCCGCATTTAACGTGGCGCCGATCCTATTGCTGGCGGTGGTCGCTGTGGCTGTGGTTCTGCTTACGGGCTGTATCGATGCCGAAGAAGCGTTTGAACATGTGGACGGCAGCCTACTTGCGCTGATTTTTGCGATGTTGGCGATTGGCGCTGCCTTGGATCATTCGGGTGCGGTGGCGTTGATCGGGAATGGGCTCGCGCCGTACATGACAGGTCTTCCGCCCTACGTCGTGATCTTTGCCGTTTATACGCTGTCGATGATTTTGACCGAGCTGGTCTCGAACAACGCTGTTGGTGTGGTGATGACCCCGATTGCGATTGGTCTGGCTCATGCGATCGGTGTTGATCCACGGCCTCTGGTGGTTGCGGTCATGGTGGCAGCCTCGGCGAGCTTCTCGACCCCCATCGGATACCAGACCAACACTCTGGTTTACGGCCCTGGCGGTTATAAGTTCTCGGACTTCCTTCGGGTCGGGGTTCCGCTCAATGCGTCGCTTGCGATTGTATGTTCGATCATCATCCCGATGATCTGGCCGCTCTGAGGCTTGCAGCCAGAGGCATGACTGACATATAGAGGCGCGAACTGTCCGATAGACTGAAAAGAGGTCCCCATGGCCGGCCATAGTAAATGGGCTAACATCCAACACCGCAAAGGGCGTCAAGACGCTGCGCGGTCCAAAATGTTCTCCAAATTTTCCAAAGAGATCACCGTAGCCGCAAAGATGGGCGACCCTGATCCCGATAAAAACCCGCGTCTGCGTCTGGCGATCAAAGCTGCGAAATCGCAGTCCATGCCCAAAGACGTGATCGAACGCGCGATTAAGAAATCGCAGATGGGTGACGGCGACGATTACACCGAAATCCGTTACGAGGGCTACGGCCCGAACGGTATCGCGATCATCGTTGAGGCTCTGACCGACAACGTGAACCGCACCGCATCGAACGTGCGTTCGACCTTTACCAAAGGTGGCGGCAACCTCGGCACCACGGGTTCGGTTTCCTTCATGTTCGACCGCGTCGGCGAAATCACCTATCCGGCATCCGTTGGCGATGCGGACACCGTGATGATGGCTGCGATCGAAGCGGGCGCTGACGACGTGGAATCCGATGAGGACGGCCACTGGGTCTATTGCGCGATGGAAAACCTCTCTGAGGTGTCCGACGCGCTTGAGGCTGAACTCGGCGAAGCGACCGAAGCAAAACTGATCTGGAAACCGCAGAACCGCACCGATGTGGATCTCGAAACCGCTCAGAAGCTGATGAAGCTGATCGACACACTCGAAGACGACGATGACGTTCAGACCGTCACCGCGAACTTTGACGTGCCAGAGGATGTGGCGGCTCAGCTCGGCTAATCCTTGGGATCATCCCTGATTTACGGCGCCTTCGGGCGCCGTTTTCATTTAGAGCGTTTGTTTCGCCGCCGCGCGGATCGACGCTGTAAGCCCCGCCAGAGGCTTTGCAACCAGACGGTTCACCTGCCAATGCAGCGGGGTGAGGAGGGGGCGTTCTGGCGATAGATCGACCAGCTTGCCCTCAGCGATCAGCCCATCAACCAGCGCCGCGGGGTTCATGCCCCAACCCAAGCCCAAGAGGCTCGCCTCAACAAAGGCGCTCGACGATGGGACGAGGTGGGTGTTCAACGGCACCCGTTTCCCGACCATCATTTCGACCCAGCGGTTTTGCAGCGCGTCCTTGGCGTTGAAGGTCAGGGCAGGGGCGGTCGCCAGTGCCTCGGCCGTGACGCCGTTCGGGAAATGCTGTCGGACAAAAGACGGGCTCGCGGTCGCGCGGTAGGTTAACGCACCGAGGGCAAAGCTATCGCATCCCTGAACAGGGCCAGCCTCGCCCGTGATGGCGGCAGAGACTTCGCCTTTGCGCAGCCAATCGGCTGAGTGGTCCTGATCGTCGATCAAGAGGTCGAAGAGCATGGGATGGCCAGCAATTGCGGGCAAGAACCACGTGGCGAGGCTATCCGCGTTGACCGCAACCCGTAGCCGCGCAGGGGCCGCCGTTTGCCCGATGTCCGCCGCCAATGCCGTTTCAAGCAAGGTAAGATCATCATAGTGCCGCGCCAATCGTGCGCCCGTCGGCGTCGCGGTGCAGGGTGTGCCGCGTTGGATCAAAGTGGTTCCAATGCGGTCCTCAAGTGCCTTGATCCGTTGCGAAATTGCAGATGGCGTCACGCCCAACGCATGGGCCGCCGCGTCAAAGGCACCTAATCGGATGACGGCAGAGAGCGCGGAAAGTTGGGCGGGATCATACATTAGAAACTCTAATTCTAACTCAATTTATTTAATTTGATTAATCCTGCTGCGCCGCGCTAGGTCAACCCCATGGAATATTGGATCGGACTTCGAACAGGTATCGCGCTCATCCTCGTGATCGGGGCGCAGAATGCCTTTGTGCTGCGGCAAGGCCTGCGGCGGGAACATGTCTTGGCGGTGGTTGCGACCTGCGCCTTGTCGGACGCAGTGTTGATCGCGGCGGGCGTTGCAGGAATTGGCGCGGCGGTGGATGCCCTGCCATGGCTCATGCCACTGTTGCGCTGGGGCGGTGTCGCGTTTTTGGGGTGGTATGGCGCACGGTCGTTCCTGTCCGCATGGCGCGGCGGGGCGGTGATGACCGCAGGCGAAGGCGACCGCGTTCCGCTGGTCAAGGTCATGCTGACCTGCCTCGCGTTCACGTGGTTGAACCCGCATGTCTACCTCGACACGGTGGTTCTGATCGGCAGCCTATCGGCGCAGTTTGAGGGGCGCGAATGGGTCTTTGGTGCGGGCGCAATGTCGGGGTCTGTGATCTTTTTCACCACGCTTGGTTATGGCGCACGGCTACTGGCGCCTGTGTTTGAACGGCCCATTGCGTGGCGTATCCTCGATAGCTGTGTGGGGCTTTTGATGTGGTCGGTGGCTGCAACCCTAGTCTTCGCTGAAATGTGATCAAATCCACTTGCGGCGGCAAGCACTCAGGTTCATGAAGGTGCAATGACTGTTTCATCACCCTCTCAGGATCGGCCCGTTCAGGGCGTGTTGTGGATGCTTGCCACGGGCTTTTGCTTTGTCGTGGTGAACGTGATCGTGCGCTATCTGGGCGAGGACCTCCCCGCCGCGCAAAGCGCATTCATCCGTTTCGCTTGGAGCTTTGTGTTCCTTGTCCCAACGCTCGGACCCTACCTTAGGGGCGGGATTGGTGCGCGGGCATGGCAGCTCTTTGGTCTGCGCGGGGCGCTCCATACAGTTGCGATTATCCTGTGGTTCTTTGCGATGGCCCGTATCCCGATGGCAGAGGTCACGGCGATTGGCTATCTCAACCCGATCGTGGTGACGGTTGGTGCGGCGCTCCTTTTGGGGGAAGGGTTCGCGCGGCGTCGTATGATCGCGATTGGCGTGGCCCTGATCGGGGCGTTAATTGTGATCCGCCCAGGTATGCGTGAAATCCAAATCGGTCACCTGTCCCAGTTGGGCGCGGCGCTGTCGTTTGGTCTGTCCTACCTCGTGGCCAAACAGCTTAGCGGGATCGCTCCTGCGGGTGTCGTTGTGGCGATGCTGTCGGGCG
>JAYPVO010000124.1:0-6591 GCA_038134645.1 Paracoccaceae bacterium
GTTTGAACAGGTGTGTTGGCGCGGTTTTCGTCTTGGAGTTTGTGCCAGCGGTCTAAACGGGCGGCGTCGATGTCGCCGCGAGCGACGGCGGCTTGGACGGCGCAACCTGGTTCGTGGGCATGGGTGCAGTTGCGGAAACGGCAGTTGTCGGCTTGCTCTACGATTTCAGCAAAGAGTACGTCGAGGCCGACCGACAGATCGCTAACGTGAAGGGTGCGCATGCCGGGGGTGTCGATGACCCAGCCACCGCCCTCAATGGAATGGAGCGACCGAGAGGTGGTCGTGTGACGCCCCTTGGCATCGGATTCGCGGATGCCGCCTGTGGCTTGGGCCTCATCGGGGGCTTTATCGGCGAGGGTGTTCAAGAGCGTCGATTTGCCAACGCCAGATGATCCGATAAGAGCAACTGTTTGGCCCGCACCGCACCACGGCGCGAGGACTTTGGCCGCGTCAGGGGATTTGCCGTTGACGGTGACGACGGTCAGGTCGCGCTGGATGGCGGCTGCCTCGGTTTTGTATCGTTCGATTTCGTTGGTTTGGTCGGCCTTCGTCAGAACGATGACGGGGGTCGTGCCTGCCTCGTTCGAGAGCGCCAGATACCGCTCTAACCGCGCTGGGTTAAAGTCGTCGTTGCAGGAGGTGACGATAAACAGCGTGTCCACGTTGGCGGCGATCAGCTGGTGATCACGGCCCCCTTCGGTGCGGCGTTGAAGCAGGGAATGACGGTCAAGGCGACGCACCAAAAGCGCGGTGTCAGGTTCGACCAAGACCCAGTCGCCGACCGCGAAATCGGTTGTGCGAACATTGTGGCCCAGAACCAGACGTGCGGAATCGGTCCCTGTCGTGGCGGTCATTCGGCTGCGGTGGACGGTCGCGACGCGCATTGGCACGAGGCCAGCCTCTTCGTCGGACACTTGGTCGACATAGAACGAGGTCCACCCAAGGGCGGTCAAAAGATCAGACTGGGGTTCGGATGCAATAGTCACGGGCACTGCATGGCCAGAATTGCAGAGTGTTGCAAGTGTTTGGTGCAGCCCTCTGATCAAAGGGCTGCACCTGTGGGATTATTCGCCGTAGGGCACCCAGATGTTTTTGACTTGGGTCGCGCGGGTGAGGAATTCGCGCCCTTGGCCTGCGGTGGATGCGAAATCACGGGTTCCCGCGACTTCGGTCCACGTTTGTTTGAGGTTTCCGGTCGAGGCTTTTTCGACCATTGCGCAGCCGTCTGCCGTTCCGAAATACCACATCGCGGCGACTTCATCGTGTTGGGCGAGCGTTTTGGAGAGTTCCTCACGCGGGCCAGTGACGATGTTGACGACGCCTGCGGGCACGTCAGAGGTTTCGAGGATCTGGTAGAAATCCGTCGCGGCAAGTGGGTGCGTCTGCGATGGCACGGCGACCACGGCGTTGCCAGTTGCGATGGCGGGCAGCACGGTTGAGATAAACCCGAGCAGCGGATGGCGGTCGGGGCAGGCGATCCCGACGACCCCCAAGGGTTCATTCATCGCGAGTGTCACCATGCGCGACTGGGTGGAATGGACTGCGCCGTCGAATTTGTCGGCCTGAGCTGCATACCAGAAGCAGCGGCGGATTGCGGCCTCGACCTCGGCTTGTGCGGTGCCTTTGTTGGCGCCGAAGGACTGTAGGCGATCCGCGAACTCACCCGAACGGGCCGAGAGGTTTTCACCGATGTAATAGAGGACCTGCGCACGGTTGTGGCCTGTCGCCTTGCCCCAGCCAGAGGCTTTGGCGGCGGCTTCAACTGCGTTGCGGATGTCCTTGCGGCTGCCAAGAGGGGCGAGGCCAACTGGGCCTTTCGGACCAGACACGGTGTAGGAATAGCCGCTGTCAGGGCGTGCTTGTTTTCCACCGATGTAGAGCTTGGCCGTGCGGTCAATGTCGGCTGTCGTTGATAGACCAACGGCTGCGTCCAAAGCGGCGGGTGCGGGTTCCGCTTTGCCCGATTTGACGGATACAGGTTTGAGGTATGACAGCATCCCCTCGCGCCCACCTTCGCGGCCAAACCCGCTTTCGCGGTAGCCGCCAAAGCCAGCCGCCGCGTCAAAGATGTTTGTCGCATTGATCCAGACAACGCCCGCTTTGACCTTGGATGCGATGTCGAGGCAAAGGTTGATATTCTCGGACCAGATCGACGCTGCGAGGCCGTAGCGCGTGTTGTTCGCCAACGCGACGGCATCATCAACCGTGCGGAATGTCGTGAGCGTGACCACGGGGCCAAAGATTTCTTCTTCCCACAGGATCGACGCGGGTTCGACATCGGTCGCGAGGGTCGGGGGGTAGAAACAGCCTTGCGGTGCGGGGATTTGGTGCAGGACGGCACCTGCGTCTTGGCCCTTTTGGACCAGATCGCGAATACGGTCGGCCTGAACGGGATGCACAATCGCGCCGACATCCGTGTTTTTGTCGAGCGGATCACCAACGCGCAGCTTTGCCATGCGGGTTTTCAAGAGGGCGGTAAAGCGCGGGGCAACGGCCTCTGCCACGAGGATGCGGGACCCTGCGCAGCAGACCTGACCTTGGTTAAACCAGATGGCATCGACGACGCCTTCGACGGCGGCATCGAGGTCGGCATCGGCAAAGACGATGAACGGGGATTTGCCGCCAAGCTCGAGGGTCAGCGCCTTGCCCGATCCAGCGATCTGGTCACGAATGATGCGGCCAACTTCGGTCGATCCAGTAAAGGCGACCTTTTGGATGTCCTTGTGGCCGACGATGGCAGCACCCGTCGCGCCATCACCTGTCACGATGTTCAGCACACCTTTGGGCAGGCCACACTCCGCCGCGATCTGGGCAAAGGCCAGCGCGGTCAGCGGCGTGTATTCGGCGGGTTTCAGAACGACGGTGTTCCCTGCGGCCAGTGCGGGCGCGATTTTCCATGCGAGCATCAGCAGCGGGAAGTTCCACGGGATCACCTGACCGCAGACACCAACGGCATCCATGTTCGGGAATTCGTCCGCGAGAATTTCAGCCCAGCCTGCGTGGTGGTAGAAATGGCGGGCGACCAGCGGGATGTCGATATCGCGGCTTTCGCGGATCGGTTTGCCGTTGTCGATGGTTTCGAGGACGGACAGGAACCGTGCGTGTTGTTGGATGTGACGCGCCAAGGCGTAGAGGTGTTTGGCGCGTTCGTGGCCAGACAGTTTCGCCCATTTCGGCTGGGCCTTGTTCGCGGCGGCAACGGCTTTGTCCACGTCGGCACTGGTGCCTTGGGTCACTTGGGCGATGACGTCGCCTGTTGCGGGGTCAGTCACGGCAAAGGTTTCACCTGCGGGCGTAAACGCGCCGTCAATGAAATGGCCAAAACCAGCCTTATGATCGTCGAGCCATTTGCGAACGATGGATGCGTCCTCTGGTGCGGTGCCGTAATCGAGGTCGGAAAGAAGCGGTGTAATATCGGTCATCTGAACTCTCTTACGCGGTGGCGTGGCGGTTGGCGGCGGAATAGCGGCCTGTGACGAAGTGTTCGATTTGGCGTTCAATGTCGCCCAGCATAGAGGACGCGCCAAAGCGGAACAGATCAGGGTTCAGCCAGTCGCGGCCCATTTCTTCTTTCATCAGGATTTGCCATGCGATGGCTTCTTTGGCGGATTTGATGCCGCCCGCAGGTTTGAACCCGATTTTGAACCCAGTTTCAGCGCCGTAGTCGCGAAGCGCCCGCACCATGGTGAGTGAGACGGGCAGGGTGGCATTCACGCCTTCTTTGCCTGTGGAGGTCTTAATGAAATCGGCACCCGCCTGCATTGCGACCATCGAGGCCGCATAGACATTGCGAAGCGTGCGCAATTCGCCCGTGGCAAGGATCGCCTTCATATGCGCAGGGCCGCAGGCCTCACGCATCGCGGCGATTTCGTCATAGAGCTCTGACCAGTTTTCTTTGAGCGCGAGTTCGCGGGAAATCACGATGTCGATCTCTTCGGCACCCTCTTCGACCGCATAGCGGATTTCAGCGAGGCGGAGGTTCAGCGGCGTCAGACCCGCAGGAAACCCAGTGGCGACTGAGGCAACAGGGATACCCGTGCCATCCAGCGCTTCGACCGCGTGACGCACCATCGTGGGGTAAACGCAGACAGCGCCTGTTGTGAGGCGCATGCCCTCCATCCCGATCGCGGCCTTTAGCTGCGGGGAGAGGGGCTGAGCGGCCTTAGCGCAAAGCCTGCGCACACGTTCGCGGGTATCGTCACCAGAGAGGGTCGTCAGGTCGATCATACGGATCGCGTTGACGAGCCACGCGGCCTGATGCGCTTTCTTGACTGACCGACGGGTCGTGAGGGTCGCCGCGCGCCGTTCGGTGGCGCTCAGGTTGACGGCGTGGCCGTCGAACATGGACACATCAAGGGGGCAGCCCGCGTTTCGATCGAACGCATGGGACGTGTCGGTCGTTGCGGGCACTTGATGCGCGGCCTGCATGGTGGTGGCGCCTTGGCGGGCGTCTACAGTCATCGAAAGCTCCAAAACCTCTGGGCAATATCAGGATGGTAGCCTGAATTGTGCGGTGCATCCACAGGACAGACCAGACCTGAAGCGAAATTGAAAGAATTTTTTGATCGAAGGGTCAAATGTGGAGAGCCTGCCCTTACGTCATTTTCAAGTCACTTTCCTGCGAACAGCTGTTCGCCAAAACACAGACCCTGTTCCACCACTGTGAATTGCCGAACACAGGGTTTCGGTTAAGTGTGGCGATCAGACTTAACACAACCCATGAGAGTGTATTATGAAAAAGTTCTTCCTCGCATCCGCCGCCGTGTTTGGCCTTGCAACCACCGTAGCTGCGGAGCCAGTGAACTACGTTCTGGACGCATCGCACAGCCAGATCGTGTTCACCTATAACCACCTTGGTTTCTCGACCACGACTGGCATGTTCTCTGGCTTTGACGGCGCAATCGCATTTGATGCCGAAAATCCAGCAGCATCCACCGTTACCGTTGAAGTCAAAGCAGACAGCCTGATCACTGGCTGGAACGAGCGCGACGCGCACTTCCTGTCGGATGACTTCTTTGGTGCGGGCGCTGCTCCGCTGATCACCTTTGCATCGACTGGTATCGAAGTGACCGGCGAAAACACTGGCCTCATCACCGGCGACCTGACCGTGAACGGCGTCACCAAATCGGTGGTTCTGGATGCAACCATGACCCAAATGGGCGAGCACCCGATGGCGAACCTGCCGTGGGTTGGTTTCAACGCGACCACGACTGTTCTGCGCTCTGACTTTGATATGGGTATGTTCGCGCCTTACGTCAGCGACGAAGTTGCGATCGCGATCTCGATCGAAGCAATGGTTCCTGCTGAATAATCAGAACCGAAACAGACACAGAAAAGCCGCCGGAGTGATCCGGCGGCTTTTTTCGTTTGAGGGTGATCAGTTTGTGCGCGTCGCGGTCAGCGCCACATCGACAGTGACGCCAAAGCCAACGGTCGATTCATCCGTATAACCAGACCCCATCCCAAAATCGCGACGGTCCAGCATTGCTTGGCCCACCATCGTCGCAGCATCGCCATCGCGCTCTAACGTGAACTCCAGCACAACAGGGACGGTTTGTCCGACCAACGTCAGTGTTCCGTTCGCACGATGTGAGGCCCCGTCGATCTGTTCGATCTCTGCCGCAAAGACGGCAGTCGCATAGCTGGAGGTGTCAAAGAACTCGGCACCTTTGGCCTGGTCTGTGACCGACCCAAGCGTCAGAGAGGTCGTGTCGATGATCACCTCGACCTGACCCGTGCCTGCATCGTCATACTGAATCGATGCCGTCCAAGCTCCGAATTGTCCGACCACGGGTGCTCCCATTTGAGCGACTGTGAACGTCAAGGTTCCGCTGTCGACTTGCCAGTTGGCATCAGAAGTGGACGCAATCGCGGTCGTCTCTTGGGGGTGTTCGGCTGCGGGCTGCGATAGAATGGGCAAAGCGATGACCGCTGCCCATAGTGCTGCTGCTGGGATCAGAGGAGCAAAATGACCACCCGTTGGTGTCGTGGCTCCAGCAGAAGTGCCACGGGTCATGCGCGCGATTGTGTCATCACGGTCGATGATCGCATGTTTGAGAGCCCCTGCGATATGCGCGCCGACAGTCAGGTAAATCACGATCGCCGAAAGTCCGTGAATGGCCCCCGCGACATGGGCAACGGCTTCGGATTTTGGAACAAAGGGGAGGTCTTGCCCAAACGGCCACCAGATCGGAGCAAAGCCCGTCTCTGCCGAGTGGATGACCCAGCCAGATAGAGGCATCACAAAGATCGCCCCGTAGAGCGCCCAGTGAACGACTTCGGCAACAAAGGTCTCTGCCTTGCGATCAGGGTGCAAAGGCACGGGTTTGGGCTGGGTCAGCGCCCAGATCACGCGTAACATTGCGAGGGCCAAAACCGTAACGCCGATGGTCTTGTGGGCGGAATATAGAGTTTGAAGGAAACCTGCCGTTTCCGCGTTGCGTTCAGTCGCATCCCCAATGAGCCCCAACGCGATGTCGGTAAGGATCAAGAGGGCAATCGACCAATGGAAAAAACGGGCCAGTGACCCGTAGCTATTCGTTGTGTTGGAAATCATGATGTGAACGATCTGCTTGTATAGGGTGAGTGCAG
>JAYPVO010000125.1:0-6531 GCA_038134645.1 Paracoccaceae bacterium
TAGACCGAGATTTGGCCTTCCCATTGCGTCATCGCAGCGGCGATCAGCGGTTTCCCTAGTTTGACCGCGATGCGGTTCACCATGTAGCGCGTAGCAAAGTTATCGGTCCCGTCGAGGATCAGATCATAGTCAGCGAACAGAGCCTCTGCCGTGTCATCGTCCAACCGCCGCGCATAGGGGCGCACCTCGATCCACGGGTTCAGCGCACTCATCGCGGTCGCGGCAGAATGCACCTTGGGCTGGCCAATGCGGGCATCGGTGTGGATCACTTGGCGCTGGAGGTTGGAGTTATCGACGGTGTCATCATCCACCACGCCGATCGTTCCGACCCCTGCCGCCGCGAGATACATCAACGCGGGCGACCCAAGGCCACCTGCGCCGATCACCAGCACTTTGGCTTGTTTCAGCCGTTTCTGCCCCGCCCCACCGATTTCGCGCAGCATCATGTGGCGGGCGTAGCGATCGAGTTCGCTGTCCGAAAAAGTCTTGGTCGGCGTTGTGACAACAGGTTCCTTAGCCGCGACCTTGGATTTGATCCAACCGAGGCCGAGGCGGTAGATATAGATCACGACGCCTGCGCCGATGATCAGCGCCCAAAGACGCGGGTCGCCGCCAGTCGCTTGGCGCAGTGGATTGCCTGCGGGCAAAACGATGTTCGCCAAAAGCACCGCCGCCATCAGAACGCCTGTCATGCCCCAGCGCACGCGGTGGGGGACCTTCATCGCCCAACCGATGCCCCACATGACGGCAATCATTGCGAAAACGGTGATCATTTACGCCCCGTCGAACCAAAGCCGCCTTCGCCACGCGCGGTTGCGGACAGGCCAGAGCCGAGCGTGAACTGCCCTTGAACCACAGGCGCGACCACAAACTGGGCGATGCGATCACCGTGGGCGATGTGGAACGGTTCGGACCCAGCGTTGAGGATGATCACCCCAACAGGCCCGCGATAATCGCTGTCGATGGTGCCGGGTGTATTCGGCAAGGTGATGCCGTGTTTGAGCGCGAGGCCAGAGCGGGGGCGAACTTGCACCTCGTAGCCCGCAGGGATTTCCATCCGAAATCCGCAGGGGATCAACGCGCGAGCGCCAGCGTCGATGGTGACACCATCCCGCGCGTCGGCTGCAAAGTTGGCCCGCACGTCCGCGCCAGCCGCACCCGTGGTTTCATAGGATGGCAGCGCGATGTCAGTGTCGGCCCCATCGAGCCATTCGATCACAATATTCGGCATGGTAATTACAACGCCTCCGCGATCCGCTGGGCGAGCCGTTGTGCGACGGCGTCCTTGCCCATGCGTGGCCAGTCTTCGGCAGAGGTTTCAGTGATCAAGGTCACCGCGTTTTCCGATCCGCCCATGATGCCCGTCTCAGGGGACACATCATTGGCCACGATCCAATCGCACCCTTTGCGGGCCCGCTTGGCCGTTGCGTGGGCGATCACATCGTCTGTTTCAGCCGCAAACCCAACGACCAAGGGCGGACGGCCATCGGTCATTTGGCTCACGGTTGCGAGGATATCGGGGTTCTCTGCGAACTCCAAAACGGGCAGCGCGCCGTTCACCTTTTTGATCTTCGATCCAGAGGCCGAGGCGACCCGCCAATCCGCTACAGCCGCCGCAAAGACCGCCGCATCGACGGGCAAAGCGGCCTGAACTGCCTCTAGCATCTGCGCGGCGGTTTGCACTTTCACAACATTTACGCCGGCTGGCGGCGGCACATCGGCTGGACCTGTCACAAATACAACATCTGCACCCAATTGCGCCAAAGCGCGGGCAACAGCCGTGCCTTGTGCGCCCGACGACCGATTGGCGATGTAGCGCACGGGGTCGATGGGTTCGTGGGTCGGGCCTGAGGTGACGAGGATACGCTTACCCTTGAGCGGCCCATCAGAGAGAGCCGCGTCGATGGCGGCGATGATCTCTGGCACCTCGGACAGACGGCCAAAGCCGAACTCGCCGCAAGCCATGTTACCTTCGGTCGGGCCAACGAATAGGATGCCGTCGCCCTTGAGCGTCGCAACATTGCGCTGGGTAGCGGCATGTTCCCACATCCGCACATTCATTGAGGGGGCGACCAGCACAGGTTTGTCGGTCGCCATCAAGAGCGTCGACGCCAGATCATTGGCATGACCGCTCGCCATTTTCGCCAAGAGGTCCGCCGTCGCAGGGGCCACAACAACGAGGTCCGCTGCGCGGGACAATTCGATATGGCCCATCTCGGCCTCATCGGTCAGATCGAACAAATCCTGATAGACCTTGCGAGCCGCGAGGCCAGAGACCGACAGAGGCGTCACGAACTCTGCCCCTGCTTTGGTCAGCACAGGCGTGACCTCTGCCCCGTGTTCGCGCAGACGCCGGATCAGATCGAGCGACTTAAAGGCTGCAATGCCGCCGCCGATGATCAGTAGGATATGTTTGCCAGCCAGCATCACGGCCCCCTTTGAACGATTGGTGGAACCCTAACCAGCGGCAACGAAAAGAACAATCACCGGAACGCCGCACATGGGTCGTCACGTTCTGCGGGGGCAGTGACGATCACCGTGTCAAAGGGCGCGTCATCTTCGGGTTTTTCAAGGATGCCCAGCGCATGAACCGTCAGGTCAGGGCGAACGCGGGTGATGTAGGCGGGCACCGCGCGGTCGATGCGGGCGTGTCCGTTGCCCGTGATCAACACCACAGGCCCACCTGTTTCGTCATAGGCCGCCAAGGTCGCACGTGCGAAATGGGCGTCGCGTAAGCGCTGCGCTTCTACCATTCCGGGGAGCATCTCAGCGGGTAGAGCATCGCAATGGGCCTCGGCCTGTTCGGCCTCCATCGCTGTGCGCAAATCGTCGGACATCGTGTTGAGGCCGTAGCGATCGGCGCCCTCGCCAAATACTTCAGCCGCTGACGATGTTATCGCCGCGATCACCGTGTCCCGAGGGAGCGCCGCGCCGTAAACAGGGGCATCGCTCGCCGCAAAGATCGGCGCGTAGATCGCGAAATCAGGCCAACCTGCCTCTTCCCAGCCGATGATCGTGCCGAGGTTGGGATCGTTGCGGTCGTTTGCATTAACCAACGCGGCCTGATCAGGGGTCAGCATTTCGAACACGATCGCAGAGGGCGCGATGGCCGCGACTTGATTGGCTTGTTCGATATGATGCAGCGGATTGTCATGCACCTCGCCCAAAACATGGATGTCTTGCGCCACGGCAGGCGCAGCGATCCATAACATCAGGGCAAGGGCAGTTCTCATGCGAGGAAGTTCAACACTTCCTTCGACTGACCTTCAAGGCTCTTGCGCATTTTGTTGAAGGCAGCGGCCTCTAGTTGCCGAATACGCTCTTTGGACAGACCCAGCTCGTCACCGAGGCTTTCGAGAGTGCGCGGCTCGTCCCGCAGTTTGCGTTCGCGCACGATGAACCGTTCACGGTCGTTGAGTGCCATCAGCGCGGTCGTCAGCCATTGGCGCAGAGTTTCCTGATCGTGCGATGCTTCGACCCGTTCCGCCGCCTGATCGCTGTCATCGACGAGCGTATCGACCCAAGAACGGCCATCCTCATCAGAAGATTGCGTCGCGTCGAGCGAGAAATCAGACCCCGATAAACGACCATCCATCATCTCAACGTCATGCACTGGCACGCCAAGCTCAGTCGCAATCGCGAGGTGCAGATCGCCTTTGCTGAGGGTGATCCCTTCGGCGGTGGCTTCGCGTTCGAGACGGGCCTGAACGCGGCGCATGTTAAAGAACAAGGATTTCTGGCTGCTGGTTGATCCAGTGCGAACCATCGACCAGTTGCGCATCACGAAATCTTGGATCGAGGCTTTGATCCACCAAACCGCGTAAGTCGAAAAACGGACGCCACGGTCTGGATCGAATTTTTCAGCGGCTTTCATCAGGCCAAGGCTGGCCTCTTGGATCAGGTCGGGCATCGGCGCACCGTAACGACGGAATTTCCCCGCCATCGAGATCGCCAAACGCATGTAGGCGGTCGTCAAACGGTGGAGCGCCTCTTCATCACGGTGGTCCCGCCACGCGTAAGCCAGCTGAGCTTCGGTATCGGCATCCAAGAGCTCCGCCTTCATCGCGCGGCGCGTCATGTTAAAGTTGGACGTGTTATCCAGTGCCATGATGTCATCCCCTGAGGAGTGTTGTGCGCGACTGCTGTCGTCGTTACCAAGGCTTACGCACAAACCTGCGAAATGGATCACCGATGCCTGCACAGATCACCTTGCAAAATCTCACACTTGTTTTTGGTGGAGCGGCCTCTGGCAAATCGGCCTACGCAGAAAAGTTGATCTTTGAGTCGGGCTTAGAACGTTTCTACATTGCGACTTCGCAGGTTTATGACGACGAAATGCGCGCGAAGGTGGAACAGCACAAAGTGCAGCGCGGCGATGGCTGGACCACCATCGAAGAACCGACAAACGTGTCAAAGGCTCTCGACAATGTGAGCGCGGATGGCGTGGTTCTGATCGATTGCGCGACGCTTTGGCTGACGAACCTGATGCTGGGCGAGGCCGATATCGACGCCATGATCCCCGAATTCATCGAAGCCTGCCGCCGTTGCCCTGCCCCTGTTGTGGTGGTCTCGAACGAACTTGGCCTCGGGATCGTGCCTGAGACGAGCATGGGGCGGCGGTTTCGCAACCTCCACGGCGCGATGAACCAACAGATCGCAGCAGCGGCGGACCACGTGGTGTTTGTGGCGGCTGGGCTGCCGATGGTTCTGAAATGACGCGGCTCTGGCTCGTTCGGCATGGCCCGACGCACGCCAAGGCGATGGTGGGCTGGACCGATCTGCCCGCTGATCTGTCCGATGTTGATGCGATTGCCCGCCTGTCGGATCACCTGCCCGACGCGCCTGTTGTGTCGTCTGACCTGTCCCGCGCCGTGAGCACCGCCGATGCGATCCAAGCCCAGCGCCCTCGGTTGCCCCATGATGCTGCCTTGCGCGAAATTCACTTTGGCGATTGGGAAATGGCGACGTTTTCGGACGATCCCCTGATGCGGGCCTATTGGGAAACCCCCGGCGATATCGCGCCCCCCAATGGCGAAAGCTGGAACGCGGTCGCTGCGCGGGTCAGCGCAGCCATCGACGGTTACCTCGCTCTTGGCCTGCCTGATCTCATCGTGGTGGGTCATTTCGGGATGATCCTGACCCAAGTCCAACGCGCCCTGTCGATCACCCCCTACGAGGCATTCGGTCATCGTATCGACAACCTCTCTGTCACCGAGATCACAACCGCACCGTGGTCGGCAGAACGGATCAATCACAAACCGTGATGATGGCACGCACAAAACAACGATAGCTTTGTCTCGCGGCCCGACTTAGCGTCGCCTCATGATGTATGATCTTTATATTGGCGATCGCCTTTTTAGCAGCTGGTCCCTCCGTGGCTGGCTTATGTTTGAAAAATTCGGACTGCCCTATCGTGAACATATGATGGGGCTGTACGCGGGCACATTGGCCCAAGATATGGCCGAACTGGCCCCCGCACGCACCGTGCCCGCCGCGAAAACGCCCGAGGGCTATATTCTGTCCGACAGCCTAGCGATGGCCGAGACGCTGGCCGAACGGCACCCCAATGCGGGGCTATGGCCGACCGACCCTGCGGCGCGTGCCTTGGCCCGCAACTTAGTCTGCGAAATGCATTCGGGATTTGGCGCGTTGCGCGATGTCTGCAACATGCAGATCAGCCACGTGTGGGAGGGCTTTGTCGCCCCTGAACCGGTTCTGAAAAACCTTGAGCGGATCGAATACCTCTGGGCGATGGCCCGCGAACGTCATGGGGCGAAGGGGCCTTGGCTCTTCGGTGAATACTCGCTTGCCGATGTGTTCTACGCTCCTGTTGCGATGCGGATCACGGGATATGGATTGCCTGTGTCGGACGCCGCGAAGGCTTATGTGGACAACCACCTCAACGATCCCGCATTCCTGCGCTGGCGGGCTGAGGCGTTGAAGGAAAATCACGCAACCTTCCCCTATGAAATGAACCTTCCGCGCAAAAACTGGCCCTATTAACCAAACAGAAACACCTGCCCCGTTAACCAGATTGCGCTGGTTAACGGGGTTTTTCATGGTCGCATCGACCTACACAGTTGCGTTCGAAGGGATCGAGGCCCGCATGGTCGAGGTGCAATGCGCCACCATGGCGGGCTTACCGTCGTTTTCCATCGTGGGCCTGCCAGACAAGGCCGTGTCAGAGGCCCGCGAACGTATTCGCGCCGCTCTAGAGGCGATGTCGATCGCCCTACCCGCGTGCAAAATCACCGTGAATATGTCCCCTGCCGACATGCCGAAAGAGGGGTCACACTTCGACCTGCCCATCGCGCTGGCCTTGCTCGCCGCGTTAGAGATCGTTCCAAAGGACAAGGCGCTAGAGACGGTCGCGCTGGGGGAATTGTCGCTTGACGGGACGTTGGTGCCTGTGATCGGCACCCTGCCCGCCGCACTTGCCGCCGCCGAAGAGGACCGCGTTCTGCTCTGCCCGACCGCATCCGCAGCGGAGGCCGCATGGGTCGGCGCGACACCTGTGTTCGGGGCCAAATC
>JAYPVO010000126.1:0-6528 GCA_038134645.1 Paracoccaceae bacterium
CAGCACGTCGATCTCGTGCCGTTCGAACTGCTCTTTCATCTGTTTTGTGTAGGACGAAATCAGCCGCACCTGCATCCGTGGGAAATCCATTGAGAACTGACGCAGCACGGGCGGCAGCACAGGATAGACGATGTCATGCGGCACGCCCAAGGTGATCTCTCCCTCGTAGCTGTCTGCCGTTAAACGGCCCAAGGCCTCGTCATTGAGGTCGAGCATCTTTCGCGCATAGCCGAGCAGTTGTTCGCCTTCAGACGTCGGACGAATGGTGCGCTCTGACCGATCCAAAAGAGACAGGCCTAGATTGTCCTCAAGCCGTTTGAGCTGCATCGACACAGCCGATTGCGTCAGGTTCAGCAGGGTTGCTGCACGTGTCACGCCGCCCGTTTCCGCAACGGTGGCAAAGGCGCGTAGGGCAGTCAGGTCAAGATTTCGGGCCATGATCACAATCCGTGATGGTTCACTTCAAATACATTCATTTCCATTATGCAATCACCGCGTGCAATATCAAGAGTAATGATAAACCCCATGATTGCATCACGAAAGGAAATGTTATGTCCGACCTGTCTTATGTTTGCTCCTGCGATGTTGTCCGTCCGACCCGCAGCGGTGTCTTGAGCCTCATCGTCCGCGCCGTTGGTCTGCACAGAAGCCGCCGTCAGCTTGGCGCTCTCGAAGATCATTTGTTGTCTGACATCGGTGTAACCCGCCATGCAGCCCAAGCCGAGGCGCGGCGCCCAGTGTGGGATGCGCAAGATCATTGGATACGTTCGACATTTTGATCGGACGCAAAGCCTTGAATCCTTGCGGAACCATGCCAATATGAAGTCCAAAGCCCGTTTGGGCCTCACTACAGCTACCGTTGGAGGATTTTATGGCTGATTTCCGCACGATGCGCGCCAATGCCGGTGTCCGCACCGCTGCCATTGATGAGGGTCTTCGCACCCACATGAACAAAGTCTATGCGACGATGTCTGTCGGCACCCTGCTGACCTTTATCGTTGCTTGGGCCTTCGGGACGAGCGATGCGCTCTTCTCGATCCTGCGTGACCCACGTACCCTTCAGCCCAACATTCTGGGCTGGATCGTTATGTTCGCGCCGCTGGGCATGGTGTTCTTCTTTGGTGCTGCGTTGAATCGCCTGTCGGCCGCTGGTGCGCAGCTCTACTTCTACGCCTACGCAGCCGTCATGGGCCTGTCGATGTCGTGGATCTTTATGGCCTTCACAGGCGTATCGATCGCGCAGGTGTTCTTGATCACCTCGATCGCTTTTGCGGGTCTTTCGCTGGTTGGCTACACCACCAAAAAAGACCTGAGCGGCATGGGTTCGTTCCTTGTGATGGGCGTGATCGGCCTTCTGGTTGCGATGATCGTCAACATGTTCCTGCAGTCGCCTGCGATTGCATACGCTGTGTCGATCCTCGGCGTTCTGATCTTTGCTGGTCTGACCGCCTATGACACCCAGAAGATCAAAAACGATTACATCCAGCACGCGTATGCGATGGATCAGGAATGGCTGGGCAAAGCCGCTATCATGGGCGCGCTGAACCTCTACCTCGATTTCATCAACATGTTCATGTTCTTGCTGCAACTTTTCGGCAATCGCGAATAATCGCAGCTGAACTCGACGTATTCAAAGGCCGCCTTCGGGCGGCCTTTTCGTTTGGATAGGTAAGGCAATCATTTGGTTAAACGCGGTGCAAACTGAAGTTGAAGTGCCGTTCTAGGTTCAAATGAACAAACCAAGGACGCGATAGGCCCGATGTTTTACAGGATTTACGCCATCAAATTAGGGTCCCAGCCGACCACCAAGCTTGCGGCTGCGTTTTTTACGGAAGCTCTCGAAAAAGATGGTGATCGCCTGCCGATGGTCAGTGCGGAAATCCTGTTTGATGCCGAAGGCAGCATGATCCTTCAGGTGGGCTGCACTTCGCTATCTGACATGAATAAATTCACCCGTTATGGCGATGCGCTGATCGAACAATTGCGTCACAGTTTTACCTGTAAGGTCGAAAAATACTCGACGATCTCTGTGTTCAAATATGATCGGCAGGATGCGCCTGTCGCGCTTTAGGACTGACGTTTTGGCCAAAGCGCTGTAATCTGCGGCGGATTATCCAGACGGGCCAAATATGACACAAACTCTGATCAAGGGCGCGACCATCCTGACGATGGATGATGAGGCGCGCGAATTTACGGGCGATGTTTTGATCGATGGCGGTGTGATCACCGCAGTTGGTCCCGATCTGCCGCAAGGGGAGGCAAAGGTCGTCCATGCAGAGGGATGTCTTCTGACCCCTGGTCTGGTGAACACGCACCACCACCTTTATCAAACGCTGACCCGCGCGGTGCCTGGTGGGCAGGATGCGCTGCTCTTTGGGTGGCTGAAAACGCTTTATCCGATCTGGTCGCGGTTCGGCCCTGAGGAAATGTATGTCTCGGCCTCTATCGGCCTTGCTGAACTGGCGCTGTCGGGCTGCACGCTGACCTCGGACCACCTCTACCTTTACCCGAACGGGTCGCGGCTCGATGATACCATCGCAGCGGCCCAAGACATCGGGATGCGGTTCCACCCCACACGCGGTGCGATGAGCATTGGCGAAAGCAACGGTGGTCTGCCGCCCGATAGCCTCGTGGAACGGGAACCCGCGATTCTAGAGGACTGCATCCGCGTTGTGGACACTTTCCATGATGCCCGCGACGGGGCGATGGTCCGCGTGGGCATCGCGCCATGTTCGCCGTTCTCGGTGACGCGTGATCTGATGCGGGATGCGGCGATCCTTGCGCGGGATAAGGGCGTGATGCTGCACACGCACCTTGCCGAAAATGACGAGGACATTGCCTATAGCCTTGAGATGTTTGGCTGCCGTCCGGGGCAATATGCCGAAGACCTCGGCTGGACGGGGTCGGACGTGTGGCACGCGCATTGCGTCAAACTCGACGGATCAGAGATCGATATGTTCGCGCGTTCGCGCACTGGTGTGGCCCATTGCCCCTGTTCTAACTGCCGCCTTGGGTCGGGGATCGCGCCGCTCCGCGATATGCGGGACGCGGGCGTGCCTGTTGGCCTTGGCGTTGATGGATCAGCGAGCAACGATGCAGGCAATCTGATTGCCGAGGCGCGTCAGGCGATGCTCCTCCAACGGGTTGCACGTGGGGCAGACGCTATGTCCTCGCGTGAAGCGCTGTGGATCGCAACGCGCGGCGGGGCAGAGGTTCTGGGTCGTCACGACTGCGGTCAAATCGCGGTCGGCAAACGGGCGGACATCGCGATCTGGGATATGAACGGGATTGAGGCCGCAGGCAGCTGGGATAAGGCTGCGATTTTGCTTGCAGGGCCAACTCGTGTTAAGGAACTCTTTGTAGAAGGGCGTCAGATTGTTCAAGGCGGCCATTTGGTGTCGATTGACCTTGAGCAGATGATCGGACGGCAAAACCGTTTGGCAAAGGCGCTTATACAATAAACGAAACTGGCTTTGGGGGCATTGCCATGCGTTACACATTACTTTCGGCGGCAACGATTGCCGCATTGTCTGGCTGCGTTGTGGTGCCGATCCCGATCAGCACAGGCGCGCCTGACATGAGCAGCATCACCATCACACCTGCGACCACGGGCTTTGGCAAAATGCTCGTCGATTTTCGGGCGCAAAATGGGCTGGGTCCGGTCGAGGAAAACGCGGTGCTGACCGCGACGGCCAATGCCTATGCGCGCACCTTGGTCGAGGCAGGATCGCACGAACACCGTGGTCCCGATGGATCAATGCCGTGGGATCGCGCAAAGGCGCAGGGGTATTGTTCGGGATTTGTCGCAGAGAACATCGCTTGGGGCCAGAAGTCCGAGGCCGAAGTGTTCAACGCGTGGCTCACATCACCAGGGCACAGGGCCAACATGCTGCGCGAGGGGATCGCGCGGTTTGGTCTGGGTCGCTATCAGGACGAATGGGTTCTGGTGCTTGGCGGGCCGTGTTAAACGGCACGCCCTGCAACCCAAACATCACGAATGGCCCGATCATCGCCCATCATGATGGTCGGGAACAATGCGTCCCAGACGTCATTCGCGCGGGCGCTGCGCTGCGCGATCACAGGGGTTGAGGCCAGATCAATCACCGTGATGTCGGCCATTGCGCCAACACCCAAATGACCGATTTGTCCCGACATATGCAGGGCCGATGCGGAGCCCTCTGTCGCGAGCCACATCAATTGGCTGGGGTGCACCGCAACCCCGCGCAATTGGGCAATCTCATAGGCCGCCGCCATCGTCCGCAGCATCGAGAAATTCGACCCGCCGCCTGTGTCCGTGGCAAGCCCGATGCGGATCGTCGTTTGCGCAAGGCCCATCAGGTCGAACAGCCCCGACCCGATAAAGGTATTTGAGGTCGGACAATGCACCACCGATGCGCCAACCTCGGACAGGCGGGCAATCTCGCGGTCGGTCAGGTGGATCGCGTGACCATATAGGCCACCTTTGCCCAGCAGACCAAAGCGTTCGTAGGTGTCCAAATAATCGCGGCTCTCAGGGAAGAGCGATTTCACCCACTCAATCTCGGGGAGCTGTTCGCTCAGGTGCGTTTGCATCAGGCAATTAGGGTGTTCGGCCCAAAGGGCACCCAGTGCCTCTAGCTGTTCAGGGGTCGAGGTCGGCGAAAACCGTGGCGTGATCGCATAGGTGTTGCGCCCGACGCCGTGCCATTTTTCCAGCAACCGTTTGCTGTCATCATAGGCAGACTGCGCCGTGTCGCGCAGGGTGTCTGGCGCGTTGCGATCCATGCAGGTCTTACCCGCAACAACCGCCATCCCGCGTGCCGTCGCGGCCCCGAAAAACGCATCTACCGATTCTGGGTGGATGGTGCAAAAGCTCGTCAGGGTCGTCGTCCCATGCGCCAAGGCGAGGTCAAGCGTCCGTCCCGCGACTTGCTCTGCATAGGCCAAATCATGGAACCGCGATTCTTCGGGGAAGGTGTAAGTGTTCAGCCAATCAATCAGCTGTTTGCCCCAAGACGCGATGATCCCTGTTTGCGGATAATGCATATGCGCATCGACAAAACCTGCGGTGATCAGCGCATCGCCGTAATCGGTCACGGGCACCTCTGGATAAGCGCGGCGCAGGTCATCTGCTTCGCCCACAGCGGCGATCCTCTCTCCGTCGATCAAAATCGCGCCGCGAGAGGAATGATGGCTAACCCCTTCCCATGAATTGGAAAAAGGATTGCCCGAATAGCGAAGCGTTTGCCCGATAAGGAGATGTTTTGTCATATCGTCATGCTAATCTGATCAAACCTTTGCGTAAATCGCAGAAAAGCGCCTGCTATGTGTTGTGACCGCACGGCAAATACGTATTTTGGGGGCAACAAACGGGGGCGTCATGGCCGAGTTGATCGAAGACCACGAAGAAGAGGCATTTGGTGTCACAGAAAGTCTCGTTGACGGGGTTCTCGAGGCTGTCGATGCGGGCGATGCCGAGCAGGTCGATTTGCTGCTCGATCCTTTGCACCCTGCGGACATCGCCCATGTGATCGAACAGATCTCGCCGCGCGAACGGCGGGACTTGCTCGACGTTTGGAAGGGCGGGATGGACGGGGAAATCCTGTCCGAACTTGATGACGGTATCCGCGAAGAGATCATCGAGAGCCTCGCGCCTGCGGAACTGGCCGAAGCCTTCCGCGAACTCGAATCCGATGACGTTGTTGACCTTGTTGAATACCTCGACGAGGACCAACAAGAAGCGGTTCTGGATGTTCTTGAGGGACCAGAACGGGTCGTTGTCGAAAAGGCGCTCGCTTATCCCGAAGAATCCGCTGGCCGCCACATGCAGGTCGAAATCGTCCGTGCGCCCGAACATTGGACGGTGGGCGAGACGATTGATTTCATGCGCTCGGGCATTGAACTGCCAGATCAGTTTTACCATGTCGTGCTGGTCGATCCCAAGATCAAACCCGTGGCCTATGCGACCCTTGGCCGTATCCTATCCTCGCCCCGCAGCGCGAAATTGCGCGACATCTGCGAGGACAGCTTCCGCGTCTTTGACGTGAACGATACGGCGGCGGATGTGGCCCATGCGTTCAACCACTACCACCTTATTTCGGCGCCTGTCGTGGACGAGGATGACCGTCTGGTCGGTGTGATCACCATCGACGACGCGATGACCCTTCTGGACGAAGAACACGAAGAAGACATCCTGCGTCTTGCGGGTGTGGGTGAAGGTAGCCTGTCGGATAGCATCCTCGAGACAACGCGCCAGCGCCTGCCGTGGCTGGGCGTGAACCTTGTGACGGCGATCCTCGCGTCGATGGTGATCAGTCTGTTTGAAACGACGATTTCGGGGCTCGTGGCCTTGGCTGTGTTGATGCCGATTGTGGCGTCGATGGGCGGCAACGCTGGCACTCAGTCGCTGACCGTTGCCGTGCGCGCGATGGCGACACGTGACCTGACGGGGTCGAACGTTTGGCGCGTGATCCGCAAAGAAATGATCGTGGGTCTTTTGAACGGATTGGTCTTTGCGGTGCTCATGGGCTTGGTCGGTTATATCTGGTT
>JAYPVO010000127.1:0-3137 GCA_038134645.1 Paracoccaceae bacterium
TACCAGAGCTTCAGAAAGCTCTAGGGAACTGATCAGCAGGCATAGGCCGCCATGGCGCCCCAATCGCGGGCGGCACGGCAGGCCATGCCCGACAGATCATAGCGCCACGCAGGTTCACCAATTTCCAACACGATCAAGAGGCTGAGCTCTTCGGCCTCTGACGTGTGCATCTGCGCGGTGGCAAAGTCGAACACATCGTCAATCACGCGCGACGACTGGCTGGAGACCTCGATGTCGGGGAAATATTCGGCACGTTCTTCGGTCATGATCGACAGCGCGTTGGCTGCGTCAATGTCTGCGCACCACTCTTCGGCGTCACTGCCCCAGATATTCGCCTGAACACAGGCCCCCACAGCCATCTTTTCCGCCAGACCCCGACGCCAGTAGGCCGAGGTTTCCTCATGCGCGATGATGACCAGCGCATAGGCGCGGTTTTCCGGCAAAGGCGGGTAGGCGTCGTCAGCAGAAAGACGCAGGTGGGAGAGTTGAATATCCATCCTCCAAGTCGACCACCCCCCTGTGGATTCGGCAAATCGGATTCAGGGGGTAAGCCTGTGGATAGAACCACTTAGGGGTGGGAAACCCTGTGGATAAATCCTGTATGAAATGCTGCACCTGCAAAATGCACTGAAAACCGCCGACTTGGCCATCGTGGCATTAAAATTGCCACGAGTGATGTCGTTACTGGAACTGTATAGTCGCGAGGTTTTTTCGGTATGGTCGATACGCTCAGTTGGGGATGGTATTCCACCGCCCAATTTCCGTTCCCGGAAACGCTCTCTCAAGACGTTCTTGATGAGAGCCTGAACGGCTACACGATCAACAACCCGACCTATATCGAATTTACCATTCGCGATGGCGACAACGATGGTGTCATCAACGATGAAGACCTCGACTTCGGCCCGCTACGGAATTCTGGCGACTACATTATCGGGCCGACGACGACCCTCTACCCCAAGGAAATCGCGCTCTACACCAACTCCTCTATCGTGATGAACGGGCAGGTGATCTCGGGCCTCGATATTGAGGTCACGTTGTTCACCGACGGCACATGGGGCTTCCGTCTCATGGACCGCTCCATTCCGCAGGGCCATTATTCTGCGGTCACCTCGGTGACGATCGGTACATGGAACGGCGTCGAATATACGGGGATTTATACGGCGGGCGTTGATCAGATGTTCGTCTGTTACCTCGCAGGGACAACGATCCAGACCGCGCGAGGCTGGGTGCCCGTGCAGCAGTTGCGCGTCGGCGATCTGGTCGAGACGATGGACCACGGCTTGCAGCCGATCCGATGGGTCGGGCAAAACACGATCCTTGGCGTTGGCAACAACGCACCTGTGCGGATTGAAACGGGTGTCTTGGACAACGAAGTGCCCGTCTATGTTTCGCCCAACCACCGCCTGATGATCCACGGCCCCTTTGTTGAACTTCTCTTTGGCGAAGAGGACGTGCTCGTCGCGGCCAAGTATCTGATTGATGGCGAGAAAATCAAATCAGAGCCGCGCCCTCTCGCCCACTATGTCCATTTCGCGCTCGACCAGCATGACATCGTGATGGCGGACGGATTGCTGAGCGAAAGCCTCTTGCCCGGTCCAGAGGCGATCAAAACGATCTCTGAGGCTGACCGTGCCGCCCTGATCGAGGTATTCCCCGTGCTGCGTGGCGGATGGGAACATTACGGCCCTGCGGCGCGGATGTGCCTTACAGCGCGCGAGGCGGAACTCTTGCGGTGGGCGATGGAGCGCGAAGGCCTCCTCGACCGAAAATCCCCGCTGTCGCGTCGCGCAGAACGTGAAACCGCCTAAACGTATTTGCACAGAATTAGCCCATAATAACCGTGTCGTCTGTGCAATCATGTCAAAGTCTCTCAATTCATTGATTGGAGAGTGTGAGCCTGTTGCGCTAAATCGGGTTTAGGAAACGAACACGGATGTGAACATGCGACAGTTTTGGGGATCGGTGGTGTGTGGCTTGGCGCTTGGCCTGCCTGCAATGGCCCATGCGGATGACCATCCTCCTATCATTGTCGAATTGTTCACGTCGCAAGGCTGTTCATCCTGTCCCCCCGCTGACGAAATCCTCGCAGAACTCGCGCAAAGCGACGATGTCATCCCGCTGGCGCTGCACGTGGATTACTGGGACTACATTGGCTGGGCCGATAGCTTTGCCAATCCAGCCTTTACCGAACGCCAGAAACGCTACGCCGCCCAAGCGGGCGAGCGGACCATCTACACCCCGCAGTTCGTAATTGGCGGTGTGGATCATGTGGTTGGCGCACACCCGATGGAACTGATGGAGCTGATGCGCCGTCACATCATCATGGCTGATGGCATTGATCTGGACCTTGAACGGTCGGGTAACACGCTGAGCCTGACGGCTGAGTCCCTTCAGAGCTTTGCAACGCCGTTGGTGGTGCAGCTCGTGCGCTATCAGCCCAGTGCGCAGGTTGATATTGAACGCGGTGAAAACGCTGGGAAAACAGTCGATTACACCAATATCGTCACGTCATGGGACAATCTTGGCGAATGGGACACGCGCACGCCGCTGTCCCTGTCCGTTACAATCGAAGGCGACGCACCCGCGGTGGTGATCCTTCAGGAACCCGGGCCAGGGTTGATCGTCTCTGCAGGGCGCGTGCGCTGAGGCTTCCAACGGTTATGCACCCAGAACCACTGTTCGGGGTTGGCCCTGACACGTGCTTCTAGGCGGGCGGTTGCCTCGGCCATCATCTGCTCGGGTGTTGTGTGTTCGATGGGCGTCTCAACGGCCACGTCAAAACTCACACCATCGGCCTGACGGATCCCGAAATAGGGCACCAAGAGCGCGTCCATCCGCAGTGCAATATCGGCGGCAGAGGTCGCGGTCATCGCGGGATGTCCGACGAAATCCAACAGCACCCCATCGGGCACCGCCACATCAAACAACAGCGTGCCCATGCCGCCACCACGCAGGTGTTTCGCAAACCCTGCCGTGCCACGCCGCCCTTGGGCAAAGACGGGACCAGAGAGTTCGGTCATCGTGCTGGCGTAGTGATCGTTGAAATAGGGGTTCTTCATCGGACGGTAGAGGCCGCCGATGATGTAGCCTTTGTTCGTCAGCACCTGACGCGGGGCCTCGTGATTGCCGAAATGCCC
>JAYPVO010000127.1:3237-6373 GCA_038134645.1 Paracoccaceae bacterium
ATAGGCCCGATGATCCGCTTTGTGACGGCCCCCATAAGCGCCACGCGCGTCTCATAGGGCAGACGCATCAGCCCACCGATCATGCCGCGCAAAATGCGATCAATGATCCAATCGGCGCGCGTGCCGAGGTCGGTCTCTTGAGTTTGGGCCATGTGCCATCCTGTGCGGTCTGCCCCTCAGATAAAGGGCTGGCATCGCAATCTCAAGCTGTAGGATGGTTCACGCAGCGTCCTCGCTCGCAGAAAAGAGCGTTATCTCGCCCGTTTCGGCCAATTTCTGGATCACGGCGGTCATTCGGGTCTGTGCCGCCTCGCCATCTGCCTTGCGTGGGGTGCCGCGCTCCGCCATCTCATCCTTGATCTGATCCGCCACCCGTTGCGACAGGTTCGCAAGGAGATACTCCGCCCCAGCCTCTAGCGCGCCACCCATCGCCATCGCATGGGCCAGCGCCGTCACCACATCCGCCTGATCCGCAGCACGTAGCACTTTGGGCACGTCGGGCGGGGGAAGGCGGGCAGGGATGTCGGCAAAGGTAAAGATTGCCTGCCGAACCTGTGCGGTGAACACAGGGTCATCGTCATGCAGATCGGACAAGAGACTGTCGCGCAGGTCCGCACCGCTGGCCGTGAGGATTGCGCCGAGGTGCCGTGGGGCAGGCTGAGCAAAGGCCGTTTCGCGCGGTTTGCCGTAGTCCCCAATCAACGCGGTCCCAATCCGCAGGACGGTTTCGGGCGCCACGCCCGTGGTCAGCGACATCGTATAGGTGATCCGCCGCGCCCGTTCGCCCGCAATGCGGCCTAACACTTGGGCGGCCTTATCAACGGGGAGTTTCGACAGGGTGATCGCGCAGACCTCTATCGCCTCGGCATTGACCAGAGGGACGATCTGATCGACCTCTAGCTTGCAAATCTGCCGCCACGGGTCCGTGCCAGAGAGTTCATCGTTGAGCCGCGCCGTGGTCCCCGCGCTCAGTTGCCCCGACAGCGCATCAAGAGCGGCAGAGATACCACCGGGCCCTGTGAGGCCGAGGCGGTCCATCTCGTCGAGGAATTCGATCACCACATGATCCACCGTCGCCCGATCCACCATGCCGATATCGGCGATCTCGCGGGTGAGGGCGATTTGGGCCTCCTCTGGCATGTCAGAGAGGTTCAGCGTCTGCCCGTCCGCCATCAGATATTGCACCAAGAGCGCCGCCTTTTGACGGCGGGTCAGATGCGCAATCGGGGGGAGCTGTGATCCATCGGGCATAGCGGTGTCCTTTCCGCCCAAGGATCGGCTGGAAAGGTGAAAAATCCGTTAGCCCCAAAAGAAAAGGGGGCCCGAAGGCCCCCGATCCGATTATTCGCCGAACACGCGTTTGAAGATCGTTCCAACGTGTTTGGTGTGGTAGTCCATGTCGAACTTTTCGTTGATCGCATCAACGCCAAGCGCGTTCACAACATCTTCGTCTGCGAGCAGTTGTTCACGGAAATCAACGCGGTCTTCCCATACTTTCAACGCGTTGCGCTGAACCATGGAATATGCGTCCTCGCGCGATACGCCTGCTTGGGTCAGGGCCAAGAGAACGCGCTGCGACATCACCAGACCTGGGAATTTGTTCATGTTATCCAGCATGTTCTGCGGGAAGATGAGCATTTTATCGACAACGCCAGTCAGACGGTTCAGTGCGAAGTCGAGGGTGATGGTGGCATCTGGGCCAATCGCACGCTCAACAGAGGAGTGCGAAATATCACGCTCGTGCCAGAGGGCGACGTTTTCCATCGCAGGAATGACCGACATGCGAACCAGACGTGCCAGACCTGTGAGGTTTTCGGTCAGAACTGGGTTCTTTTTGTGCGGCATCGCGGACGAGCCTTTTTGGCCCATCGAGAAGAACTCTGCGCCCTCAAGAACTTCGGTGCGCTGCATGTGACGGATTTCGATCGCTACGTTTTCGATCGAGGATGCGATAACGCCGAGCGTTGCAAAGAACATCGCGTGACGGTCGCGCGGGATAACTTGGGTGCTGATCGGCTCTGGGTTCAGGCCGAGTTTCGCGCAAACGTGCTCTTCGACGCGGGGGTCGATGTTCGCGAAGGTGCCAACAGCGCCCGAAATTGCGCCAGTTGCGATCTCTTCACGAGCGAGTTTGAGACGCGCAAGGTTGCGGTCCATCTCAGCGTAGAAGCGTGCAAAGGTCAGACCCATGGTGGTCGGCTCTGCGTGGATACCGTGGCTGCGGCCAACGCGAACGGTGTTCTTATGCTCCATCGCGCGCTTTTTCAGCGCAACGAGCAGGGCTTCCATGTCCTTGATCAGGATGTCGGAGGCGCGCACCAGCTGAACGTTCAGGCAGGTGTCGAGAACGTCCGAGGAGGTCATACCTTGGTGAACGAAACGGGCCTCTTCAGAGCCGACATGTTCTGCAAGGTGTGTCAGGAACGCGATCACGTCGTGTTTGGTGACAGCTTCGATTTCGTCGATGCGGGCGACATCAAACTCTACGTCTTTGGCTTTCCAAACCGCATCGGCGTTTTCGCGGGGGATAACGCCCAGATCGGCCATGGCGTCACAGGCGTGTGCCTCGATCTCGTACCAGATTTTGAATTTGGTTGCAGGTTCCCAGATGGAGACCATTTCAGGGCGGGAATAGCGAGGGATCATTGGCAGCGGCCTTTCGTCGGTGGAAAGTTTCACGCGCCTCATACGATGCATGACGTGTCGTAACAAGAGCAGCACAGCCATAACAGATGGGCAAAAGGCCGCTTTGATGCAGTTGCTATCCCCTTGTCGCATTGAACTCTGGGGAATGATGCGTCAGGACTAAGGGCATACCCTGCCAAAACAGGGCGCGAGGATCGATGCGTAGTGTTCTGAAATTCATCACGTTTATAGGTGTGACGCTCTTGGCGTTTACGCATCTTGGGACGTGGATTCCACTGGCCGATTCCTTGTCCTTGGGACGCCCTTTGGTGCTGGCGTCTGGATTGGTCATTGTCATCGCCCTGTTGTTTTTTGGCCTAAAGCGGTGGGCGGCTGGCGTCTTGGTCGCGGTGATCGCCTCTGGCGTGGTCACTTGGGGCGATTTTGCGGGCGGTGCGCTGCGTGGAACGGGGCCTCTGACGCTCTATCAAAAGAACATGCTGTGGAACGG
>JAYPVO010000128.1:0-6151 GCA_038134645.1 Paracoccaceae bacterium
TTGGCGATCAGATCAACGATCCTGTAAGAGGCTATTCGTCGGGCATGCGGGCGCGTTTGGCCTTTGCCCTGTCGATGGGATTGCCCTTCGACCTCTACCTCGTGGACGAAGTGACCGCCGTGGGCGATGCCAAATTCCGTGCGAAAAGCGCGATGGCCTTTAAGTCACGCATGGAAAGCGCGGGCGCAATCATGGTCAGCCACAACATGGACCAATTGCGCAATTTGTGCAGCGCGGGAATGGTGCTCCGCGACGGGCATCTGATGTGGTTCGACAACATCAACGACGCGATCTGGGCCTATCAGTGCTAGACCTCTAGATCGGTGTTCAAATCCTGAATGAGCCGTTTGTGTTTGCGGCCTTCAGCAATCACATCCCCAAAGGTTTCAATCCCGCGTGCCTCGCACATGCCGATCATCTTGATAAAGGCGTGGGCCGTCGCAATCGTGTCACCCATCGCGGTGTGCCGCTGTTCGACGGGGATCTTAATCCCCAAGCGCTCACAGATCGCATCGAGCGTATGTTCAGCGTCCTGACCAAAGACAATCGCAGAGAGCAAAACAGTGTCTAACACAGGGTTGGTAAAGGCTTTGCCAATCCCAGCCTCATGACGGCGCAGGAACTCTAGATCAAAGGGCGCGTTATGCGCGACCAAGATCGACCCACGGGCAAAGCTGTGGAACTGAGCGCCGACGACTTCGATCGTCGGGGCGTTCTTAACCATCTCATCGGTGATCCCATGCACATCCGTAGACCGCGCAGGGATCGGACGTTCTGGGTTTACTAGGCGGTTGATCTGCTCGCCTTCGACGACACGGCCATTCACAACGCGCAGCGCGGCGATCTGGCAAATCTCGTCGCCTTGTGACGGCAAAAGACCCGTGGTTTCGGTGTCAAAGACAACGAATGTCAGGTCAGACAGTTTCGCTTTCGTCAGCATGGGCGGCGGCGTGCGCTGCATCAGGTCAAAATCATATTCGACCCCACGCTGTAGCGCAGGTAGCTTTTGACCCATCGGAATAGGCAGCGGAATTTTTAGGACGGACCGACCAAAGCGCCCAAATTCAGGCCAACAATCGGTCGCGTGGATTTGCAAGACAGACCGCCCCGTGACCCCAGGCACGCCAAAGTCGAGCGGATCGACCAGCCAACTGGTCATCGTGTCAAACGGCAGCGGATCACCGCTCCAGCCCAAGGCGATCATCGGGCAATCATCCTCATCCGCCACGATCAACGACGGAACTCGCCCGCCATGTTCGTGCACAATACGGTCGCACAAATGCGCCAGCAGCACGATGATCGGCAGCGCCGCAACGTGGAGCCGTGTTTCCTCTAGCCCTTCGACCGTGAGGTCAATCGCATCTAGACGGGCCTTAACCGCATTGACGATCTGATGGGCAGAGACATCCTCCATCGGCCAAAGCGACCCACGGCTGCCGTCATAATCAACGAAATGCTCGCCAATGCTGCGCAACATCGCCTCAAGCCCGTCGATCAGGCCTTCGGTCATCTCAGGATCAGCGGCGAGGGCAGCATCGCGTTTACGGAACTCAATCGCAGTGCGCAGCGATCCCATATGCGACCGCAGGTCGGCAAAAACGCGGGTCACGAGTGTGCTCGCCTGTCCGACAATCGCCAAGTCGCTGGTCACATCGTCCAACGACATCAAATAGCCGGGCGATATATCGCTTTCGTCTGCGGCATGGGTCAAACGCATCCGCGCGCATAGCGTCCGATGACCCAAAACGGTCGTGACCAAGGTCGGGATAACCATGTCAGGCCCCTGCCCGCTTGCGCACAGACGGTTATAGGCGTCCAAGATCGGATCGGGTTCGAGGAAATCGAACAGCGAATGGTCGAGCCCAGGGTGATGGTGATCCTCGTCCAACATCTCTGCCGCAACGCTGTTGTAGAACGCGATTTTATGCGTGCCCGAACAGAGCACCACACCAAACGGCACATCCGCCGCCATCGCAACGAGCTGCTCTTTCTCAGCGATCAACCGCGTGGTTTCCTGCGCGACCGTCTCGGCCAAGGCGTTGCGGGTCTGCGCAAGGTGGCGTGTAACTTCGCGCGCAGCAGGGGCAAGGTCGCCAAGGTAGCGGGCGGTTTTCGGGTTCAGGTCTTCGTCAATGTCCGTATGCGCCCGCGCGGTCAGAGCACCTGCCAGCCATTGCATCGGCTTGGCGAGGTTTTCGTCAAACAGATACCAAATCCACGTCATCAGCCCCAAAAAGCCGAAACCACCAATGATCTCTGCAAAGAGGAAACCGTCCTGTTCGCGTTGGCTGCCCAACCATAGGCCCGCACCAAAAATGCCCAATCCACCAAGGGTCATGAACACAAAGAACAGCAGAATCCTGAGACGCAGATGTAAGCGATCGAGCTTCATTCTAGGCTCTCCAACTGCACAAACGGCGCGAGAGCCACGCGCAGCTGTGCTGGTCCAAATGGTTTTGTCAAAATGGCAGTCGCGCCCACAGCTTTGGATTTGCGGGCTTCAATTTCTGTATTTCGATGGGTCATCAGGACGATCGGCAGATCGTCAAAGTCCTCGCGCAGGCGCAAGGTCTGGCACAGCGCAAAACCCGATTGATCGGGTAGGCTGGCATCAACAACCAAGAGGTCATAGCTGTTTGAGGCGATCTGGGTGAGAGCAGTTTCTGCCGTTGGCGCGATGTCGACCAGCAAACCATTCGCCTCCAACAGAGTTGCGATTGCCTTAGTGATCGGTCGTTCATCTTCGACCAAAAGAACTTTTCTCTCACCCATTTTACTCTCCAAACAACATTAAGAGCGGGAACACACCGCCTGCATAAGTGGGTCTTGGGGGTCGAGCGGCGCGAAGGGTTCTGACCCTCCATCCGCCAAGACCCGCGCAATTTCCGAATTGGCACAATTAAACCGAACCGAGATCACCTGCGGTGGCTGCCAACGCATCATGCGATAAACCACAGCTTCGCGTTCGTCTGTCGTCGCGGTGTCAGTGACACCCGCAGTGGCCAGAAACCCTTCGACCTGCGGCCAAACGTAGGTCCACGGTTTGTAGAAAGCCTGAATTTCTGCGGTGTCGATGACTTCGGCATCTTCAGGCAGACCGCCAGATGTGACCTCAAACCACGTGTATTCGTTGTAAATGCTCAGCCCCAACATCCCGAGACCCGCCATCACTGGCACGATCCATTGAGGCGCGCGGTTGCCCGTCAATTTACGCAGACCAAAGGCAATACCTGCCATCCCTACGCCCGCAATCACGACCGCGACTAATTCATATAACATGCGTCCTCCCTTAACGCGCTGCCGAAGATGACAGGGCGCTTTGCATGGTTCTTACGATGACGAACGCGTCGCGAAGGTGCGACCGTTCGAATGCTGGTACCGTTGACGGCGTCAGATAGTTGTCGGGCTTTTGCCCCGCACGGACCTGCGCCGCTTGGTGGTTAAGTCGAACGGTGGCGATGGTGTCATACGCGGCCAAGAGGTCGGCGCCCCCTGCCTCGGACACGATGCCAGCCTCAATCGCGCTATCAATCCGCGCGCGCGTATTCACCGCACCGATCTGCCCCTTCAGCGCATAAATCCGCCCGAGGTCGACAATCGGCACAACGCCGTTGTGTTTCATATCGAGCGTATTGCGATGCTCACCCGATTTGATCGTTGCAAAGCCACGGAACAGCGACAGCGGCGGCACGTGTTTCAGCGAATTCGACGCCATATGCGCGACAAAGATGGAATCCTTTGCCGCCATCGCCAGCGTATCGCCCTGAAGTTCCGCAAAGAGCGTCTCATCCCCCGCGATGGGTCGCAGGTCGAACATAACGGACGCCAACATCTGCGCTTCTTCGTTCGGTTTAGAGATCCAAGTGCGGAAATAGCTCTGCCAGACCGACAGGCGCTGCCGCCAACGATCAGCGGTCGCCATCATGTCACCGGGGCAATAGACGTAGCCGCAGGCGTTCAGCCCGTCGCAAACAAAGGTCGCGAGCTGCGCGAAATACCGCATATCGTCGTCGGTCGCGCTGTCGTGGATGATCAGGCAGTTGTCCTGATCCGACACACCCGTTTGTTCGCGGCGCCCTTGGCTCCCGCAGGCGGCCCAGCAATAGGGCACGGGCGCGGGACCGAATTTCACCTCAGCCATCTTGAGCAAACGGCGGGTGACGATGTCGGCCACGTCGGTGACTTTGCGGGTGACAACGTCATGGGCAAGGTGGCTACCGACCAACTGCATGAGGAAATCAGGCAGACGTTTCGTCACCTCGGACATTTCCTCGACGCTGGTTGCGCGGCCCAAGTCCGCGATCATATGCGCCTGCGAGGTCGCGAGGAACCGCGTCAGGTCGGTCTGCGTGATCATCCCGCGGAACTTGCCATTCTCAACGATGGGCAGGTGTCCGATACGGTGATCGATCATCATATGCATCACATCAGACCCCAGCGCCGATTGATCGAGCGTTACGGGGTTGCGGGTCATGATGTTGGAGATCGGCAGCGCGGGGTCCAGCCCCTCTGCCAGCACCTTGTTGTTCATATCGCGCACGGTGAGGATGCCGACCAGCTTGTCGTTTTCCTCAATCCCGAGCGAAGAAATCCGTTCGTCCCGCATCAACCGCGCAGCGTCCTTGATCGATAGATTGGGTGCGCAGGTGATCGGTTCGTGTGCCAGCATGTCCCCGACATGCAGCGTCAAAATCCCGCCTTGGGTGATGCCACGGGCACCGCCACGGGTGAAATATCGGTTAAAGGTCGCGAAGTTTTTGACCGCGTTCAGAAACGCCTCCGCAGGAAAGAGATGCAGCACGCAATCGCTCACCGCGCGGGTGTTGGTCGCGGCCTTGCCATCCCGCAAAAGACCACGTTCCCCGAAATGGTTTCGCGCACCCAAGATCGACACCAAAGCCCCAGACGCATCCGTGACCTCAACCGTGCCGTCTTCGATCAGATACACCCCTTCGAGCGGATCATCTTGGCTATAGATCGTCTCACCCGTAGCAAAGCTACGCCGGATAAGCCCCGCGCCGACCGCTTCGAGGTCGTGGCGTTCTAGTCCGTCGTAAGGGTGAGTCGTTGCCAGAAATCGAATAATATCTGCGTGTTCCAAAGGAGCCTCGTGATCAAAAAAGGGCGCGGGATATGCTCCCGCGCCCGATTGTATTGTCACGGGTCAGATTTTGCACTGACCTACGTCAACCTTAGTGGTCAACTGCCTGACCTGCACCACGCGGAATGCGGATGCTTTCGACCAGTTCCTGAACGTCAGCCGGTACTTCTTCGGTCGCGTTGGACACGAGGTAAGCAACGATGAAGTTCACGAGAGCGCCTACAGAACCGAACGAGGTCGATTTGATCGACAGAAGCAGCGGGTCAGCATCCGAGAAGGACGCAGTCGATGCGACGAAGAACCAACCTTTGTGCAGGAAGATGTAGACGATGGTCACGATCAGACCAGCGAGCATACCAGCCACTGCGCCCTTGTTGTTGATGCGCTTCGAGAAGATGCCCATCAGGATCGCAGGGAAGATCGACGCAGCAGCAAGACCGAATGCGAGAGCAACGGTTTGTGCAGCGAAGCCCGGAGGGTTAAGGCCGAGGTAGGTTGCAACTGCAATAGCAACAGCCATTGCAACACGTGCAGCCATCAGTTCGCCTTTTTCCGAGATGTTCGGGTTGATCTGAGATTTGATCAGGTCGTGCGAAACAGCCGATGCGATAGCCATCAGAAGGCCCGCAGCGGTCGAAAGCGCAGCAGCAAGACCACCAGCAGCAACCAGAGCGATCACCCAGCCCGGAAGCTGTGCGATTTCTGGGTTAGCCAGAACCATGATGTCACGGTTAACGGTCAGCTCGTTTGCGTCGCCGTTTGCATAGGTGATTGCGCCGTCGCCGTTTTTGTCGTCGAACGACAGCAGACCGGTTTTAGCCCAGTTGTTCACCCAGTTCACGTCGTTGCCCTGTGCGTCTACACCAGCTTCGATTTCAGCAAGCGAAAGCGCAGCTTCCGAAGTGCCGTTCGGGTAGAAGGTGTTGATCAGGTTCAGACGAGCCATTGCACCAACAGCCGGAGCGGTCAGGTACAGAAGCGCGATGAACACCAGTGCCCAACCAGCCGACGAACGTGCGTCCTTAACGGTCGGAACCGTGAAGAAGCGAA
>JAYPVO010000129.1:0-6073 GCA_038134645.1 Paracoccaceae bacterium
ACGCGACAGCTGGGCAATCGTTTCCTCCCAACCCGTCGCAAGAGCCAGCCCAGCCAAACCCACAATGACAAAACCGAACAGCGCCGCCAGCAGCGCGATATCGCGCCAACGGCGGTGTGCGGTCGTGCCTGTGTCTGGCATGTTATTTGTGCTGCTCATTGTCATTGGTCACAAAATAGTAACCGATTGGGGCCGAATTATGAAACCCAAGGCAATTTTCGAAACAATTAACACACGCGAAAGAAGAAGGGCGCCCGAAGGCGCCCATTCCCTTAGTCTACAATCGTCGCCTCGGTCGCGGCACGAAGCTCTTCTTCGGTGACGCCATCAGCGAGTTCGACGATTTTCAGGCCGCCTTCGACCACATCCAGAACCCCGAGGTTCGAGATGATGCGATCAACCACGCTCTTGCCCGTCAGCGGCAGGGTGCACGCCTTCAGAACCTTGGATTCACCATGTTTATTGGTGTGATCCATCACGACAACAACGCGACCAACACCCGCAACGAGGTCCATCGCGCCGCCCATGCCTTTGACCAGCTTGCCTGGGATCATCCAGTTCGCGAGGTCGCCGTTCTCTGCAACTTCCATCGCACCAAGGATCGCCATCGCGATTTTGCCACCACGGATCATTGCGAACGACTGCGCCGAGTCGAAATAGGCGGTGTGCGGCAGTTCGGTGATCGTCTGTTTGCCTGCGTTGATCAGGTCAGCGTCTTCTTCGCCTTCAAACGGGAACGGCCCCATGCCGAGCATCCCGTTTTCCGACTGAAGCGTCACTTCAACGCCTTCGGGAATGTAGTTCGCAACGAGCGTCGGAATACCGATGCCGAGGTTCACATACCAACCGTCTTGAAGTTCTTGCGCGGCCCGCGCCGCCATCTGGTTACGATCCCACGGCATTATGCGGACTCCTTCTTGCGGGTGGTGCGCTGTTCGATACGTTTTTCGTGTGCGCCCTCGATGATGCGATGGACGTAGATCCCCGGCAGGTGGATCGCATCTGGATCGAGCGTCCCTGCTGGCACGATTTCTTCGACCTCTGCGACACAGATTTTACCGCAGGTCGCGGCAGGCACGTTAAAGTTCCGCGCGGTTTTGCGGAAAATCAGGTTGCCCGTTGTGTCCGCTTTCCACGCCTTCACGATCGCGAGGTCGGCAAAGATGCCTTCTTCCATGATGTAGGTCTGACCGTTGAAGTCTTTGTGCTCTTTGCCTTCAGCAATCACAGTGCCCACGCCAGTTTTCGTATAGAAACCGGGGATACCAGCGCCACCCGCGCGCATACGTTCGGCCAATGTGCCCTGCGGGTTGAACTCTAGCTCAAGCTCGCCCGACAGATACTGACGCATGAATTCAGCGTTTTCGCCCACATAGGACGAGATCATTTTCTTAACCTGTTTGGTCTGCAACAGGATACCGATCCCAAACTCATCTACGCCTGCGTTGTTCGATGCAAAGGTCAGGTCCTTGGTGCCTGCGTCTTTGATCGCGTCCAGCAAAAGTTCGGGGATACCGCAAAGGCCAAAACCACCAGCCGCGATAAACATCCCGTCAAACAAAAGCCCGTCTAGGGCCTCTGCCGCACTACCGTAAATCTTCTTCATTCTCTCCCCCTCTGGGTCCGTCTGGGCCACTCTTGGAAAAGAGCCTCCCGTATCATGGCGGCTAGATTACTGAAAAATTCGCCACTGTCCCGCGGTTTTTTCTGCACCTGCAAAAAGAACACGGCGAACCTTGGTCCGCCGTTCTCTATCATTCGTCGCTAGCTGCTTTTTTCGCTGGCGCTTTTTTCGCCGTGGCCTTCTTGGCGGCGGGCTTTTTCGCTGCTGCCTTTTTCGCGGGGGCCTTGCGTTTCTTGCCAGACTTCGCGGCTTTTTCGTTCACCAGCTCAATCGCTTGTTCGACCGTGACCGATTCTGGCTCTACATCTTTGGGCAGGGTCGCGTTGACCTTCTCCCATTTAATGTAAGGCCCATAACGCCCCGACATCACTGCCATCGCGCCGCCATCTGGGTGATCACCCAATTCTTTGAGCGGTTTCGCGGCCTCACGACCACCGCGACCAGCCTTTTTCAGGGCGAGCACTTCGACGGCGCGGTTCATACCGATGTCAAAGACCTCATCGACCTCTTTGAGGTTCGCATAGGTCGTGCCGTGTTTCACAAAGGGACCAAAGCGACCGATGCCCGCCTCAACCACAACGCCATCTTCGGGATGCGGACCGATTTCGCGCGGCAGGTTCAGGAGCATCAGCGCCTTATCAAGGTCGATGGACTCTGTGGTCCAACCTTTCGGCAGACTTGCACGCGGAGGCTTCGGGAAATCCTCGGAGGCTTCGCCACGTTGGACATAGGGACCATAGCGACCATCGCGGAGCGAGATCGGATCGCCATCATCGTGACCCAGCAGTTTGCCGTCAGGACCAATGCCCGTTTGTTCCATCCCCGGAGGGCCGAACGGACGAGTAAAGCGGCATTCTGGGTAGTTCGAACAGCCGATGAACGCGCCACCAGAGCGCGCCGTCCGCATGGACAGACGCCCAGCGCCACAGTTCGGGCAAGCACGCGGATCGCTGCCGTCCTCTTTGGCAGGGAACAGATGCGGTTCGAGAACTTCGTTGATCTTATCGAGAACCTCGGTGATCCGAAGTTCGGACGTTTCTGCGATCGCAGCCGAGAAATCTTTCCAGAAGCGTTTCAGCAGGTCATGGTAGTCCACCTCACCCGCCGACACTTCATCGAGTTCGTTCTCAAGGCTCGCTGTGAAGTCATACTCCACATATTTTTTAAAGTAGTTCGACAGGAAGACAGTGACCAAACGACCTTTGTCCTGCGGGATCAGGCGACCTTTATCCTTGGTCACATAATCGCGGTCCTGAATCGTGGTCACGATAGAGGCGTAGGTGGACGGACGACCGATCCCCAGTTCTTCCATCTTTTTAACCAAAGTCGCCTCGGTGTAACGCGGCGGCGGCTGGGTGAAGTGCTGCTCTGGCAGAACTTCTTTCTTATCGGTTTTGTCACCAGCAGCGAGGAGCGGCAGACGTTTATCGTCGTCATCCACAACGCTATCGTCGCGGCCTTCTTCGTAAACAGCGATGAAGCCCTCGAACAGAACGACCTGACCCGTGGCCCGCAAGACGACCTGACCGTCAGCCGAGGTAATATCGACCGTGGTGCGTTCCATTTGCGCGGCAGCCATCTGGCTCGCGATGGTGCGTTTGTAGATCAGATCGTAGAGCTTCTGCTGATCCGCATCCGCGATTTTGACCTTTTCAGGCGACATAAACATATCCGTCGGGCGGATACATTCGTGCGCTTCCTGCGCATTTTTCGCCTTGTTTTTATACATGCGCGGGCTGGACGGCAGGTATTTATCGCCGAACTTTTCCTTGATCGCATCACGCGCCGCCATGACCGCCTCGGGCGCCATGTCGATACCGTCGGTACGCATGTAGGTGATCAGACCCGCTTCATACAAACGCTGGGCCGCGCTCATCGCTTGGCGAGCACCCATGCCGAACTTACGCGATGCTTCTTGCTGAAGCGTCGAGGTCATGAATGGCGGGGACGGGTTGCGGTTGGCAGGCTTTGCCTCAACCGACTGAACCGTCAGATCGCGGCTCGAAATCGCAGCGGCAGCCAGTTCAGCCTGCGCAGCGGTCGAAATATCGAATTTATCGAGCTTCTTGCCCGCGAAAGAGGTCAGGCGCGCCTCGAACTGCTGACCGCGCGGGTTCGCGAGAACAGCCTTCACGGTCCAGTATTCTTGGGGATTGAACGCCTCAATCTCCATCTCGCGTTCAACGATCAGGCGCAGACAAACAGACTGCACGCGCCCTGCCGATTTAGAACCGGGGAGCTTGCGCCACAGAACGGGCGACAGGTTAAACCCAACGAGGTAGTCCAACGCACGACGTGCCAGATAGGCCTCGACCAGCGCGGTATCCACCTGACGCGGGTTTTGCATCGCCTCGGTCACCGCATTCTTTGTGATCGCGTTGAATGTCACGCGGCTCACGGTCGTCGATTTCTTAATTGCGCGACGCGTGGTGAGGGTCTCTTGCAAGTGCCAGCTGATGGCTTCGCCTTCGCGATCAGGGTCGGTTGCGAGAATAAGAACGTCGTCGTCCTTTAGCGCATCGGCAATCGCCTTAACGTGCTTTTTGCTGTCATTCGCGACTTCCCACTTCATCTCGAAATTGGAGTCGGTATCGACAGAGCCGTCTTTCGGAGGCAGGTCGCGGACGTGACCGTAGGATGCCAGAACCGTGTAATTCGATCCAAGATATTTGTTGATTGTCTTGGCTTTAGCCGGGGATTCGACAACAACAACTGGCATGGGAACTCCGTAAGAAAAGGCTTTGGCGTATGGCGCGGCAACATGTGTGCTATCGCAATGGAATGTCAATGCACCCATTTCTCACCCTTGATCAAGGTCATAGCGACACAGTCAAAATAACTTCAAACTAAGGTCTGATCGGTTAGGAGGATATTTTAATGGCTTTCAAATTCGTCGCGACAGCTGTGTTAGCAGCGCTTCCATTCACAGCGATGGCCGAACAAGTGTTCACTCCAGAGCGCGGGACGAGCCTCAGATCAGAACTGATGAACACCGCCCGCCCCTATGCGGAATCCGTGTTTGGCGCGCCCGTTGAGTTTGTTGTGCACGACCTACTTGTTCAGGGCGATCACGCCTACGCGTGGTTAACGGCGCAGCGACCGGGCGGTGGGCAAATTGACTTGACCCGCGCACCCGCAGCCAAAGACATCATGTTCGGCGTAAACGATCACACAGATATAAATGTGTTCTATGAACGCAGCGGAGCGGGCTGGCAGGTCTACGACTGGGCCGCGTTTGCGACGGACGTTTGGTGGCAGCGCAAGGACATTTGCGCGGGCTGGGGCGACCTGTTGGACTACGGCTGCAACTAGAGGCGCGACAGCAACCCGCCAACATGCCGTTGGATCGCCCCGTCTAGTTCAAGTGCGATCAGCGCGGGCGCAATGAGGCTTGGCGCTGACTTCATATCCCTGATCAACTGATCCTCCGCGATTGGCGATGGCCCGAGCCGTGACAGGATTTTCTTGTGCAGGGCCTTGCTGTCTTCAAAACTGCGTTGGGGCTGAGGGATCGGGGCGAGAGGCAGTTCGGGGGCGTCTTCCGCCAATGGGGTTAGACCTGCGATGACGTCCTCTGCGCCACGGATCAAAGTCGCCCCATCGCGGATCAGCGCGTTGCAGCCCCCTGCCCGCCCATCAAACGGATGCCCCGGAACGGCAAAGACCTCTCGACCTTGGGCCAGAGCATTTTCAGCGGTGATCAGGCTCCCCGATTTCGCAGCCGCTTCGACCACGACGACGGCCTGACTGAGGCCAGAGATGATCCGATTACGGGCAGGGAAATGACGGGCTTGGGGTTGCAGGCCGATGGGCTGCTCGGACAGCCGCAGACCTTTGGCGCCTATGGCATGGAACAGTTCGGCGTTTTCGTTGGGATAGATGACATCGACACCGCCGCCCAATACGGCAACTGTGCCCGCTTCAATCGCAGCATGATGCGCGGCGGCATCCACACCACGGGCGAGGCCTGACACGACGACATAGCCTGCCGACGATAAGTCCGCCGCGAGTTTCCGTGCCATGCGTGTACCCAATGAGGACGCATTACGGGCACCGACCAGCGCGACCATGGGGCGGGTCAAAAGAGACGTATCGCCAACCGCCCAAAGGATCGGCGGGGCGTCGTCTAATGTGGACAGTGACGCGGGATAGTCAGGATCACCGAGGCAGAGCATCCGAGCTTTGACAGCGCGGGCGGCTTTGAGTTCGGCGTGAATGACGCCTTCGGGACAAATCGCGTAATCGGTGACACCCGCTGCGCGCGCGACTTCTGGCAAAGCCTCTAATGCGACCTCGGCAGAACCATGCTCCGCGATCAGTCGGTGAAATGTCGCGACGCCAACCCGTCGGGATCGCAGCAGACGGAGACGGTTAAACCGGTCGGCTTCCGTGGTGGGTGGGAGTGGGGGGTGAGTGGAAGAACGTGGGGTTCCGGTCATCCTGTGCTCC
>JAYPVO010000130.1:0-6065 GCA_038134645.1 Paracoccaceae bacterium
AACTTTGCGACCGTGGACCTGTCGGCCTACTACTTCGACATCCGCAAGGACGCGCTCTACTGTGATGGCGATACCCTGAACCGCCGCGCATCGCGCACGGTTCTGGACATCCTGTTCAACCGTCTGACCACTTGGCTGGCCCCGATCCTCGTCTTCACGATGGAAGAGGTCTGGCTCGAGCGTCACAAAGAGGACGGCGCGTCGGTGCATCTGGTCGATATCCCAGAAACACCCGCAGCGTGGAAAGACGAAGCCTTGGCCGCGAAATGGGCTGGCATCCGCAAGGTCCGCCGCGTTGTGACCGCTGCACTGGAAATCCAGCGCCGCGATAAGGTCATCGGTGCAAGCCTTGAGGCCGCGCCTGTCGTTCACGTTGACGACAAGGACGTGCTTGAGGCGCTGAAAACCGTTGCGTTTGACGACCTCTGCATCACCTCTGGCGTTATGCTCACAAACGACCCTGCCCCTGCTGAGGCCTTCCGCATGGGCGAAGTTGAGGGTGTGGCCGTTGTCTTTGAAAAAGCAGACGGTGAGAAATGCGAACGCTGCTGGAAAATCCTTCCAGACGTTGGCACCCACAGCCACGCGGGCGTCTGCGGACGCTGTGACGCGGCACTGGGTTGATAGATCGGGGCGCCTTCGGGCGCCCTTTTCACAACGGGGAACCACATGATCACGATCGTGACCACAGCCGCAGACCGTCAGGCCTGCTATGACATCCGCACCACCGTGTTTGTGGGCGAACAGAACGTGCCGCCAGAGCTGGAACTGGATGATCTAGAGGACCAATGCACACACTTCCTCGCGCGGCTGGATGGGGTGCCGATGGCGACCGCACGCCTGCTCGACCGTGGATATGCAAAGGTGCAGCGCGTTGCGGTGATGAAAGAGGCGCGAGGAACGGGCTTGGGTAAACGGTTGATGGAGGCGCTGCTCGATCACGCCCGCGATCAAGGGTTCACAGAGGCCCGCCTCGACGCACAAATCACCGCCATTCCGTTTTATGAAAAGCTGGGCTTCACCGCTGAGGGGCCAGAGTTCGACGATGCAGGCATCCCGCACCGCCTGATGACAAAGCCGCTTTAACCGTCTTTGCCGTAAACGACCTGCTGCATCGCGCCCGCCGCGATCAGGTAAACTGAGGTGATCACCAGCCCGTAATGCGCCCAGCTTTCGGGATGGAAATCGACCCAAGCGGCCCATCCTGCGAACGCTGTCCACGCCAGCGCCATTGGCAGCGTCACCCACCGCCAGCGCGCCGTGCGTGTCGGGTGCACGAATTTGATCGGCAGGAACATCGCGATCGCCAGCACGACCACGAGGCCGAGGATCACCCAGTAATCAGGGCGGATCGCAAAGACGACCAACACCAGCATATTCCAGCACCCAGGGAAACCAGAGAACGAATAGTCCTTTGTTTTCATGCGGGTATCCGCAAAATACAATGCCGAGGTAAAGGTGATCACCATGATCGCCACCCAGCCTGTCCACCCCGGCAACATCTCTGGATGTTTGAATAGCGCGTAGGCAGGCACAAAGACGTAGGTGAGGTAGTCGATGATCAGGTCCAACAGCACGCCGTCATAGATCGGGCTATTGGTTTTGACATCGTATTTCCGTGCCAACGGTCCATCGATCCCGTCCACAAAGAACGCGACGACCAACCACAGGAACATCAAGCTCCAGTTGCCATCGACGGCAGCAAGCATAGCGAGCATCGCAAAAACTGCGCCAGTTGCGGTGAGGAGGTGAACGCCGAGGGCTTTTTGAGAAAGTGTCATTGGGGCTAAATGACCGAAAGCAACCCTAGGGGCAAGAGTTCACTCGCGCGGTCCCGCCCCTGCGCGGGGGTGCGCTGATCGATAGACCTCCATCAGGCGGGCGGTATCGACCGCCGTGTACATCTGCGTGGTATTGAGCGAGGCGTGACCCAGCAATTCCTGAATGGCCCGCAAGTCCCCGCCCGCGTTCAACAAATGCGTGGCAAAGGAATGGCGCAGCGCATGCGGCGTCGCCGTGGCAGGCAGGCCCAGCTGCATACGCGCCTGCGCCATGACCTTTTGGATCATCACGGGCGACAGTTGCCCGCCGCGCACGCCCCGAAACAGCGGCGTGTCAGGGTCGATCTGATGCGGGCAGTCGCGCACATAAGCAGCCACGGCATCGCGGGCCGCGTCGATCACGGGCACGATACGCTCTTTCCCGCCTTTGCCGATGATCCGCAGGACGTTGGGCAATGGATAGTCGCGCCCCTTGAGGCCCAAGGCTTCGGATATCCGCAGACCACAGCCATAGAGCAACGTCACCACGGCCGTGTCCCTAGCGGCGACCCAAGGTTCGCGTGCCTGCAGTTCCACCGTGTCGATCATCGCTTTGGCGGCGTCTTCGGCCAATGGGCGGGGTAGCTTTTTCTGGAATTTCGGGGCGCGGGTCATGAGGACCGCTGAGGGGTCGAACCCTTCGCGCTCGGCCATCCATTTCACAAAGGACTTGACCGCCGACAGCATCCGCGCAAGCGACCGCGCCGCGACACCACGTCCACGTTCGTGTGCCATCCATGACCGCATGTCCGAAATGGTCAGCCTCGAAAGGGCCGCTGTGCCCTGCTGATCACCATGGTGGTTTTGCAGGAACCCAAGGAACGCGAGAACGTCTGTCTGATAGGCCTTAATCGTGTTTTCGGCCACACCATCCACCGCCCGCGCATGGTCAAGCCAACGGGCAAGCGCATCAGTAAGTGCGGGAGAGATCACTCAAGCCAGCGCCGCATGGCGCGTTCAAAGACAGAGCCAAAGAACCCAAGGAGGTCCGTGCCCTGTTGCGGCGAAAACTGATGTGGGTCCTCTGCCCCCATCGCTAGCATCCCCGGCAAGCGCCCTGGACCGAAGTCGAGACGTAGACAAGCCTCGGACCGAATGTAGTCCGCTTTGTCACCATAGAGGCTGTTTTCCTCGGGCTGCACCTGACGCAAGAGAACCTGACGCAGTGGGGCATTGCGGCCCTTGGTCATGTAGTCCGCGATAAATCCGGGCTTCACCACAGAAAGAACATCGCCAAGGCTACGCACAGCGTCATCCGCCTGCTCTGCCCCGCTTTCGAGAACCAGACGCATGGAGTCGACGCGCAGGATTTCCGCGACTTCGGTGCCGAGGTCGTGAAGGAAGGCATCGAACTTCACGGGCTCCATCATGCGCAACACGGCGCGATGGATTTGATTGGTGCCCGCGAGGTTTTCATAAGCGGCGGCGATCACGCTGCGGTGGGTGTCCTCTAGGCGGTCCAGACGCGCCTCAAGCCGAGCCATCGCAATGCCGCGCAGATCGACAATATTGCCGCCCATCGCCTGCTCATTCGCAGACACGAGCGCACGCATCAGATCAGTATCTTCGAGAACGACCTCAGGATCGGAGAGAATAAAATCCCGCACTTTCGGATCGATTTCCGGATTGCCGCTCATCACTAACCTCATACTGCTTTGCCGAAACCCTAACAGGTTTTTGCGAAAGGTTGTGTAAAAAATCGCCCCACCGCGCAAGCCAGCAGAAAACTGCGGTTACAGAATGTGCAGGTTTTGCCACAGGTTAGCGGCATCACTTAATGCAAATAGGGGTGACCATTACGGCCACCCCTAGATGTAGATCAGTCAGGATCGAAGATTAGAGGATCTTCTGACCTGTCTTTGCCCAGTCCGCTTCGAACTGTGCGAGGCCTTTGTCGGTCAGCACGTGGTTCGCCATCGCTTTGATCACAGCCGGCGGAGCGGTCATCACGTCAGCGCCGATTTTCGCACATTCAGACACGTGGTTCGCGGTGCGCACAGACGCTGCGAGGATCTGCGTTTCATAGCCGTAGTTGTCGTAAACGGTGCGGATATCTTCGATCAGCTGCAGGCCGTCGAGGTTGATATCGTCGAGGCGACCGATGAACGGCGAGATGAAGGTTGCGCCAGCTTTTGCCGCCAGAATCGCTTGGTTCACCGAGAAGCAGAGCGTCACGTTTACCATGATCCCGCGCGAGGACAGTTCCTTACAAACGCGCAGACCAGCCCAGGTCAGCGGAACCTTAACTGCGATGTTGTCCGCGATTTTCGCCAGCTTTTCGCCTTCGGCCAGCATGGTCTCGAAGTCCATGGATACAGCTTCAGCCGATACAGGACCGTCAACCAGGTCTGCGATTTCCTTCGTGACTTCGAGGATATCACGGCCCGATTTCAGGATCAGGGACGGGTTGGTGGTCACGCCATCAACCATACCGAGGTCGTTAAGTTCGCGGATTGCATCCACGTCAGCGGTATCTACAAAAAATTTCATGGGATTTGCCTCACAGGGTGGGTTGGCCTTTGTCGGGTCAGCGTTTACCTCAGGAAGGGTAAAACCGAAACCCTGAAATGAGTGCGCTTACGTGAGAGAATTCTACGCAGAAGGAGAGCTGGTATCTGTGCTGACTGCGCAGCCCCTCGACCGTCTGCTGGATTACAAAGCGCCAGAAGGTGGATGTTGGCGCGGCGCGTTTGTTGAGGTGCCCCTTGGCCCGCGCAAGGTCTTGGGCGTGATTTGGGGCGACGGCATCGGTGGGTTCGACCTGTCCAAAGCGCGTTCCGTCAATCGCGTACTCGACGTCGCGCCCATGCGCGAAGAGATGCGTCAGTTCCTGACCAAGGTCGGCGCCTATACCCTGACCCCCATGTCCGCGATGCTGCGGCTCGCCACCCGTGCACCGGGGTTGGGCGATGCGCCCTCCATGCGCAAGGTTTACCGTCTGGGCAGCGCTGCCCCCGACCGTATGACCGACGCCCGCGCCCGTGTGCTAGAGGTCTTGCGCGACTACGGCGGGTTGGCCTTTACGCTGTCCGAATTGGCTGAAATGGCAGGCACCTCGTCGTCTGTCATCAAGGGCCTCGTCAAACAAGGCGCGGTGAGCGAAGAGGACAGCCCCCGCGATCTGCCCTACCCTCGGCTCGATCCTGATTACGGGGCCAAAGCCCTGAGCGACGATCAAGCCGCCGCCGCCGAAACCCTGCGGGCGAAAATGCGGTCGGGGGCCTATGGGACCACGCTCCTCAAAGGCGTGACAGGTTCAGGCAAAACCGAGGTCTACCTTGAGGCCGTGGCAGAGGCGCTCCGCGTTGGGCGACAGGCACTGGTGCTTTTGCCCGAGATTGCACTGACCTCTGAATTCATCACGCGCGTTGAGGCTCGGTTCGGGATGAAGCCTGCGGAATGGCATTCGGGCGTCACCATGACCGAACGCCGCCGCTGCTGGAAAATGGTCGGCAATGGCGACGCGCAATTGGTCGTCGGTGCACGGTCGGCGCTCTATCTACCCTATCGTGACCTCGGCCTGATCGTCGTCGATGAGGAACACGACACGTCCTACAAACAAGACGACGGCGTTCTTTATAACGCACGCGACATGGCCGTCCTGCGGGCATCACTGAACACCGCGCAGGTGGTTCTAGCCTCTGCCACGCCGAGCCTTGAAAGCTGGGCGAATGTTGAGGCGGGAAAATACGACCGCATCACGCTGACCTCTCGCTTTGGCGATGCGGTGCTGCCCGACATGAAAGCCATCGACATGCGGGCTGAGGATGTCCCCTCGGGCCGTTGGATTTCACCCAGCCTACGTTCTGCCATCATCGACCGCATGGAAAAGGGCGAACAATCGCTCGTCTTTCTGAACCGCCGTGGATACGCGCCGCTCACCATTTGTCGCGCCTGCGGGCATCAGATTGCCTGTGACCATTGCGATGCACGGATGGTGGAACATCGGTTCCTCAAACGGCTCATGTGCCACCAGTGCGGCGAAACCAAACCCATGCCAGAGGTCTGCCCGAACTGTCAGGCCGAAGGCAAACTGAACCCCGTTGGTCCGGGTGTAGAGCGTATGGCCGAAGAAGTCGTTGAGATGTTCCCTGACGCCAAAGTTGCCGTCCTGTCGTCCGACCTTTTTGGCTCTGCCCGTGCGCTCAAGGAAAAGATCGAAGAGATCGGGCGCGGCGAAACCGACATTATCATCGGCACGCAACTGGTGGCGAAGGGACATAACTTCCCGCGATTGACGCTTGT
>JAYPVO010000131.1:0-5969 GCA_038134645.1 Paracoccaceae bacterium
TTGTCGAATTTATCGTGATCGACGTTGGATAGTGTCTGACTGAGGTTGCGCGTGATCGCCTGAGAGAAGCGGTTCAGAAGGTGCGACTCTGGTGCCTCGGTCGCCCAATTCGCGCGGCGTTGGGTGGGGCCCTGAACCTTCGCCTGCAATTCAGACAGCAACGATTGGTGAAACTGCGGAAAGCCCTTGAACCCGAGTTTTCCCACCATCCGCGCCACGGTCGGCGTTGAGACATCCGCGTTCTGCGCCACGACCGTGATCGAGGCGATCCCCGCCGCTGGGTAGTTTTCCAACAGCGCATTGGCGAGCTTCTTTTCGGACGCGGTCAGCGTCGCGTATTTCTCGCGGATCAGTTCGCGCACGGTGGTTTTCGGATCAGACACAACGCCTCGCTTTCACAGTTGCTGCTTTCCTAAGCAGACGCCGCGATTGAGCAAACCGCAAGAAAAGATTCAACACCTTCGTTTAGGAAAATTATTGACGCATCGACAAACTGTGTGGAAAGATTTTTACAAACGACAGGGAAATCGCATGAACACGGCGGAAAAAACGCAACGAACATCGGCGGTTGAGGTGTTTAATCCGGAGGGAAAATCTCCGGTCGTGATTCTCTGCGAACATGCATCACACGCTATTCCCGAACGGTATAATGGCCTTGGTCTGGCGGAAAACGACCGCAAGAGCCATGCAGCGTGGGACCCTGGCGCCTTGCCAGTTGCAAAAATCCTAGCGACCGCGCTGGATGCGCCATTGGTCGCGTCAACGGTGTCGCGGTTGGTCTATGACTGCAATCGCCCGCCCGAAGCGCCCAGCGCTATGCCCGAAACCTCAGAGCTGATCAAAGTTCCGGGTAACCACGGCCTCAGCCAAGCTGATCGAGATGAGCGGACGCAATCCGTCTACGTTCCCTTCTGCGAGGCCGTTACGCAGACCATCGCATCGCGGGCAACTTCGGCAGTGATCGTGACGATTCACAGCTTTACCCCGATCTATTTCGGGAACCGTCGCACGACCGAAATCGGTATTCTCCATGATAGCGACACTCGTCTCGCCGACGCTATGATCGCTGAGGCTGGTTCAATCACGATGAAGGTAGAGCGGAACGAGCCCTATGGACCGAACGATGGTGTAACTCATTCTTTGCGCTTGCATGGTATTTCTAACGGCATCGCAAATGTGATGATCGAGGTCCGCAATGACCTCATCGATACCCCCGATGCCCAGCGCGATGCTGCGCATCAACTCTTGGCTCTTTTACGTCCAGCACTCGCCAGTTTGGAGGTCATGAATGCCTAATGTGATCGTAGGCTATATCCACGTGATTGATGCGCTGAACCGATTTATCGGGCGGATCGCGATGTATGGGATTTTCGCTCTGATCGGCGTTCTGCTCTGGTCCTCGGTGTCCAAGACCTTCTTTACACCGTCGCTTTGGACGCTTGAGACAGCCCAGTTCATCATGGTCGCTTACTATGTCTTGGGCGGTCCATATTCGATCCAACTCGGGTCGAACGTGCGGATGGACCTGTTTTACGGCAATTGGTCGACCAAACAGAAAGCGTGGATGGACGGCTTTACCGTGTTCTTCCTGCTCTTTTATCTGGGTGTCCTTCTCTATGGCGCACTGGGGTCTTTGTCCTACTCACTGGGATATTTCGGCACTGAGCCAATCACCTATTTCAAAGATCTGATCGTCGCCTTTTTCACTGGCGGACCGACCGCAGCTGGCGAAGAACTGGGTTATCTGGAACGCAGTTCTACCGCATGGCGCCCCCACATCTGGCCGATCAAGCTGATCCTCGCCGCAGGTGTTTTTCTAATGATCTTACAAGTCCTTGCCGAATTTTTCCGAGATATTGGCCGCATGCGTGGAGTTGAACTCTGATGTCCTATGAAATGATCGCCATAGTGATGTTCAGCACCATGATGGTGATGCTCTTTACGGGGCAGCGCGTCTTTGGGGCCATCGGCTTTGTTGGTGCTGCTGCGGGCATGATGCTCTGGGGTGTGGGTGGTGTCGACGTGCCGTTCTCAGCCGCGATGAAGCTGATGAAATGGTATCCGATGCTCACGCTGCCGATGTTCATTTTCATGGGCTACGTGCTGTCTGAGTCAAAGATCGCAGACGACCTCTACAAGATGTTCCACGTTTGGATGGGTCCCGTGCGTGGTGGTCTGGCCATCGGGACAATTGGCCTTATGGTTCTGATCTCCGCGATGAATGGTTTGTCGGTCGCTGGCATGGCGATTGGCGCGACGATTGCGCTGCCTGAACTGCTAAAGCGCAAATACGATAAGATCATGGTGACGGGCGTTATTCAGGCGGGATCGTCGCTTGGTATCCTCGTGCCGCCCTCTGTTGTTCTCGTGCTTTATGCGATGATCGCACGTCAGCCCGTCGGGCAACTGTGGCTCGCTGGTGTGGTGCCTGGTCTGATGATGGCCGCGATGTTCATCATCTACATCTACATCCGTTGCCGCATTAATCCCGACCTTGGCCCTGCGCTGCCCGAAGATGAGCGCAATGTCTCTACCGCCGAAAAGATGCGCTTGCTGCGCGCTGGTGTTCTGCCGCTCGTGATCTTTGCATCGATGATGGTGCCGTTTGTGAACGGCTGGACCTCGCTGGTGGAAAGCTCTGCAATTGGCGCGATGGCGGCGTTTGTTGCTGCCGTTCTGAAGGGCCGCATGACGAAAGAGGTCTTTGAGACCTCGGTCAAACAGACCTTGGGCATTTCGTGCATGTTCATGTGGATCATTCTGGCCGCGCTCGGCTTTGGCGCAATCTTTGACGGCTTGGGCGCGGTGAACGCAATCAAGGATCTGTTCACCGAACAAATGCACCTCAGCCCTTGGACGATCCTGATCCTGATGCAGCTGAGCTTTATCATCATGGGCACCTTCCTCGACGATACGGCGATGCTGGTGATTGTGGCGCCGCTCTATGTGCCGCTGGTGGATCAACTGGGCTTTGACCTGATTTGGTATGGCGTTCTCTACACGATCACCACGCAGATCGCGTATATGACCCCGCCCTTTGGCTATAACCTCTTTCTGATGCGGGCGATGGCCCCACCAGAAATTGGCCTGCGCGATATCTATCGCTCCATCGTGCCGTTTGTGTTGCTCATGGTGCTGGCACTCGCTCTCGTGATGGTCATTCCAGATATCGCGATGTGGCTGCCGAACTCGGTTTACGGAAATTAACCAATAAAAGAGCCCGAACAGGGCCGAAACAACCCCAACAAGGAGAAGAGAAATGACGACAAGACGTAAGTTTCTAGCCACCGCTGGTGTCGGCGCATTGGCAACGCCACTCGCGGCTCCGGCAATTGCTCAATCGACCATCACTTGGCGGATGCAGACCTACGCGGGCCCAGCGCTGGCTGAGCACGTGATCAAGCCTGCAATTGATATGTTCAACAAAATCGCGGGCGACCGCATGAACATTGAACTCTATTTCGCTGACCAGCTGGTTCCGACTGGCGAATTGTTCCGCGCCATGCAGCGCGGCACGATCGATGCGGTTCAGTCGGATGATGACTCCATGGCGTCCCCGACCGAAGTGACCGTGTTCGGTGGCTACTTCCCCTTCGCATCGCGCTACTCGCTCGACGTGCCTGTGCTGTTCAACCAATACGGCCTGAACGAAATCTGGGACGAAGAATACTCCAAGGTTGGCGTCAAACACATCTCGGCCGGCTCTTGGGACCCGTGCCACTTTGCGACCAAAGATCCGATCAACAGCCTCGCTGATCTTCAGGGCAAGCGTATCTTTACCTTCCCGACTGCGGGCCGCTTTATGTCCCAGTTCGGCGTCGTTCCAGTGACTATTCCGTGGGAAGACGTGGAAGTTGCGATGCAGACAGGCGAACTGGACGGTATCGCATGGTCGGGCATCACCGAAGACTACACCGTTGGCTGGGCTGACGTGACCAACTACTTCCTCACAAACAACATCTCTGGCGCTTGGGCTGGGTCGTTCTTTGCGAATATGGATCGTTGGAACGAACTGCCTGAGGATCTCCAGACCCTGTTCCGCGTCTGCACCGACCAGTCGCACTACTATCGCCAGTGGTGGTATTGGGGTGGTGAAGCATCGCTGCGTGTCGATGGCACCAAGATGCAACTCACTTCGATCCCGGATGCTGAATGGGCAACCGTCGAAGCCAAGGCGATGGAATTCTGGGACGAGATCGCCGCAGAATCCCCGACCAAAGCGCGCGTTGTTGAAATCATCAAGAAATACAACGCGGACATGGCCAAAGCTGGCCGTCCTTACCGCTACAGCTAAGAGCAATCGCCCTGCCGGTATCCCATCGGCAGGGCACCTAAACGACGGAGAACATCGCCATGCTAGACTTCGACACGCTCAAGGCTCGGGTATCTGACGGCACTTACGATACCATCTTGGTCTGCGGTATCGACATGCAGGGTCGCCTCATGGGCAAACGGTTCCACGCCCAGCACTTTATCGACAGCGCATGGGAAGAGACCCATTGCTGTAATTACCTGCTCGCCACCGACCTAGAGATGGCGACGCCTGACGGCTACGCCTCGACCTCGTGGGAAGCAGGCTATGGCGACTACGTGATGAAACCCGATCTGGGCACGATCCGCCCTGTGCCGTGGCTTGAAGGCACGGCGATGGTGTTGTGCGATCTGATCGACCACCACACCCATAAAGAAGTCGAACACTCCCCCCGCGCGATGCTGAAAAAACAGATCAAACGGCTAGAGGCGTTGGGCTATACCGCGATGATGGCGACCGAGCTCGAATTCTTCTTGTTTGAGAAGAGCTATGACCACATCCGCAAGAGCGATTTCCGCGATTTAGAGCCTATTTCGGGCTATAACGAAGACTACCACATCTTCCAAACGACCAAGGAAGAAGGCGTGATGCGCCCGATCCGTAATCACCTTTACGCCGCTGGTATCCCGATCGAAAACTCGAAAGGTGAGGCCGAGGCTGGTCAGGAAGAACTGAACATCAAATACGCCGAAGCCATGCTAACGGCCGACTACCACACCATCGCCAAAAACGCGATCAAGGAGATCTCTTGGCAGAACGGCCACGCGGCGAGCTTTATGGCGAAGTATCACCATAGCAAGGTCGGCTCCTCCGCTCACGTTCACCAATCGCTCTGGAAGGACGGCGCGAACGCGTTCTACGATCCTGCGGACAAACGCGGCATGTCGGCGGTGATGAAATCCTACATGGCGGGTCTGCTGAAATACGCGGCGGATTACACCTATTTCCTCGCGCCCTACATCAACAGCTACAAGCGGTTCCAAAAAGGCACCTTTGCGCCAACGCGGATCATTTGGTCGGTCGACAACCGCACCGCAGGTTTCCGTCTGTGCGGGGAAAACACCAAAGGCGTTCGTGTTGAATGTCGCGTGGGTGGGTCCGATTTGAACCCTTACCTCGCGATGGCAGCGCAGCTTGCCGCTGGTATCGCGGGTATCGAAGAGGGCCTGACCCTCGGCGCGCCGTTCACTGGGGATGCCTATGACGCAGAGGTCGAGTCGATCCCGCAAACGCTGCGCGATGCTCGGTCTGCATTGGTGAAATCTGACATGCTCCGCGAAGCATTCGGTGACTGGGCCGTTGACCATTATGCCCGCGCCGCAGAAGTAGAAATCGAAGATTTTGACCGCGTTGTGACTGATTACGAAGTCGCACGCGGCTTTGAACGCTCTTAACTCTATGAGGACACTATGACAGGGCAACTGAAGTGTATTTCGCCCATCGACGGGTCAGTTTTCGCCACCCGTGATACCCTTTCCCGCGAGGAGGCATTTGCCGTCGCTGAACGCGCGCGCAAAGCACAAGCAGAATGGGCCGCGCGTCCACTGAAAGAGCGCATTGATCTGGTGCTGGCTGGCGTCGCTGCCGTTGGCGCAATGAACGATGAAGTCGTGCCAGAACTGGCGCATATGATGGGTCGCCCCGTGCGTTACGGCGG
>JAYPVO010000132.1:0-5837 GCA_038134645.1 Paracoccaceae bacterium
CGCACCCCTTCCCGTTCATTCCGAACACGGGCTTTGCACTGGCGCTGCAGTTGGAGCGGACAGCCGACAAACGGTCGATGCGGGCGCTCTTGCCTGTGCCGCACCAGATCGACCGTTTTATCGCGCTGCCGACTGTCGACGGGGATCGGTTCCTGCCGCTCGAAGAACTGCTTTTGTTGCACATCCACCGCCTCTTCCCTGGCTATAAGGTCAAAGGTGATTGTGCGTTCCGTGTGCTGCGCGACAGCGACCTTGAGGTCGAAGAAGAAGCCGAAGATCTGGTGCGCGAATTTGAGGTCGCCCTCAAACGTCGTCGTCGCGGTGAGGTCGTCCGGATGAAGATGACCGCAGGTGCTCCCGACGGGCTGCGCGACATGATCATGCACGAACTGCATGTCGACGAATCCGAAGTGGTGATTGTGGACGGTATGCTCGGTATGGCTGATCTCAAAGAGCTCGTCCTCGACAGCCGTCCTGATCTTTTGTGGTCGCCCTACACGCCGCGTGTTCCCGAACGGGTTCAGGACCACGGCGGCGACATGTTCAAATCGATCAAGCAAAAGGACATGCTGCTGCACCACCCCTACGAGACATTCGACATGGTGGTGCGGTTCCTCAAACAAGCCGCCGCCGACCCTGATGTGGTTGCGATCAAACAGACGCTCTATCGCACGTCCAAGAACTCCCCGATCGTTGAGGCGCTCTGCGAGGCGGCTGAGGACGGCAAGTCCGTCACCGCGCTGGTCGAACTGAAGGCCCGTTTTGATGAGGCCGCGAACATCCGCCAGTCGCGCCGACTGGAACGGGCTGGTGCGCATGTGGTGTATGGCTTTACCACGCTGAAAACACACGCAAAAATTTCCACCGTGGTGCGCCGCGAAGGGGATCAACTGGTCACCTACACCCACTACGGCACGGGCAACTATCACCCGATCACCGCAAAGATTTACACCGACCTGTCGTTCTTTACCTGCGATGCGGCCTTGGGTCGGGACGCGACAAAGGTGTTCAACTACCTGTCGGGCTATGTGCAGCCAGATGGGCTTGAGAACCTGACGATTGCGCCGATGGGCCTCAAACAGCGCCTGCTCGAGATGATCGATCTCGAGATCGAACATGCCCGCGCTGGCCGCCCTGCTGCGATCTGGGCCAAGATGAACAGCCTCATCGAAGAGGACGTGATGAACGCGCTTTACCGCGCGAGCCAAGCGGGCGTGAAGATCAGCCTCGTGGTGCGTGGCATTTGTGGCATCCGTCCAGGGATCAAAGGGTTGTCGGAAAATATCCGCGTCAAATCCATCGTCGGACGGTTCCTCGAACATTCGCGCATCGTCTGTTTTGGCAATGGTGGCGGGCTTCCGGGCAAAGACGCACGGGTGTTTTTCTCGTCTGCGGACTGGATGGGGCGTAACCTCAACCGTCGTGTTGAAACCTTGGTTGAAGCCAAGAACCCGACCGTCAAAGCCCAGATTGTAGATCAGATCATGTCGGCCAACATGGCGGACATCGCGCAAAGCTGGATTATGGGACCCAATGGCAAATTCACGCGGGTCGCCGTGCCCGAGGATAAATTCGCCTTTAGCTGCCATAAGTTCTTTATGGAGAACCCATCGCTGTCTGGGCGCGGATCGGCTGGGGCCACGGGTGTCGTACAGTTAACGCACACCGAAGATTGACACGGCACGCCTCCCCGTCCAATGGTCTGGGAGGACCGGAGAATCCATGACCACCACGACCCAGACAGATGACACCGACTGGGGCCCCTTTGGGCGGCCTTTATTTGACGATCCTCAGGCCCGTGCTCTCGCGCGGGTTGGCGTGTTGGACGTTGGCTCGAACTCTGTTCGTATGGTGGTCTTTGACGGCGCTGCCCGTAGTCCTGCCTATTTTTACAACGAAAAAGTCATGTGTGCGCTCGGTGCTGGACTTCGTGAAACGGGTCGTTTGAACCCGACGGGCCGCGCCCGTGCGCTGGCTGCTATCAGACGTTTTGCTGCTCTTGCCGAAAGCATGGACGCCCCTTTGACCGCTGTTGCCACCGCCGCTGTGCGCGAAGCCGCAGACGGCGATGAGTTCAGCCGCGATGTTCTGGAAAAAGCGGGCGTCAAACTGCACATCATCGACGGTCGCGAAGAGGCCCGCCTGTCCGCCCAAGGCGTGCTTTTGGGCTGGCCCGGTAGCTTTGGTATGGTCTGCGACATCGGTGGTTCATCGATGGAATTGGCGGACATTAAGGACGGTTTGGTCGGACATCGTCTGACGTCGCCCCTCGGTCCGCTACGGCTAAAGGGGTTCACCTCGAAACGCGACCTCAAGGCCCACATCAAAGAGATCATGCAGGGCATGCATGCCGAGATGGACTTTGAAACGGGGATGCGCCTGTTTCTGGTCGGCGGCTCGTGGCGTGCGATTGCGCGCATCGACATGGAGCGGCGCGGCTATCCGCTGACCGTCCAGCACGAATATCGGATGACGGCCCGTAACGTGTCGACGACGGCGGATTACATCGGCTCTGCCAACCTTGACGACCTGCGCACCCGCTGCGGTATTTCGTCTGAACGCATGGCGCTGGTGCCCATCGCGATCCACGTGCTCAAGGAACTGGTGAAAACCTTCCGCCCCAAAGACATCGCTGTATCCTCCTACGGTATCCGCGAGGGTCTTTTGTACGAACAAATGCCCCAAGAGCTGCGTGACCGCGATCCGCTGGTTGAGGCCTGCCGTTATGCGGAATCGAAAGACGCCCGCCTGCCCGGTTTTGGCAAGGTGCTCTATGATTTCGTGACGCCGCTTTTCCCGAATGCGAACTGGCAAAAACAGCGGATCATTAAGGCCGCCTGTCTGTTGCATGACGTGACATGGCGGGCGCACCCTGACTACCGTGATGAAGTTGCGTTCGATAACGCGACCCGCGCAAACTTGGGCGGGCTAAAGCACGAGGAACGCGTTTTCCTCGGCCTTTCACTGTTCCATCGCTATTCGAGCAAACGGCAGGGATCGCGTCTGGAACCTCTGTTTGCGCTGCTCGATGAGACGCAAATCCGTGAGGCCGAAGTCCTCGGTCGGGCGATGCGTTTGGGCGCGATGCTCTGGCTGAAGGCTGAGGGCAATCCGGGGCAGTTCAATTGGAAGCCCAAGAAGCGCGAGTTGGAACTGGTGCTGAACGCAGAGACAGAGCCGCTTTGGGGCGAGGTGTCTGAGGCGCGGTATAATTCGCTGGCCAAGGCGATGGACGCGGTGTCCGCAACCGTCCGCATCCTACCCAAGAAGTCATAAATTAAGATCGATCGTCACGGGGAAATGGTCCGACGCGGTCAATAAGGCCTCGCGCAATTCGGGCGTGCCGTAGCAGACAGGGTTGTCGAACGGATGCCAAATCCGCCAACGCGGGTCATGGTCCAATAGCTCTGGCGACACCATGATGTAGTCGAGCAAGGCGCACAGGTAGTTGTCATCCCCACCGATCCGAAACCGCGATGTCGTCGGCACAGCGCCGAGTTTCTGAGTGATCGCAGCCCGCGCATGAGGATCAAACAGACGCGGTTGATCGCCCTCGCCCATCGCAATCTCAATGCTCGACCGACCAAAGAGCTTTTCATATTCGTCGAGCCCAGGGCCATCGTTGAAATCGCCCAGCACGATCAAGTTGTCGCCCTGCGCCAGATGGTGATCAATGCGACGCCGCAGCCAGAGGCATTGAGCCAATTGCTTGCGCCTGTTCTCAATCGCGATCCGCATTTGTTCGTGGATATTGCGGGCCCCGTGCGGCGCTTTTGATTTCGCGTGAACGCCGATCAACCGCAAATCGTGCCCTGCCTTGGTCCGCAACGCGACCTCATTCGGGGGTTTGGACCATTGCACGAGATCGAGATCGGCATCGACATCCAGATCAATCTCGAACGCTGCATCGAACCGCGGGGCATCGGGGTGGGACAAAGGATCATGTCGCGCTTCGAACACATCGGGATCGTAGAGCAGCGTGATCTCTTGCTGGGTGTCGTTCGAAAACCCAATGAGCGCCTTTCGCGCCCGTAACCCATATTCGGCGGCAAAGTTCTGGAGGGCGATCACCCCGCTCCGCCGACGATTGTCGTCTGGGGCCTCAATCACCATTACGGCATCGGCGTCGAGCGCGGTGAACACGATCCCCAAGGCATCGAGCTGTTCACCCCGTTTTACATTCAATCGCCCCGACCAGCGCTGATCGTGCAAAAGCCGCCCTTCATCATCAAACAGGTTGGTAAACCATTCGACGTTGTAGGTGGCTATCCTCATGCGGCTTTGCCGTTGATTTGGTCCCACGCGGTATTCACAGCGATCAGTCGCGCTTCGGCCAATTTGATCGCCTCCGCAGGGAGGCCACGCGCCATCAGTCGGTCAGGGTGGCTTTCCCGCACCGCATCGCGCCAGACCTTGCGAATATCGTCCAGCGGCATGTCGGGCGAAACGCCCAGCACGTCATAGGGATCGCGCTCTGCATCAGGGACGAACTGCGCGCGGATGGTGCGGAACCGACGCTCATCAAACCCAAGGATCTCGGCCACCCGCTGCAAAAACGCGTCCTCTGCTTCGTGGTATTCACCGTCAGCCATCGCGATATGGAACAATCCTTCCATAAGGTCGCAGAGCGGCGCACGGTCATCGCCGAACATCTTCGCGACGCGAGCCGCGTAATCCTCGAAGCCTGCAACGTCCTGACGGGCAAAGTTAAATAGCTTTGCCGCCTGCGCCTCATCCTCGGGCGCGATGGTGAACACCTCGCGAAATGCGGCCACCTCGTCGCGGGTCACAAGTCCATCTGCCTTGGCCATTTTGGCACCCAAAGCGATCACTGCGATAGTAAAGGCCACAGAGCGTTCGGGTGGCGTGCGGAATTGTTCGAACACAGCCGACAAGCCCTCGCCCTTGCGAAGAGCGGCCAAAGCATCAGCGATACGTGTCCAAATCGACATCGACGGCGTTCCCGTTGTGCTAGAATCTACAAAGCGTTCTGCAATTCTGCACAGACAAACCTTGTTCAACTGGTTGATGCAAGCGCCTGAGTGCTTACGTGACCTTAAATTAACTATAATAGTCGGGAATTACCATGTCTCTTGCCTCTGCCCTCGATCGCTTTTTCCGCCATGAAGCGGCGGGAGGGATCGTTCTCATGCTCTCTGCCGCCTTGGCGCTCATCGTTGCCAACTCTGGCCTAACAGACCTCTATCATGGTGTTCTCAATACATATTTCGCCATTACCTTTGACGGCGAAGGGCTTCAAAAACCGCTGATCCTCTGGATCAACGACGGTTTGATGGCGGTGTTCTTCTTCCTGATCGGGCTAGAGCTGAAGCGCGAGATGTTAGAGGGAAAGCTGAAAAATCCGCGTGACGTGATCTTGCCAGGTATGGCGGCGGTCGGCGGTATGATCGTCCCTGCGGCGATCTATGCGGCGATCAACTGGGGCAATCCTGAAACCATCCACGGCTGGGCTATTCCTGCTGCGACCGACATCGCCTTTGCGGTTGGCGTTCTGGCGCTCTTGGGCACGCGGGTGCCGTCTGCGCTCAAGGTGTTCCTGCTGACCCTCGCAATCCTCGACGACCTCGGCGCGATTATTATCATCGCGCTGTTCTACACGGCTGACCTGAAGATCGATTACCTGTGGCTGTCGCTGATCCCTCTCGCGGGTCTGTGGTTCCGCAACTACATGGGCTTTCACCGCGTTGCACCGTCCGTCCTGCTGGGCATCATCCTGTGGTTCTTCGTTTTGAAATCGGGCGTGCACGCAACGCTGGCTGGGGTGATCACCGCGTTCTTTATCCCGCTCAAGGATAAATACGGGAAATCGCCGCTCC
>JAYPVO010000133.1:0-5816 GCA_038134645.1 Paracoccaceae bacterium
GGATCACGATCACGACGACCGTGGCTTTGACGCCAAGGAACATCGCCTGAATCCAGTCCAGTCCGCCGTATTGTCCATATAGTAGCGCCAGCGCCATGATCACGATGGCACCGGGTAGGACGAATAAACCTCCGCCGATCAGACCGCCTATGACCCCGCGTTTCTTCCAGCCAGCATATGTGGCGAGCTGCATCGCTTCGGGTCCAGGAAGGAGCATGCAGAAGGATAGCGCGCGGAGAAACTCAGCCTCGGACAGCCAAGGGCGTTCTTCGACCAATTCGCGGTGCATGAGCGCAATTTGTGCGGCTGGTCCGCCAAAGGACAAAAGCCCAATGCGGCCGAAAATGCGAATGAGGTCAGCGATAGGTATCATGCGCGCAATTGGCCATTGTTTGTTGGGCAATGCAATTCTTTCCTGAGGATGACGCTTAGACGTCATTCCCTACAACTTTTCGTTTCATTGCCGTAATTAATAGGTATCCTGAGAGGGGAATATCATAAGGGGTCACGGGATGGAAAAGCTGTTAGGAGCTATTGCGATCCTAGTCTTATCTGTTTTTGCCTATTTTGGCGCCAAATCCTTGGGTCTTTTTGGTAATCCCGATCGTCAGGCGGTAGAGATACAACTGGCCTTGATGGATCAAGCAAAGCAGCTAGAGGCCGAAGGGCATTTGCCGTGGGACTCGACTGATATTGTGGCATCCACGCGCGTTGTCGGTTTGAAATTATCGGTGCAGATCACTCATATCGCGCCCTCGCAGGGGATGGTGCAGGCTACCGTCTGCAATTACCGACGGATGCGGCTTTTGATCCAGAGTGGTGCGACGATCGAACTGATCTGGAAGCCAGAGCCAAACGGCGGCGTCATGGCGGTTTCAACGGTCAACAAATGTTAGGGATGAAGTGGAGGTTTCTGTTGCCAGGTACCTCCGAACCCCGCCTGAGGCTGCTAGGCGTCAGGACTTAATTTCGGCGACCCGAACTGCTTACGCAGCCAGAGCCATTGCCGGAGCACGATTGTCATTTGCAATTGTACAGTTTGAACCGATAACGGTGGTATCTCACCGAAACAAAGCATAACCCCTTTAGACGTTCGTCGATCCTATTTCGACCCCATGATCCCCAAATGAAGGATGTTTGGTGGAGTCGCCGGGTACCGCCCCCGGGTCCGATCCGCTTATTACGAGCGCGTTTATGTCCATAGTCCCCGAAGAGACATCTCGAATATAGGCGCTGCCTTTGGCGAACTCAAGTGGCTGCGCGCAAAAGGTCAGGGTGGTCTGGATGCGTTTGACGGCGCGGTTCGTGCCGCTATCCTCATGCGAAATACGTGAGGGAGAGAGCATGTTTAACGCATTGATCGTCGACAAGGATGAAGCGGGCGCAACAAGTGCGTCGGTTCAGGAAATCAGCACCGACCGTTTGCCAGAGGGCAATGTGACGGTCGCGGTGGATTATTCGACTGTGAACTACAAGGACGGTCTGTGCCTTGGGTCTGGGGGCGGGCTTGTGCGGAACTATCCGCATGTACCTGGTATCGATTTAGCTGGCACGGTCGAGGCCTCTGACGATCCGCTTTACGCGGTAGGCGACAAGGTTGTTCTGACGGGCTGGCGCGTGGGCGAGGTGCACTGGGGCGGATATGCGCAAAAGGCGCGGGTCAAAGGTGATTGGCTTGTGCCGCTGCCAGCAGGCCTTTCGACCCATCAAGCGATGGCTGTTGGCACCGCAGGATTTACCGCAATGCTTGCGATTATGGCACTTGAGGATCACGGCCTAACCCCTGAAAAAGGCGAGGTTTTGGTCACGGGTGCGGCGGGCGGTGTCGGCTCTGTTGCGACGGCGATTTTGGCGCATCTTGGGTATGACGTGGCCGCTGTCACGGGGCGTCCAGAGACCGAAGGCTATCTGCGTGATCTCGGTGCGACCCGCATTGTTGCTCGCGAAGAGATTGCCGAAACGGTGAAACGTCCGCTTGAGGCGGAAACTTGGGCGGGCTGTGTTGATGCGGTTGGCGGAGCGATGCTGGCACGTGTGCTGGGGCAAATGAAATACGGCGCAAGCGTTGCTGCGGTTGGTCTGGCTGGTGGTGCCGCTTTGCCCGCGACCGTTGTTCCGTTCTTGCTGCGTGGTGTGAACCTCTTGGGCATCGACAGTGTGATGCAGCCCTATGACAACCGTGTGCGGGCATGGCAGCGTATCGCCTCGGACCTACCGATGGATAAGCTTGAGGCGATGGTGCAGCCCGCGACCCTCTCTGATCTGCCGAAATTGGGGGCTGATATCCTTAAGGGGCAGGTCAAAGGGCGCGTTGTTGTCGATGTGAACGCTTGACCTTGGGAGACGGGCGCTAGTTTCGTTCCAATCGTTTGATAGGACTATGTATGACTGACCAGCGCCCGATCCTCCTATGGTTCCGCCGTGATCTACGGCTTGCCGATCACGAAGCATTATCAGCGGCTTGCGCGACAGGCCGTCCCGTTATTCCCGTTTTCATCTGCGATGACGTGGTTGAGGGAACAGGTGCGGCGCCGAAAATGCGGTGGGGGCAGTCTGTTGGGGCTCTGGCCGATCAATTGGCAGAGCAAGGCAGTCGCCTGATCCTTCGTCGCGGTGCAGCGCTGGCTATACTCAACGATCTGATCAAAGAGACAGGCGCTGGCGCGGTTTATTGGTCACGTCTCTACGACCCCGTCACAAAGTCACGCGATACGGTAATCAAATCCGCGCTCAAAGAGCAGGGCATCGACGCGCAGAGTTTTGCAGGGCACCTGTTGTTCGAACCTTGGACGGTTGAGACCAAAGATGGTGGGTTCTATCGCGTCTATTCGCCCATGTGGCGGGCGGTTCGTGATCGACCTGTGGCATCATGCCTGCCAGCGCCTAAAACTATTCCAGCACCAGACATTTGGCCTGCATCGGATCGTTTGGCGGATTGGAACCTTGGCGCTGCAATGCGACGCGGTGCTAAGGTTGTCACGGCCCATCAAGCGATTGGCGAGGTCGCCGCAGCCAATCGTCTGGATGACTTTATCCAGCATCGGATCAATGACTACAAAGCAAAGCGGGATTTTCCAGCGATTGAATCCACATCGCGCCTGTCCGAAAACCTAACTTACGGCGAAATCGCACCGCGTGCACTTTGGCATGCTGGATGGCGTGCGATGGAAAACGGTGCGGCGGGTGCAGAGCATTTCCTCAAGGAAGTGGTCTGGCGTGAGTTTGCTTATCACCTGCTGCACCATACGCCCCATATTCTAGATGCGAATTGGCGGCCTGAATGGGATGCCTTCCCGTGGAATACGGACGAGGACGCGCCTGAGGTCATCGCATGGAAACAAGGACGCACTGGCGAACCTTTTGTCGATGCGGCGATGCGCGAAATGTATGTCACGGGCACGATGCACAATCGGTCACGCATGATCGTCGCGTCTTATTTGACGAAACATTTGATGACCCACTGGAAGGTCGGGCTGAAGTGGTTCGAGGATTGCCTCACGGATTGGGACCCTGCTGCGAATGCGATGGGGTGGCAGTGGACGGCAGGCTCAGGTCCAGACGCCGCGCCATATTTCCGCATCTTTAACCCTGAAACCCAGCTCGAGAAATTCGATGCCGATCGGGTCTACCGCAAACGCTGGATCGCGGAACGCTATGCCGCGCCGACCGAGACAGCGTTGAGTTATTTCGATGCGGTGCCGCAAAGCTGGGCGCTCTCACCTGATATGGGTTACCCTGAGCCCATTGTTGCCTTGGATGAGGGACGCGCGCGTGCGTTGGATGCATATTCTGCACGCGAAAAATAATCCACTCTGGCCAGATGTGCGTAACCCTTCATAAGATAACAAATAATTCGGGCAGAGTTCCGTTAAAATGGGGAAATAAATGATCCTGACCAGCACCAAAGGCCAATCCAATCTTCCGCGCTATTTTGGTCCGGTCTTTGATATCCTCTGCAATATTCCGCGTGGTCGGATCGATATTGAGCTGCCCGACGGTCGTGTGTTCCGCGCCGAAGGCAAAGCCGCGGGCTATGTCACAGCGATTTCTATCCGCAACAAAGACATCTTTGCGCGTCTGATCCGCGAAGGCGACCTTGGGTTCATGGAATCTTATATGGAAGGTTGGTGGGATACGCCCGACCTGATGACCTTTATGGATTTCGTACACGACGCCGAAGACGAGGTCTTTGACGGGTTCCCTGGTCAGGGATTGGTGCGGGCCTATGAAAAACTGCGGTTCTGGTTGCAGTCGAATTCGAAACGTCAGGCCAAAAAGAACATCAGTTATCACTATGATTTGGGTAACGATTTCTATGGTTTATGGCTCGACGATACGATGACCTATTCGTCTGCCTATTTCAAAACAGGCCAAGAAAGCCTTGAGGTGGCACAGATCCAGAAATATGCGGCGATGGTTGACGCTTTGGGTTTGAAAGCAGGCGACCATGTGCTCGAGATTGGCTGCGGCTGGGGTGGTTTTGCGGAATATGCCGCGAAAGAGCGGGGGCTTCGGGTTACGGGGCTGACGATCAGTAAGGAACAGTTGAAATACGCGCAGGATCGCATTGAAAAGGCAGGTGTTTCCGACCTTGTGACCTTGAAAATGCAGGATTATCGAGATGAAACAGGAACCTACGATGGGATCGCGAGCATTGAGATGTTCGAGGCCGTTGGGGAAAAATACTGGCCCGTCTATTTCGACACGGTCCGCAACTGTTTGAAACCTGGTGCAAAGGCGACTTTGCAGATCATTACCGTTCAGGATCGTCGTTTCGAGGTCTATCGCAAGGGCGTCGATTTCATCCAGAAATACATCTTCCCAGGTGGGATGTTGCCGAGCCCTTCGGTCTTGCGCAAAGAAGTGGTGAAATCTGGCCTAACGGTCGATGGATCGATCGAGTTTGGTGAAAGCTATAGCCAAACGCTACGCCGTTGGTCTGATGTCTTTAACGAACGCTGGAGCCAGATCGCGGGAATGGGGTTTGATGATCGTTTTCGGCGTATGTGGAATTTGTATCTCGCCTCTTGCGCGGGGACATTCCATAGCGGAAACTGTGACGTGACCCAGATAACGGTGTCGCGCCCAACCTGAGCGCGTGAGTAGGCACCGATGTTCAAGAGGACCGGTGTTTATGCCCACATTCGCAAAACTCTTTGGCGCGGTAGGATTTGCTGCTCTGTTTGTCGCGGCTTCGTTTTTGATGATCCCGTTGTTTCCTTACGGTCTCACGCCTTGGTATTTTACTGAGTTCAATGGCGGTATCGCGTTGATCCTCGGCTGGAGGATCGCGGGTGGTCGTGCCGGCTTGGGCACGTTGAGCGGTGTGAGTAATGGGATCACGGCACTTGTTGCGATTGTGTTTTGCACCTTGGCTTTGCACGGGTTTACCCAGATGCTCCTTCGTTCGGCAGAACTGCGCTATAATGGTTTGACCCAAGCGATCATGTCGGGTGTCGGTATTTCCTTTGACCTCGCCATTGTTTTGGCAAAACCAAAAATCATCGCGATCCTCTTGGCTGGCTCGATTGTGATCGGGATCGTTGCTGAGTTTGTCGCTGATAAGATGGATTCCTAATGGATTTGTTCGTTTTCGGGTCGCTCCGCGATCCACGGTTGTTCCACCTGATCGCAGGCGAGGGTGGCACGCCGACTGAAACTGTTTTGCCCGATTACAAGGTCGAACGCGTTGCGGGCACGACGGTGCCTATGTTGGTGCCTGCCGTTGGTGAATTGGCCAAAGGCGTGCTGTGGCGGGATCTGTCTGAGGCTCAGATGGAGCGTCTGGATGCCTATGAACTGCCGTGGGATTACAG
>JAYPVO010000134.1:0-5749 GCA_038134645.1 Paracoccaceae bacterium
CGTTTCATGTCATCTTACGTCAATGCGCATGTTTATGCCGAAGATCCGTTCCATACTCTCGACATCGAAGGTGTCGGCGAGTTGCTCAAAATCGGGGCCGAACGGGGGCGTTTGGGGCGCCGCGATGTGGTGCTTTCCATCTGTGGTGAGCATGGCGGAAGCCGTAGCGCGATCGATTTCTGTCGACGCCAAGGCTTTGATTACGTGTCATGTTCCCCGTTCCGTGTGCCATCCGCGCGACTTTCCGCTGCTCAATTGGCGATTTCTGACTCCCGCAGAAACAGTATGCGGTAGTATATTTCGACCATTGCGCGATATGTTGCTGGAACACTCATTCGTGTTTAAATTTGCACGAATGGGTGGGTGGACTCTGTTCACAGGTTTCTTGTAGTCCCCTCCGGCCAGCGTGGGGCAGACCGCGTGATACCGGAGCAGAGTGATGCAGAAGTCACTCGTCACAATGACGATCCGCGCCGCAATGACTGCGGCGCTTCTTTTGTCGGGCAGCACCTATGCGTCCGCACAGAACCTTTTGGCGAGCCGCCTGTCCTCTTTGCTAGGGCAAGAGCGTGAAGCCATCGCAGAGATTTCGTCGTCCAGCATGACTGCATTGGCGACCCCGCCCGCGCCCGAAGCGCGGAATATTGCGACAGTTCCCGTCGGCCTATATGACACCGAGACCCTCGAAGCGATGCCGAGCGCGTCTGGCGGTGCCCAGTGGGAATGTCTTGCCGAAGCTCTCTATTTCGAAGCACGTGGCGAAAGCCTCAAAGGTCAGTTTGCTGTTGGCGAAGTGATTTTGAACCGCGTCGATAGCAACTCTTATCCGAATTCGGTCTGTGGTGTTGTTAATCAGGGCACAGGCCGTTTGCACGCCTGCCAGTTCTCTTACACCTGCGATGGTCGCGCCGAAGCGATCAACGAACGTGGTGCTTGGGAAGAAGTGGGCAAGGTCGCTCGCCTGTTGCTGGACGGTGCGCCGCGTGACCTGACCGCAGGTGCAACCCATTACCACACCCGCAATGTAAATCCGTCGTGGGCCCGCCGTTTCCCGCAAACGGCTGCGATTGACTCGCATCTTTTCTATCGTCAGCCGACACGTACGGCGTCGAACTAGTCGCGTTTCGGAACCAAAGGGGCGTGCGTGATCGCTTGTCCCTTTGGTGTCGGCCTAGTATGCCGAGACCCGAACGATTGAAAGTGCGACAATGACCGACGATATCCGCATGGCTTTTGCCCATCCCTCGGAACGAGCCGAAGCCAGCGCCACCCAACCCTGTGACCGTATTTCCCTGAGCGATTATATCGTTGAGGTCGAAATTGGTGCGTTCCAGCAGGAACGGGGGCATCTCCAGCGGGTGCGTTTCAACGTTGTGGTCGAAGTCGCACCGCAGACGGGCGAGATCGACGACGATGTGGATCGGATTTTGTCATACGACACGATCACGGAATCCATCGATGTCGAATTGGGTGCCGAACGGATCAATCTTTTGGAAACCTTGGCCGCACGGGTGGCCGAACGCATCTTGCGTGAACCGCAAGCACTGCGCGTATTCGTTCGCATTGAAAAGCTGGATCGCGGTCCGTTTTCTCTTGGCGTTGAAATCGTTCGTGCCAAAGGCGAGGTTGCGCGCAAAGGCCAAGACCACGTTCAGGTGCCGCATCCTCGGGTTCTGTTCCTGTCGAATGACGCCATCATGTCCGACCGCTTGAAGGGTTGGATTGATGAGCTGTCGGCAGAGAAGGCTCCGCTCATCATTGGTGTGGGGCCCGCTGATACATCAGCGCCCCAGTCCGCAGCCGCTCTGGCGCAGCGCCGCATCGATCTCTTGGCGATCGAACAGAATGCTTGGGTTTTGGCTGGGCGCGACAAACGCTGCATGGTGGTCGGAACGCGGACCGAATTGGATTGGGCGATGAAACACGCCCAAATCTGCGTTTGGGCACCGTCGAAAATCGTTCTCGATGCCGTCGAAAGCCCCTCGGCTAGCCCGCGCGAGGCTTTGGCACTGGTGTCGTGGTTCGCTGAACATATGCAAGCGGCTGAGCTGCTTGTGATCGGTGCGGACGCGCCGACGGCCTCAATCCCCGTTCGAACGGCGGAGGTAACGGCGGAGCGTCTTCTATGACCAAATATTATCGCGCCATCCCAATGACCGATCCCGCACGGCCCGCAGGCGCCTTGCCGATTGCAGGGGGCTGGTGTTGGTTTGATCGGATCGAAGTTCTGTCGCGCGGTAAAGCCGCTGAGATCATTCCCGCGATTGAAGCGCCTCAAAGCGTTCTCCATGCGATCGCCTCGCCTCGTGCCGACATCTCGGGGCTGTCGATGGCTGAGCCGCAGGTGATGGGTATTCTGAATGTCACCCCTGATAGCTTTTCCGACGGTGGTCGGTATATCGACCCTGAAAGCGCACTGACTCAAGCACAAAGCATGATCCGCGAAGGTGCTACGATCATTGACGTTGGCGGTGAAAGCACTCGCCCTGGCGCGGCGGTTGTGCCCGTTGAAGAAGAAACGGCACGTGTCGCGCAGGTCGTTGATACGCTGGCAAAGGGCGGCGTTTGCGTGTCGATTGATACGCGAAAGGCTCCCGTCGCGGCAAAATCCGCCGAATTGGGGGCTAAGATCCTCAACGATGTGTCGGCAATGTCCTATGATCCAGCGATGGCCGAGGTTGCTGCCGCTACTGGTTTGCCGATCTGTTTGATGCATGCGCAGGGCACGCCCGAAACCATGCAAGCGGACCCGCGCTATGACGATGTCGTTCTCGATGTTTACGACTATCTGGCGGAACGCATTGAGGTGGCTCTCGCGGCTGGGATCAAGCGAACACAGATCATCGTCGATCCCGGTATCGGTTTTGGCAAAACACTACAGCATAACCTCGCACTCTTGCGGCGTATGTCGATCTTTCACAGCTTGGGCTGTCCGATCCTCCTCGGGGCGAGCCGCAAACGTTTCATTGGTGAAATATCTGGTGCGCAGGATGCTGCCGAAAGAATGGCTGGATCGGTCTCGGTCGCGCTCGATGGTATTCGCCAAGGGGTGCAGATCGTGAGAGTCCATGATACTTTGCACACCAGACAGGCGATTAGCCTGCAGACTGCATTGTTTGGGACACTTTAATGACTCGTAAATTATTTGGTACGGATGGGGTGCGTGGGACCGCAAACCAATATCCGATGACCGCGGATATGGCCTTGAAAATTGGGGCCGCAGCTGGACGTTTTTTCCGTAACGACGGATCGAACGGCCATCGTGTGGTTATTGGTAAGGATACCCGTCTGTCGGGCTATATGTTCGAAAACGCCCTGACCGCTGGTCTGACCTCAACTGGTATGAACGTTCTACTGCTCGGTCCTGTGCCGACGCCTGCGGTTGGGATGCTCACCACGACGATGCGTGCGGATATGGGTATTATGATTTCCGCCAGCCACAACCCGCACCATGACAACGGCATCAAATTCTTTGGCCCTGACGGGTTCAAACTCTCCGATGAAGCCGAGGCCGAGATTGAGGCGATGGTGTTCGATGACGTTCAGCTGGCTCAGGCCGTGAATATCGGTCGTGCAAAACGTATCGACGATGGTCGTTTCCGTTATGCGGAGCGGGTCAAGGCCACTTTCCCACAGGGGCAAAACCTCAAGGGGCTGAAGGTCGTGATCGACTGCGCAAACGGCGCTGCGCATAAAGTTGCGCCAGAAGTTCTTTGGGAACTCGGCGCCGAGGTTATCCCCGTTGGTGTTTCGCCGAACGGTTACAACATCAACGAAAACTGCGGCTCGACCAGCCCGCGCACTGCGGCTGAGACAATCGTGAGCCATGGTGCTGACGTTGGTATCTGCCTCGACGGCGATGCCGACCGCATCATGATCCTTGATGAAAAGGGCAATGTCGCGGACGGCGACCAGTTGATGGCGCTGATGGCGGGACGTTGGGCGGACGAGGGGCGTCTCGCAGGTGGTGCGTTGGTTGCGACGGTGATGTCGAACCTTGGCCTAGAGCGTTACCTTGACGGTCGCGGGCTACGGCTAGAACGCACCAATGTCGGTGACCGCTATGTTGTCGAACGGATGCGGGCAGGGGGATATAACCTCGGCGGTGAACAGTCTGGCCACATCGTGATGACGGATTTTGCGACGACGGGCGATGGTCTCTTGGCTGGCTTGCAGTTCCTCGCGGCGATGATCGCGACAGGTAAGAAAGCCAGCGAACTGACCAAGACATTCGAAACTGTTCCGCAGATGCTCAAAAACGTGCGCTATTCTGCGGGTAGTGACCCATTGTCGGCAGAGAGCGTGAAGAAGGCGATTGCCGATGCTGAAGGCCTGTTGGTCGGCAAAGGGCGTCTTTTGATCCGTAAGTCGGGCACAGAACCGCTCGTGCGCGTTATGGCCGAATGCGAGGATGCGGCTTTGCTCGAGCAGGTGGTCGACGGGATCGTGGCCGAAGTTCAAACCGCGGCTTAAACGCTAGACCATCAGACATGAAAAAAGCGCCCCGTTTGGGGCGCTTTTGCATTTGGGGTGGCGGATTTCTCCGCCACGCTGCCAAATTAGTTCTTCGATTTGTCGACCATTTTGCCTTTGGAGATCCAAGGCATCATTTCGCGCAGTTTTGCACCAGTTGCTTCGATCAGGTGCTCGTCGTTTGCACGACGCGATGCTTTGATGGTCGGCTGACCAACGCTGTTTTCCAGCATGAAGTCGCGAACGAATTTGCCCTGCTGAATGTCAGCCAGAACTTCTTTCATCGCAGCTTTGGTCTGCTCGTACGGCAGGATGCGCGGGCCGGTGACGTACTGGCCGTATTCTGCAGTGTTCGAGATCGAGTAGTCCATGTTAGCGATGCCGCCTTCATAGATCAGGTCAACGATCAGTTTCACTTCGTGCAGACATTCGAAGTAAGCCATTTCCGGTGCGTAGCCAGCCTCAACGAGGGTTTCAAAGCCGCAACGGATCAGTTCAACGAGACCACCGCAGAGAACTGCCTGTTCGCCGAAGAGGTCGGTTTCGCACTCTTCACGGAAGTTGGTTTCGATGATGCCCGAACGACCGCCGCCGATAGCGGAGCAGTAGGACAGACCGATTTCGAGAGCTTTACCAGTTGCGTTCTGGTGAACAGCTACGAGGCAAGGAACGCCGCCGCCTTTGAGGTATTCGCCGCGAACGGTGTGGCCTGGGCCTTTCGGCGCCATCATGATCACGTCAACGCCTTCTTTCGGCTCGATCAGGCCGAAGTGAACGTTCAGGCCGTGAGCGAATGCGATCGCTGCGCCTTCACGAAGGTTGTCGTGAACGTATTTCTTGTAGGTCTCTGCCTGGTGTTCGTCGGGCATGGTGAACATGATGACGTCGCACCATGCTGCTGCTTCAGCGATGTCCATAACTTTGAGGCCTTCAGCTTCGGCTTTCTTAGCCGATGCCGAACCCGGACGCAGAGCAACAACAACGTTTTTCGCGCCAGAGTCACGCAGGTTCAGTGCGTGTGCGTGGCCTTGGGAGCCGTAGCCGAGGATAGCAACTTTAGCTTCTTTGATCAGGTTCACATCGCAATCGCGATCGTAATAAACGCGCATTTTGGCGCTCCTTGTGTATCGGGTTTCGATTGGGGCGCAGATTAGGTTTGCTTTGCTGAAAACTCGATAGCGGATGCGGTGAAATTTGCAGAATTTTCGCAATAGTTATTCGTTAAGTAATCTGATAATGAAAATTTCATGCTTGATGATCTCGATCGCCGCATATT
>JAYPVO010000135.1:0-5714 GCA_038134645.1 Paracoccaceae bacterium
GGGATCTTCCTCAAATCTGCCGAAGAATTCGGTCCGCGCGACGGGCGAAGGGTTCAAGCGGTGCGGATTGCCCTGAACGGAGGAATCGCTATCGAACGTTTTGAGACGGCTCTAAGAGGGCTCAGAGACCTTTTGGACCATCCGCCCGAGAGAATTACGGTCTAAATCGTGGGGTAAAATAATACCTTAATTTTAAGTAATTGTTTTTGCAGTATTATTTCGTGTAAATTGCTGTTGACTGGATTTTCGCGGCCTATATAACCCGCCCATCCGAATGAACGGGGCCGTAATGCCCCCAACCAGCAATGGTGTAATATGAAAACCTTCTCTGCTACTCCGGCAGATATCGATAAAAAATGGATCCTGATCGACGCTGAAGGCGTTGTTCTGGGCCGTCTTGCTTCGATCATCGCCATGCGCTTGCGCGGTAAGCACAAGCCGTCCTTCACCCCCCACATGGACATGGGTGACAACGTGATCGTTATCAACGCTGACAAAGTTCAGCTGACTGGTAACAAGCGCGAAAAGCCGAACTACTGGCACACTGGCCACCCGGGCGGCATCAAGTCCCGCACCACTGGTCAGATCCTCGAGGGTGCACACCCCGAGCGCGTCGTCATGCAAGCTGTTAAGCGCATGCTGCCGGGCAACCGTCTGTCGCGCAAGCAAATGACCCACCTGCGCGTCTTCGCTGGTGCCGAACACGGCATGGAAGCTCAGAAGCCTGAAGTTCTCGACGTTAAGTCGATGAACAAGAAAAACACGAGGGTCTAATCGATGGCCGATCAAATCAACTCGCTCGAAGATCTCGCAGCAGCCGCTGGCACCGCTGTAGAAGTAGACGCACCGCGTGAACCAGTTCGTGACGAACTGGGCCGCTCCTACGCAACCGGCAAGCGTAAAGACGCTGTCGCTCGCGTATGGGTTAAACCGGGTTCCGGCAAAGTGATCGTAAACGGCAAAGAAATGGCTGTTTACTTCGCACGTCCGGTTCTTCAGCTGATCCTGCGTCAGCCGTTCCAGATCGCTGGCGTTGAAGGCCAGTTCGACGTAATGGCGACCGTTAAAGGTGGCGGCCTGACTGGTCAGGCTGGCGCTGTTAAGCACGGTATCTCCAAAGCTCTCCAGCTTTACGATCCGTCGCTCCGTGGTGCTCTGAAAGCTGCTGGCTTCCTGACCCGCGACAGCCGCGTTGTTGAACGTAAGAAATACGGTAAGCGTAAAGCTCGTCGTTCGTTCCAGTTCTCGAAGCGTTAATTCGTTTCTTGCGACTTACGGAAAAGGGCACCTTCGGGTGCCCTTTTTCATTTCTGTCAGCTGTCAGGTGGTAAAAGCCCTAGTCCCCGTAAATAGACCCCAATACCCGTTTCGAGCAGGTCCTCAGGCGGGAAGGGTGATTTGGTCCCTGGGGACCCCCGCGCGAACAGCTCAACAACGCCGTGGCTCATGGCCCAAATGTGCGCACTAAACATCTGCGGCGGTGGACGACGGTCGGCGGGGATGTGCTGGCTCAGGTCTTCGGCGGCTTTTTCCATCACACCCAACGCACGTTTGGACGCGGCGGCGAGCGCAGGATCACGCTGGATCGATACGCCGCTTTCAAACATCGCGATGTAGTGGCCTGGGAATTTGCGCGCGAAGGCGAGGTATGCACGACCCGTCTTTTCAAACGCAGCCAAAGCGGTTGGCTGACCTTTGTTATAGGCGTGCTCCATCAGGTCGCCGAAAATCTCATACCCTTGACGCGCCGCTTCTGCGATCAGCGCCTCGCGACCGTCAAAGTGGCGGTAAACGGCGGCAGGCGTTACACCTGCCTCGCGCGCGGCCTCGGACAGGGTAAAGCCTGTCGGACCCCGTTCCTCAATCAGCTTGAGACAGGCATCCACCAGCGCACTGCGCAGGTTTCCGTGATGATAGCCGCGTTTAACCATTCCAGATGTCGGGTCCGCCTGCGATTTTCGGGTCAATCTGACCGATGTTGTTGGTGTCTTTGCGGTGATAGTCGATCTGGGTCAAGACTGCACGGATCGCGTTCAGTCTGGCGCGTTTTTTGTCATCAGAGCGAACAACAGTCCACGGTGTCTGTTCGGTGTGCGTTCGGGCCAAGGTTTCGCCGATTGCCTCGGAATACGCATCCCATTTCTTTAGACCCTCAACGTCAATCCATGAGAGTTTCCATTGCTTTAGCGGGTCTTTTTCACGTTCAAGAAACCGTTGAAGCTGCGCAGCTCGCCCAACGTTCAGCCAGATTTTGAAGAGCTTAATTCCCTCATCAACCAGCATCTGTTCAAACGGAATAACCTGTTCGAACCATTTGTCGCGCTGCTCATCGGTGCAGAACCCAAAGACCTTTTCGACGACGCCACGATTATACCAACTGCGATCGAAGAACACGATTTCACCAGCGGTCGGCAATTGTTCAACGTAGCGTTGGAAATACCATTGGCCGGCCTCAACTTCGGTCGGTTTCGACAGGGCGACAACACGAGCGCCTCGCGGGTTTAGATTTTCGCGGAACCGTTTGATGGTGCCACCTTTGCCAGCGGCATCGCGTCCTTCGAACACGATGGCTATCCGATCACCGCTTTCTTTAATCGCGTTCTGCAATCTGACGAGTTCGATCTGGAGGGCCTCCATTTCGTCCTCATAATCCTTTTTCTTCATTTCCTCATCATAGGGAAACGACGCATCAAGGATTTTGTTTTTCTCTGCACTTTCAATCGCTTTGCGCACCTCTTTTGGGGCGTCATTGTTGAAAAATGCGCTGATGGCTCCGTCGAAGGGTAGTTCCATGTCTCGCTCCGTCTTTTGCTCTACTATGGCGGGCAAGGCTGCTTAGTTCAATCGACACAAAAAAGGCGGCCACAGGGACCGCCTCTGGATTATTTGCCAATGTCGTTCAGATCATATGGCGTCGATTGATAGACCTCGTTGATCCAGTTGCCATACAGCAGGTGCGCGTGGCTCCGCCAACGGTTCTGCGGTGCCCGCGACGGATCATTGTCGGGGTAGTAATTCGCAGGCACGTTGATCGGCTTATTAGCGGCAACATCGCGGTCGTATTCTTCTTTGAGCGTGCCACTGTCGTATTCGAAGTGGTTAAAGATGTAGATCGCGCGATGCGCAGGATCTTCGACCAGCGCAGGTCCCGTTTCCGCGCTATCGAGTAGAATATTGAGCCCTTCGATCGGTTCAATTTCATCACGGCGCATTTCGGTCCAACGGCTCACTGGCATCACCAGATCATCAGAAAACCCACGCAGGTAGGGCGAGGCAGGCTGACAATTGGTGTGACGCACGCAGCCAAAGGCCTTGTCCGACAGGATGTGTTTCTGCACGCCGTGGAAATAGTTGATCATCGCCATGCCACCCCAGCAGACGCCAAAGGTGGATTGAACGCTGGTTTGGGTCCACTCAAAGACCTCTTTCAACTCGTCCCAATAGGTCACCTCTTCGAACGGGAGGTGTTCAATCGGCGCACCAGTGATGATCAAACCGTCGAATTTCTCGCCGCTGGCCTTCACCTCTTGGAAGGGGCGGTAAAATTCGGCCATGTGTTCGGCGGCCGTATTGCGGGTCTCATGCTCTGACATCCGGATCAGCGACAGTTCGATCTGAATTGGGGTCGCCCCCAACAGACGGGCAAATTGGTTCTCTGTCTGGATTTTCTTTGGCATCAGGTTCAACAGACCAAACCGCAGAGGACGGATGTCCTGTTTGGCTGCCCGCTCATCCGACATGACCATCACACCTTCGTTCGTCAGAACGTCGAAGGCAGGAAGGTTAGCGGGGAGTTTAATGGGCATTGGTCTAGTCCTGATAGTGTTGAGAGGCGGTATGTAGTCCCGTTAAGCGCGAGCCTCAAGGGTGCGGGCGATCAGCTCTTGGAAATCTTCGGCAGAGCGGACGGCGTAAATATCTTCGGCCTTTACCGTAATGCCCCAACGATTAGCCATCTCGCGATACCGCGGCTGACGATGGTCGAGAGCCTTGCGGTAGGTCCAGCGGATGAAATCATCGGGGTTCACATCGTCAGGCGACACCGATTTTTCGGCCAGATAGTCGGCCCAAGCCTTGGTCAGAAACTCTGGCTGATAGGACATCGGCTTTGGTGCCTTGTCGAACCGACGGCAAAGTTCATCGATATGCGCGTCAGAGCCTTCAATCCACACGCAGAGACATTCCTTGGCCAAGGCCGTCATGATCGGATCATTCGCGTCATCAGGATCAACCCATTCGCAGATCGATCCACCCGTATCGCAAATGAAATTCGGATAGCCATAGAGCGACTGCGCACGGCGGATGAAATAGCTCGTGTCCATCAAGGCGTCGATTTCGGCGCGGCGGAACTGATCCTGACGGCGGCGGTATTCGTCGATCGGCACGCCACCTTTGTTCGGATCACCAGGTTTGCCGAGGTAAGAGGCCACAGGCGACAGGTTTTCGAACGTGATGTTTGATCCAATGTAGATCGAATCCGTCATCAGGAGGTCCCGTAGGAACGGCACCTTCATCGCCTCGGCCTTCGCATTATCGGCGATATATTCGCCCATATACCGCGTGCCGATGCGGTAATCGACGCTGTAATGGAACCAGTCCCCCTGATCCCGCAGAAGGTTAGACACATATGTCTTGCCCAATCCGGACATGCCGAACAGGAGGATGTGTTTGTTGGGCGCGTTGCGCCAGTCGTCTGCGGTTTCGTAAATCATGGTGTCCGGTTCGTTGATCGGGCTTATGGCTTTCGGGTTTTGCGTATCGGCAGCCGTCCGTCAAGAACGACCAACCCAAACGTCAGCACCATAAAGCCCACATAGGCGTGCCAGTCCAGTGTTTCTCCGTAAACCACGGCACCAAGGCAGATCGCAAAGGGGATGATCAAAAGGGTCACGAGGCTCAGGTTGCCAGCGCCTGCAGTTGTCAGGACGATGTAGTAAAGGCGATAGGCAACCGCGCTCGCCATGATCGCGAGATACAGAACCGCTGCGATACTGCGACCACTGTAGGCAAAGTCAGGCACGCCGTCCGTCCAAAGGGCGAGGGGGATCATAATGAGGCCCGCACCCGTCAGCATCCCCGCGCTCGCGACCTCTGGCTGTAGCCCGCGCAGGGTGCGGCGCGAGATGATGGCCGACAGAGCATAGGACAGTGACGCACCAAGGATCGCCCATTGCCCCAACGCGCTGAGGTTCAGGTTCCGAAACGCGTCGAACCCGATCACAACGACCACACCGCCAAAGCCGATCAGCACACCGACCAAACGGTTCAGCGTGAGGCGCTCATCCGCAAAGACGATTGGCACCAAAAGCACCGTAAAGAGCGCAGTTGTTGCATTAAGAATACTCGCCAAGCCACTGTCAATAAACTGTTGTCCCCACACGATGAGGGTAAAGGGCAGGGCGTTATTCAAGAGCCCATGCATCAAAAAAATCGGAAGATACCGCGCCTGTTTCGGCACCTTTGCACCGCTGGCATATATCCAAAGCCAGAGCACAATTGCCCCGCCCGTGACACGGAAGGCAACTGTCGTGTAAACGCCGATGCTCTCAAGTGCGGCCCGATTGGCAAGGAACGATCCCGCCCAAATCAGCGCCAAAATGAGGATCATGCCCCATGCCTTAGGTGATAGTCGCATCTGCGGAGTCATCGGCGCCTCGATATTTGATCAAAAAGACAAAACCACACAAAAAAGCCCCGCACAATGGCGGGGCTTT
>JAYPVO010000136.1:0-5609 GCA_038134645.1 Paracoccaceae bacterium
CCTTTTGTGACACTTTTGTAAGAGTTTTATGACAACCGAAGGATTTTGCAAAAATGCTTACTGAATTGGCAAAACAACGGCGAACTCAGTGCCCTCATTCAGAACAGAGTGGATCCGCAGACGGCCTCGGTGACGATTGATGATGTGTTTAACGATGGCGAGGCCAAGCCCCGTTCCACCAACCTCACGACTGCGATGGCTATCAACTCTGTAGAACCGCTCTGTCAGGCGCGCGATGTGATGTTCCTCGATACCTTCACCATAATCTCGGACACGAACGATGATTCCGTGGCCGCGCAAAAGCGGGCTTTCTTTAGGAGGTTCGATAATAATATCAACGCGTCCTCCGCGAGAACCGTATTTGATGGCGTTTTCGATAAGGTTACGAAACACTTGGCGGAGTTGGTTTTCATCACCAGGAATGGTGGGAAGATCTGGCGCAAACTGAGTGTTCACTGTGACCGACGATTTTTCGGCCACGGGCGCAAGCGCAAGGATCGTCGAGGTGATGATTGCATCAAGCGCTACAGGCTGAACGGGACGAATGCGCTCATTTTCCTCAACTTTGCTGAGCGAAAGCAGATCAGAAACGAGCTGCGACATCCTCGCGGATTCTTGTTCCATGATCGACAGAAAGCGGTCCTGCGCCTTTGGATCATTCCGTGCGGGTCCACGCAGAGTTTCAATGAACCCCATCAGCGCGGTCAGCGGTGTTTTCAATTCATGGCTAACGTTGGCCACAAAGTCGCGCCGCATTTTGCCAGCGTCTTCGATGTCGGTAAGATCTTCAAAGGAGATCAGGACAGATGTCCCTTTGGCCGTTTCAATCGGTGCAAGGTTCACCCGAAACGTCGTGTCACGACCGCTGTTCCGCCCGAGATACCGTGATTCCTGTTTTGCCTTCGTGCGAAATACTGTTTCGATCGCATCGAGAATATTGGGCTGGCGCAGGCCAGTTATGCAATGACGCCCGACTATCTCTTGTCCTAAGAGTGCACGCGCTTGTTCATTGGCGACGGTGATCCGTTCGTCGGGTCCAATGATCAATGCAGCTAAAGGCAGCGCTTGAACGATCTGTGCGGGTGTCGGGTCATTTTGGGTCATACCGCTATTCGTAGCGCCGCTTCGTTTCCTCGCAAGTCTTTTCCGCTCGTCTTTAACGGTGATTGCGACGTGAGAAATACTCCGTATAATTGTATACGCTGTTCGTGCTATCGAACCTCAGCGATACGACTAAAAGTGGGGAATTCTGGGATGGGGACCCAAAAAGCAACTCGACTGCGCAACGTTGCGCAGCGTTCAGTTATGCTTGTGATTGGTCAAAAAAATGAATGGGCAGATCCGGGTATCGCAGCGGAAGTTGCCGATTATTACTACGTTGATTTTTGCGATCTAGATCAGCAGCTTATGGATCGAATTAAACCCGATACAGTGGTGTCGGCACTGTTTGGTCGTGGGTTTGACGCAATGGACGTGGCAAAGCAGCTCTACACGATTGGTTTCACGGGGCGCTATCGCGCGCTCACTGGAAACTTACCCAACCCCGAAATGATCCGACGTGAAGTCGCACAAGTCGCACCGGGATTGGACTTTGATGTTCTGAATTTCTTAGCGCCCGGAATCACCGTCCACTGATTGGCTTGAGCCCCTTACGATAGCGTTCGGCATTCTTTTGATAGCTCAACGCCGATCTGGTGAGGCCTTCAATGGCTTCATCGGTCAAGGTCCGAATGATCTTCCCAGGGGCGCCCATGACAAGCGATCCATCGGGGATAATCTTACCTTCGGTGATCAGTGCCCCTGCCCCGATCAGACAGTTTTTCCCGACGACAGCGCCGTTCATGACCATCGCACCCATGCCGATCAGTGTGTTGTCACCAATCGTGCAGCCATGCAGCATGACCTTGTGACCAATGGTGCAGTTTTTCCCGATGGTCAGGGGATAGCCCATATCGGTATGCAATACGCTGTTTTCTTGGATGTTGCTGCCTTCGCCGAGGGTGAGCATTTCGTTGTCCCCGCGAAGGGTTGACCCAAACCAAACCGAAGATTTGGCAGCCAAGGTTACCTTGCCAATAAGGTTTACGTCATCAGCGACCCAAGCAGTGTCATCAATAATTGGCGCAATTCCGTCGAGTTCGTAAATCATCGAGCGTCAAACTCCTTGTTCAATCCGCGGACAAATTCATTCAGCTTTGGCTGACGATTGGCGCGGGAACGTTCGGCCATAAGGATCGTCTTAAGCTCGGCCTCAGCTGCATCGACATCGCGGTTCACGATCACATAGTCATATTCCGCCCAATGGCTGATTTCATCGCGGCTTTGGGCCATACGGTTTGCAATCACTTCGTCGCTGTCCTGCGCACGTCCACGCAGCCGAGATTCCAGATCGGCGATAGATGGAGGCAGAATGAAAATCGACACGACATCATTTGCCAATGACGAACGTCTGATTTGCTGACCGCCCTGCCAATCGATATCGAAAATGGTGTCCCGACCAGCGGTCATTGAGGCCTCAACAGGGCCTTTCGGGGTGCCGTAGTAGTTCCCGAAAACCTCGGCATGTTCGAGCATGTCACCCGCATCAACCATCGCCTCGAATTCAGGCTTGGTTTTGAAATAATACTCCACACCATCGGTTTCACCGGGGCGCGGGTTGCGTGTCGTGGCCGAGACCGAAAACGAAAGCGTTGGGTCCCAAGCCATCAATCGCTTGGCCAATGTGGATTTCCCTGCGCCCGACGGAGAGGACAAAATGATCAATAGACCACGGCGTTGGATGTCAGACATCAATTACTCCACATTCTGAATTTGTTCGCGCATCTGTTCGATCACCGCTTTAAGCTCGAGGCCCACGGCGGTCAGGCCAACGGCTTGAGACTTCGAACATAAGGTATTGGCTTCACGGTTAAATTCCTGCGCAAGGAAATCGAGTTTGCGCCCAGCTGGTGCAGGATCAGCGATCAAACCACGGGCCGCTGCGACGTGAGCGCGGAGACGATCAAGTTCCTCTGTCACGTCCTGTTTCACGGCGAGTATTGCGAGCTCTTGTGCTAAACGTTGATCGTCGACTTCCGCGATATCGTCGAGCACGCGTTTCATTGCGGCGGTTAATGCCACACGAACATCTGCCTTGCGTAAATCAGCGGTAATCGAAGCCTTTTCAATAAGTTCTTCGATTTTGTTGAGGTGTTCGGTGAGGATCGTATGCAAAGCCCGCCCTTCGGTCGCTCGCATATCAGAAAAATCATCGAGTAGCGGACCTAGGTCATCAGAGAGGCGTTTTAGAAGGTCATCGTCATCTTCGGAGACGTTTGAGGGAATAAAGACGCCTTTGATGTTCAAAATCTCTGCCGAAGTCGGTGTATTGACCAAAAGACCTTTTGCGGCGGCACGTGCCTCTACCTGCCCTAAGGCATCCAAGGCACGGTCGAGGGCTGCGGGGTCAACGGCCAACTTTTTATCAGCATCGTCGCGGGTCAGGCGCAGGTTCAAGGTGATATTGCCGCGCGAAAACCTCTTGGTCAGTGCGGTGCGCACGGATTGTTCGAGCCCATCAATCCCTTCTGGGAGCCGCAGGCGAAGGTCTAACCCACGCGCATTGACGCTGCGAATATCCCAGCTCCACTGGGTTGCACTATGTGCGCCCGTGCGGCTGGCGAATGCGGTCATTGATCGGATCACTGGTGCCTCTCCTTTTGTTGCCAATGGCTTAATGCAAGTTGGGCTCCTGCGGCAAGTGGTGCGAGTACCTGTTAACCTTGAAGCGCGAAGGGTCGTGTCAATTTGAATGAATTGTTTTATGAATTTGAAAGACCCGTTAAGGATGTGCGACATGGATACGCCACACCAATCAAATAGCGATACGCTCAAGGTTCTCGAGGCCTATTGGCACGAATTACGTGGACCAAAGACGCTACCCGAACGGCGCGCAATTGACCCGAGCCGTATCGATGGAGCCTTACCGTTTTCATTTATCTTGGAACGTGTCGCGCCTGGTGTTGGTCGTTTGCGTGTGAGTGGTCAAAAAATCAATGATCTCATGATGATGGAGGCGCGCGGTATGCCGCTATCCATGTTGTTTGAACCGGTAGATCGCGACCGTTTGCAAACCTATGTTGAGGCCTGTTTCTCTGATCCGGCGATTATCGAATTGTCACTGTCTGCCCAACGCGGTTTGTCGCGCCCAAAGTTCACAGGGCAATTGCTTTTGATGCCTCTCGCTGGTGTGAACGGTGTCCCGACACGAGCCCTCGGTGCGATTGTGACAGAAGGTATTCAGGGGCGCAGTGCGCGGCGGTTCTCAATCGACGGCCCTGCCCCTGTGCGGCACGAAAAAATCAGCTTGTCGCCAATGCAGTCGTTTGATCAGGCGCTCTATGCGGGCGAACGAAAAAGGCCGACCAATCGGCCGGCCCTTCGTTTGGTAGTCGATAACGACCGCGATTAAGCAGACGCTGCCGTTGCCAGTTTGTCGCGACGCGCAGAGAGTTCTTCTGCAACGAGGAACGCGAGTTCAAGCGATTGCGAGGCGTTCAAACGCGGATCGCATGCTGTGTGGTAACGATCGCTCAGATCCTCATCGGTCACAGCGCGAACACCGCCAGTGCATTCGGTGACGTCCTTACCTGTCATCTCAAAGTGGACACCGCCTGGGATCGAGCCTTCTGCGTTATGAACCGCAAAGAACTCGCGGACTTCACGCAGAACGCTGTCGAACGGACGGGTTTTGTAGCCGGTCGAGGATTTGATCGTGTTGCCGTGCATCGGGTCACAGGTCCAAACGACGTTTGCACCCTCTTCCTGAACAGCTTTGATCAGGCGCGGCAGGTGTTCACCAACGTTGCCCGCACCGAAGCGTGCGATCAGGGTCAGACGGCCTGCTTCGTTCTGTGGGTTCAGTGACGCCATCAGCGATTTCAGGTGACCAGAGGTCATCGACGGACCGCATTTTAGGCCGATCGGGTTCTGAACGCCTTTGCAGAATTCAACGTGCGCGCCATCAGGCTGACGGGTGCGGTCACCGATCCAGATCATGTGACCCGAACCTGCAAGCCATTTGCCCGAAGTCGAATCCAGACGGCAAAGCGCTTCTTCGTATTCCAAGAGTAGCGCTTCGTGGCTGGTGAAGAAGTCCACGGTCTGCATCGCGTGGTTCGCCTCATCACGAATGCCAGCAGCGTTCATGAAGTCGAGCGTATCGCTGATGCGGTTTGCTAGTTCACGGTAACGCTCTGCCTCAGGTGACGCGGTGAAACCAAGCGTCCAAGAGTGCACCTTGTGCAGGTCGGCATAACCACCGGTCGAGAATGCGCGCAGAAGGTTCAGCGTTGCAGCGGCCTGCGTGTAGGCCTGCAGCATACGGTCTGGATCGGGAATGCGTGCTTCAGGTGTGAAGTCGAAACCGTTGACGATGTCGCCACGGTAGCTCGGAAGCTCGGTGCCATTGATCACTTCGGTTGGTGCCGAACGCGGCTTTGCCATCTGGCCAGCCATACGACCAACTTTGACCACGGGCACTTTGGCGCCATAGGTCAGAACCATTGCCATCTGAAGCATCACCTTAAAGGTGTCGCGGATGTTATCAGCCGAAAATTCCGCAAAGCTCT
>JAYPVO010000137.1:0-5603 GCA_038134645.1 Paracoccaceae bacterium
GCAAATTGGCATCGATGGATGCTTGCCGTCGCGAAATCGGCCGTCGTGCGGCGCAAATACTTGCGGACCGCGTGACCAACCCCGACGCAGATGAAGGCTTGGTCGTTGAGCTCACTCCCAAACTACAGCCCGGCGATACACTCAACCGTTCGTAATTTGATAGAATTCAAACAGAATCAGCGCAAATTGATGCGCTGATTTCTTTTTTTGCCCCAGAGCGCGCATTGACAGCGGACTTTGACGGTTTGCCAGATATCTCATCCTTCGATCAGGAATATTGGGAGCAAAATCCGTCTTTCCCAGCGAAGGCAAAAATTAGAGTGCACAACTCAAACTTGCGCGATTTGCGTAATTAAATTTACGTATCTTACTCTTTTTATCTATAATCTACACCTAAAGAGAATGCCCAAGTTTCTACTTTTAATAGTAGTTTTCGAAAGCCCCTAACTGACGCAAAGGTAATCGTCTGACTATGTCCAGCCTCAAAGCCATCTCACAATTGCGCGTGCTTCTGCGCGATATGGAGTGTGAACTCGGACTAAGCGATTTGTCGGACGTTGAACGTGATCTGCTATCTGCGGCGGCAGAGGTGTCATTGACCACGGGCACTCTGAAGACCGCCGATCTGATGGCCCATCAGCTGACATCTTCTGTGCCTCGCGCCTCATTCTTCCGCGCTCTTCGAGTGCTGGATCTCAAGGGATACCTGATTTCTGACACCGAACTTGGCAAAGGTTGGTATCGCCTGAATCCTGATCTCAACATGTGATCAATCACTACAGAGTTGGGAAAGGACACCGAAGGCCCAATGAAGAATGAAGTTCTTAGAACGGTTGTTGTTTCTACCTGTTTTCTTGCGGCCTTCTGGATTTCGATCTTTTTGTTGGGCCCGATCCAAAAGTACTTTTTGGGCGATCTGCCAAATTATCTAAGCCTTCTGTTCCTGCCGCACGGGGTCCGGCTGCTAGCGGCGTGGATTTATCGCGCGAAATCGATCTTATACATTTTTCCTGGCGCATTACTGGCCCATTTATCGTCCAATGGCCTCGATGCTGTCATCGAACTACCAACGTTAACAACGCTGGTCGGGTCGACTGTTGGAATCGTAGGAATTTTTGCGGTCGAAGCTGTCAGCGGAACTCGAATCAACGCGCTGACATCGATGGCTCAGTGGAAATATCTACTCATCGCAGGCGGAATCGCATCTTTGGTCAACTCGATTCTCACCTCACTAATCTACGGAACTGACGTAATTCAGGGAGTCGGCTATTTGATCGGCGATATTTCCGGTCAATTCTTCCTGATGCTCATTCTCGTATTCGTCTTTCGAATCGAACGCAGGATTTCCTAGTCTGGGCGAAACGCAGAAAATCGTGTCGATTTGGCTGAAAGAAACAAAAAAGGCGCCCGAAAGGCGCCTTTTTTCGTTCTCTTTAGAGAAAGTGGTGAGCCGTGCAGGATTCGAACCTGCGACCCACTGATTAAAAGTCAGTTGCTCTACCAACTGAGCTAACGGCCCACTGTGGAGGGGCTTCTAGAAAGGTCGCTGGGTAGGGTCAACCCGAAAATCGCGATCTCTGGATTTAATTTTTATCGAGGCGTATACGACGGCCATGCGCGCAGAACAAAATACCGGCCTGCCGTTCATGAAAATGCACGGTTTGGGCAATGATTTCGTAGTCATTGATGAACGCGTCCTCGGCACTGTCGTGGACGAAGCCTTGGCTGTTGCCATGGCCGATCGCCACATGGGAATCGGGTTCGATCAATTGGCGACCATTCACGAAGGCCGCAATTCGGACCTTCATCTGGTCTTTTGGAACTCTGACGGTTCGCAATCCGCCGCCTGTGGAAACGCGACTCGCTGCATTGCCCGCTGGGAAATGGATCGCACGGGCAAATCCGCTCTCACGATCACCACAGATCGCGGCACCCTCTTCGCCGAAGATACGGGAGATGGCCTGACCTCGGTGAATATGGGTCCACCCCAGCTGAACTGGGACGAAATCCCGCTCGCTCATGAAATGGATACGCTGTCGCTGCCGATTGACGGCGCACCGACCGCGACTGGAATGGGCAACCCACACTGCACGTTCTTTGTCGAAGATGCGGAAGCTGTCGATCTGACCACCTTTGGACCAACAATCGAACATCATCCCCTTTACCCCCAGCGCACGAATGTGCAGGTCGCTACGGTTGTTGGCCCTGATCACATCCGTATGCGCGTTTGGGAACGTGGCGCCGGCCTAACTCTGGCGTCTGGGTCATCCTCATGTGCGACAGCCGTTGCAGCGGCCCGCAGAGGGCTCACAGGACGCAAGGTACGGATTGATCTCGATGGCGGCACCCTCCACATCGATTGGCGCGAGGATGGTGTCTGGATGACTGGGCCAACGGCACACGTGTTTGATGGTATCTGGCGATGAGCGCACCTGTCTTTTCGACCTTGGGCTGCCGTCTGAACGCCTACGAGACCGAAGCGATGAAAGATCTGGCTGCCAAGGCTGGGGTCGAAAACGCTGTGGTCGTGAATACCTGTGCCGTCACATCCGAGGCCGTCCGTAAAGCCAAACAAGAGATTCGCAAACTTCGCCGCGAAAACCCTGATGCCGTTCTGATCGTGACAGGCTGTGCGGCACAGGTGGAGCCTGAAACGTTCGCAGCAATGCCCGAAGTGACACGCGTCATCGGCAACACCGAAAAGATGCAGGCGGATACTTGGGCATCTATGGCCCCCGACCTCATTGGTCAAACCGAGGCCGTGCGGGTTGACGATATCATGTCGGTCACTGAAACGGCTGGGCACTTGATAGACGGGTTTGGAACGCGCTCGCGTGCCTACGTTCAGGTTCAGAACGGCTGCGATCACCGTTGCACGTTTTGCATTATCCCGTTTGGCCGCGGCAACTCCCGCTCGGTCCCTGCTGGTGTCGTGGTCGATCAGATCAAACGGTTGGTCGATAAGGGCTATAACGAAGTCGTTCTTACGGGTGTGGACCTAACCTCGTGGGGTGCCGACCTGCCTGCCACGCCAAAACTCGGCGATCTGGTCATGCGAATCCTGAAACTGGTGCCCGACCTTCGGCGTCTTCGCATCAGTTCGATTGATTCTATCGAAGTTGACGAAAACCTCATGCAGGCCATCGCCACCGAACCTCGATTAATGCCTCATCTACATTTGTCGCTTCAGCACGGTGACGATTTGATCCTCAAACGGATGAAGCGCCGCCATCTTCGTGATGATGCGATCCGATTTGCCGAGGAAGCGATCAAGCTACGTCCTGATATGACCTTTGGCGCGGACATCATCGCTGGATTTCCAACCGAGACCGAAGAGCACTTCCAAAACTCACTGCGGCTCGTCGATGACTGTCACCTAACGTGGCTCCACGTGTTCCCCTATTCGATCCGTCAGGGCACGCCTGCCGCGCGGATGCCGCAAGTGAACGGAAAACTCATCAAAGATCGCGCCGCTAGACTTCGCGCCAAAGGGGATGAACGGGTCGCCGCTCATCTGGCACAACAAATCGGTCAGACGCATCACGTTCTGATGGAAAATGCGCGGATGGGGCGGACAGAACAATTCACCGAAGTGATGTTCGATACAGACCAGCCCGAATCGGAAATTGTGACCGCTACAATTCTGGGTGTTGACGGACAACAGCTTCGCGCCTGATCGTTGGGTGTCGATACGACATCCAAACGAAAGCGCCCCATGCATCCGAATCCGATCTACCGCCAAACGCCCCCTGACCAAGCCATCGAATTCGCTCGGGATCGGGCGTTTGGGACGCTGACCATCAACGGTGATGAGGGACCACTGGCCTCCCATGTGCCGTTTCTACTCTCCGAGGATGGTAAGACCGCCGATATACACCTTGTTCGGTCCAACCCAATCGTCCGTGCCCTGTCAGATCCGCAAAAGTGTCTTCTGGCCGTGAATGGTGCCGATAGCTACATCTCTCCAGATTGGTATAATCTCGACCACCAAGTGCCCACTTGGAACTATGTAGCAGCACATCTTCGCGGAACTCTCGAAAAGCTGCCCGAAGACGCAATGCGAGACATGCTCGACCGCCAATCTGCGTTTTTCGAATCGCGCCTGCTGCCAAAGACGCCTTGGAAAACGGACAAAATGCCAGACGAGGCAATTGACCGTATGATGCGGCAGATCGTTCCTGTTCGACTGACCATCACCTCTGTCGATGGCACATGGAAACTTGCCCAAAACAAACCCGATGAGGCGCGGCTGTCCGCCTCGAAAGAAGTAGAACAACACGGATTTGGTCTGGAGCCATCAACGATTGCGTCCTTGATGCGTGCCTCTCTCGCTGATTAACCTCGGCCAACTCAACTCAGGATACATCCATGAAACTCATCGCCTCGATCACCTCTCCCTTCGTTCGGAAAGTCCGCGTTTTGATCCACGAAGCTGGCAAAACAAACGAGGTAGAAGAGCTCATGGTTGCTACGACGCCCTTTGCGACCGATTCGTCGGTGATCGCTGCGAACCCACTGGGAAAAATCCCCGCCTTGATCCGCGATTCAGGGCCTGCGCTGTATGATAGCCGCGTCATCACGCGCTACCTTGATGCGGAATGGAACCTTGGCCTCTATCCAACAGATCGCCGGTGGGATGTCCTAACCCTTGAGGCCACCGCCGATGCGATTCTCGAGGCTGCCGTTGCAATTGTTTACGAAGCGCGCATGCGGCCTGCAGAATTTCAGTATCCAGATTGGGTTGAAGCTCAATGGGCAAAGATCGACCGCGCTCTGACTGCTGTCGAAGAACGCTGGGTCAGCAACCTCTTGGCGCCACTGGATATGGGACAAATCGCGATCGGTGTCGCGCTGTCCTACGTCGATTTTCGTTTGGGAGATCGGAACTGGCGCGCCACACGGCCTGAATTGGCAAAGTGGCACGCCGATTTCGCGGCTCGGAAATCCATGACGGACACCGTACCGGAATAAGGGTTAGAACGTGTAGCTAAGGCCAACGTTCAGCGCATTTGTAATCAAGTTGAACTGGACGTTGCCGCCATTGTCCAAATCGATATCCTGCTTGCTGTATGTGAACTGGTATTCACCGAACACGGCCCAGGTATCGCTCAGGTCATATTTTGCACCTGCGTATAGGCGAGCTGCAGCGCCTGTGATTTGGTATTCCCAGGTGTGCGGGCCGCCGGCTGCTGCTTCAATATCGACGTGCGGGAAAGTGAAACCCAAACCACCGCCGACATAAGGAGTGACCGCGCCAGAGGCCCATTTATCATTCCAACGATACGTCGCGTTTGCGGTCAGAATGTTGATACCATCGGTCAATTCGAAACGGCTATAGCCAGCAGTCTGAAGTGTGTCGGCATCGGCGTAAACTTTGGCATGTGTGTACTCAACACCGAAACCTAGGTTTTCATTGCGCCACCACGTGCCGCGAAAGCCGTAGTAAGGAGGCATCGCGAAAGGCTTCCCTTCCCATCCAGCCGTGAAGTTAAGGTTCGTGCTCACACCGTTGTCAGGATCAGTACCGGTGACCTTGGCATGCGGTGCTTCTTGGATGCCCGTGTAACCGCTGATTTCGAATTCCGCCGCCGCAAAGGTCGGTA
>JAYPVO010000138.1:0-5572 GCA_038134645.1 Paracoccaceae bacterium
GGGACTGAGGGGCGTGCTCTTCGAGAATTGGCGCATTGGCTTCGTGACCTGACCGATGAAAGCGACCTGATTATTTCGCGGCTTCAGTCCATTTTGGCGGATACGCGAAAGACAATCAGAATTTTGACCGAAGACCGAATTGGGGGATTGGAAAATTGTCTGACCGATTTCTCAAACGACGGTCATGCCTTGTTCAATATGATCGAAACCGCGAACGGGCTGATGGTCCGAACAAGTTCGGGCTTCGAAGCTGCTGCTTCGTCTCTTCCCACCCAAATCGCTTCGGCGACAGGTGAACTAGAACGGTTCAGTGAACGGCTAGATCGGCTCGGTTCGCATCTGATGGGACTAAAGATGTTTATCGAGGCATCTGCCGATCAGGGCGTGGGAAACCCAGAACGGATGTCAGAAATTCTCTCCCGCCTGCGCGCGAAGTACACGATGGAGGGTGAGCGGGTCATTCACGATACGCTCTTTGGCGGCGAAGTCGTGGCTTTGGAATTTTCGGAAGAAGCGCCTTCCGATTCAGGTTCGGATGATTTGGACGACATTCTATTTTAATTGCCTGCCAAATCCCGTGCCGCCCGCGCAATAACGAGCTCTTCGTTCGTGGGGATGACCATGACGGTTGTCCGGGACATTTCAGATGAGATGACCCGCTCATGATCATTGTTACGGTTATGGTCGATTTCGATTCCCATCCATCCTGCCCGTTCGCAGACACGGTCGCGAATGAGTGCTGAATTCTCACCGATGCCACCGCAGAAGACGAAGGCATCAATGCCGCCCATCGCAGCAGCCATCGCGCCTAGCTCGCGTTGAATGCGGAACACGAAGTAGTCGATCGCTTGGCGTGCTTCGGTACGGTCCGAGGCTTCGAGTGTTCGCATGTCATTCGACAATCCTGAAAGCCCAAGCAGACCAGAGTCCTTGTAGAGCATATTTGAAATTTCCGCAGCGCTGAGGCCCTCTTGCTCCATCAAATAGAGCACGACACCTGCGTCGAGCTGACCGCATCTGGTTCCCATCGGCAAACCATCTAGTGCTGAAAATCCCATGGTGGAGGCGACAGATTTACCCCCTTGGATCGCACACATCGATGCGCCGTTCCCAAGGTGTGCGACCACTACGCGACCTTGGGCAATGGTCGGAGCGATGCGGTGCAATTCGCTGGAAATGTAATCGTATGACAGTCCGTGAAATCCGTATCGACGAACGCCTTTGTCAAAATAGGTGCGGGGAATGGCGAAGGTGTCATTGACGTATGGGTGGTGCCGATGAAACGCCGTGTCGAAACATGCGACCTGCGGGGCATCAGGAAACGCAGCTTTGGCGGCCTTAATGCCGTTCAGGTTATGCGGCTGGTGCAGCGGCGCGAAAGGTTCGAGCGTCGTGAGTTGCGCTAGGATCTCATCAGTGACCCGAACTGGGGCGTCATACCATAGCCCGCCGTGAACGACGCGGTGCCCGACAACATCGATAGTTTTGCCACCCAATGATGGCGCAATAGCTGACAAAACACTGGCTATCGCGTCGTGATGCGTGCTCATCCCGCCGGTCTGTGTTGGCAAGTCAGCGCCTTGGTCGTTCTTTAGCTTAAGCGTCGCATCCGCGCCGATACGATCCACTTGCCCCGATATCAACGGGTGGTCGGTATTGGATGTGTAGACAGCGAACTTCAAAGACGATGAGCCAGCGTTCAGCGTGAGAACTGTCGTCATTGCGCGTCACCTGTGGTCAACCCATTCAGTCGAGCATGATGGAGAGCTGCGACTGCGCAGGATGCCAAGCGCGACATTTTACTGTCAGACCGTGAATTGAGGATAACGGGAACTTTTGCGCCCAAGACGATGCCAGCGCCTTCGGCATGGCTAATAAAAGCGAGTTGCTTGGCCAGCATATTCCCCGCATCGATGTTTGGAACCACAAGGATATTCGCGTGGCCTGCTACATCGCCACTTAGTCCTTTTGTGCGGGCTGCGCCGATGTCGACAGCGTTGTCCATCGCCAAGGGACCATCCACTTTTCCGCCTGTGATCTGTCCACGATCCGCCATTTTGGACAGGAGCGCCGCATCAATTGACGAAGGGATCGAAGGGTTGATCGTCTCAACGGCAGACAACACCGCTGCCAGAGGTTCTTCGGACCCGATAGAGATTGCGAGGTCGATTGCGTTCTGAACAATGTCGACCTTAGTTTCGAGGTCCGGTGAAATGTTGATCGCGGCATCTGTTACCATCACAGGGTGACGCATGCCCGGGACATCCATTACAAAGACATGGGTAAAACGCCGCCCAACACGTAGCCCATTTTGCTTGTCCAGCATGGGGCGCAACAGATCATCCGTGTGCAGATGCCCTTTCATCACCGCAGCGGCCCGACCTTCGTGGACAAGCTTGCATGCAATGGCACCCGCTGAATGGTGGTCGGCCTCGATGAGTTCAAAGGTCGAGATGTCTTCACCCAGCTCTTCTGCAGCGGCTCTAATATTAACAGCATTACCGATCAGGATCGGTGCGATGATGCTCTCTTTTGCAGCGAGAAGTGCGCCGCCGAGGGATTTAACTTCTTCAGGGCAAACGACGGCCGTTGCAATCGGGGGGAGCGGTCTCGCTTTGTCCAAAAGGGCTTCAAAGTGCCGATGCCGTTCGACGACAAGGCGGGGCACATCCACGTTGTCTTGGTCAAATTTGACTTTTGGTGCGTAGACCTGCGCCTCACCGCGCAAGACAAGCTTCCCACTTTCGGCGAGCGTTATGTCCGTTGCGAGAATGATCGTTCCATCGGCTTCTTTGCCCGTAACGGTGACCTTACAGATGATCTCTTCGCCCGCATGAACGCGGTCAAAAAACTCGAGCGTTTGCCGACGATAAAGCGTCCCGGGACCAGGGTGACAGGTGCCCAAAACAGCAGAAATCAGCGAGGCGACATACATCCCCGGCGCAACGCTTTCCACGCTTCCGTCCCCATCGCCATCCAGACGGGGCAAATGCATCGGATTGTAGTTCCCAGAGACATTGGCAAACACATAGAGATCGTCAGGTGTCACCAATCGGCGTAGGGATTCGGTTTGACCAATTTCGAGTTCATCAAAGGTTTTGTTCACAAGATGCATGGTGGCCCGATGGCTCCTTTGAGTAGTTGTCCGGTCGTTCCTCCTGCGAGGTCTGTAACTTTGAGGACTAGCTTGCGCTTTGACCTTAATCAGAAAATTCTCAAAGTAAGTGGACAGATTGCGGAGAGAGCTGAGAATGTGGAAAAATGCTGCAAAGCAGCATAATGGTATCAAAAGTATAGGTTGTATTTGCGCCGTTTGACATCCTGCTGACCTGAGGTCACGGTGTGATCGATCTTAGAATTCAATTTGCTAGACCACATGCTTTGGAGGAGGGATGTGGACTGGCATTAATACCCCCGATCTGATCGCCGATTAGGCTGAGCGGATCGGGGGTTTTTATTTCTAGCCCCCTAAAATCTCGACTTTTACGGCCCGAACGCATATCGCTGCGGGCAATTGGACGCTCGAGCGCGAGGCTGGATGTACAGAGTTTTACTATTGTCGGCAAAAGCATCTGCGATTGCGGGTGGGCTGGTCCTATTTAGCCTAATCGCAATGGTCTGTTTGTCGATTCTGGGAAAGACCTCTGCCGATCTAGCACATGCCATGATTGAGTATATTCCAGCGGCGTCCGAATGGGTTTTGGCGCTGGGCGTGGGGCCTGTGCGTGGCGATTTCGAATTGGTCGAGTTGGGAATGGCGGTCACGGTCTGCTTGTTCCTACCGTTGTGCCAATTGACGGGCGGACATGCGCGCGTTGACCTCTTTACCCAAAACATACCGGTTCCGATCTTGCGCATTATACAAGCCTTAGTCGAAATTTTGGTCACGGCTGTTCTGGTCGTGATCGTCTGGAAATTGCTTGAGGGTTTAGAGGCAAAACACCGTGCAGGCACGCGGACGACATTGCTCCAGATCCCGCTCTGGTGGGCCTACTTAGCGAGCTTGCTCGGCCTTGGTTTGACGGCGCTCGGTAGCTTTTACGTAGCGATCATCCGATGCCTTGAGGCACTGACGGGGCATTCTATCCTTTCCGACGGCGAAGGGGCGGTTCATTGAGTAATCTTGAAATTGGCCTCTGGTCGTTCCCCGCGCTTCTCGGTCTCATTTTTCTGCGCGTCCCGATTGGTATTTCTATGTTCTGCGCGGGATTTGGCGGGCTTTGGCTGATGATGGGGAATCCCAACCTCGCTCTGGCAAAGCTAAAGACTGAGACGTTCACGACGTTTTCGGACTACTCCATGTCCATTGTGCCGATGTTCCTCCTCATGGGGCATTTCGCGTCGATCGGCGGTATGTCGCGTGCCTTATTCAAAGCCGCTGAGAGCTGGATTGGCCATCGCCGCGGAGGGGTCGCTATGGCCGCGGTCGGGGCCTGCGCTGGCTTTGGTGCGATCTGCGGGTCATCGCTGGCAACGGCGGCCACGATGAGCAAGGTCGCTCTGCCTGAACTCAAACGTGCTGGCTACGCAGGTGGGTTTTCGACGGCAACACTGGCCGCAGGTGGAACGTTGGGCATCCTTATTCCGCCGTCCTTGATCCTTGTCGTCTATGCGATCCTGACCGAGCAGAACATTGCGAAGCTGTTCCTTGCTGCCTTCATTCCCGGTCTATTGGCCGCAGTCGGTTATGCGATCACCATCTCGCTCTATGTGCGGCGTCATCCTGATCAAGCTGGCACGCGTCCACCCGTGCCCTATACAGAACGCTTCCGAGAGTTGGTCAAAGTCTGGCCCGTCCTTGCTGTCTTTGCGACGGTTGTTGGTGGCATCTACACAGGCCTCTTTACTCCGACCCAAGGCGCTGCCGTTGGCGCGGCTGGGACGGGGATTGTTGCTGCTCTAAACGGAACTCTAGGACGGAGTGCTATCGTCGAGGCATTTCTCGCCACCGCGAAATCATCCGCGATGATCTATCTGATTGTGTTCGGCGCGAAGTATTACAACGGTTTTCTCGCTCGATCAGGCGCACCGCAAGAGGTGTCGGAATGGCTGTTGTCCCAAGGCTACGCACCCATCGCAATCCTGATCGCCATCCTAGTGTTCTACCTCATCATGGGCTGCGTGATGGATAGCCTGTCGATGATCCTACTGACCGTGCCGATCTTTTTCCCTGCGTTGAGAATGATGGAATGGGGGATGACGACCGAAGAACTGGCGATCTGGTTCGGTGTGCTCGTATTGATCGTGGTTGAGGTGGGGTTGATAACGCCGCCTGTCGGGATGAACCTGTTCATCATCAATTCGATGGATCGTGAAACCCCAATGCCAGAGACCTATCGTGCGGTCATTTGGTTCGTGGGGTCCGATTTGATCCGCGTGGCGATATTACTCGCGTTCCCAGCGATCACCCTCTTTCTGATATGAAAAAGGCCGCCCGATTGGGGCGGCCTTTAGATCACAGCGAGACGTGTTCTTATTCCGGAAGGATACGAACGCCGCCCTTCGCTGCCGATGATGCCAGCATCGCGTAGGCCTTCAGCGCGGTCGAAACCTGACGCTTGCGCGGCTCTGC
>JAYPVO010000139.1:0-5543 GCA_038134645.1 Paracoccaceae bacterium
AAACATGAACAATAGGTGAACATTGGTCAAGTCATCTTGCGGGGCTTGATTGACGGAACGCTGAGGACTATCTGCAGCCTTGGCGAGTTTCTGCTCTTCACGTGCGTAAGCTCTTACATTCCAGTGGCCTTAAGCAAATCCGAGGGAGCTGGCTCTGTCCTTGCCCTGGCCTGGTTATCTGGCGCCCACCTGTAAAAACAGGTCCTCGGGAATAAAGGGTGCACGGTTGCTGTGGTTCTCGCCACTTTCCCCACACAAAAAACTAAGGGCGCCCCAGCGGACGCCCCTTAAACTAATTGCAGCGGGATTTAGTGACGCAGATTGCGCGCACGATAGGTGCGTTTCGCCTGAACAGGCACGCGTACCAAAGCAGGCTCACGGATCATGCTGTGCTGACGCAGACCACCACGAGGTTCGTCATCATCGTCATTCATATTCATGATGCGGATCGCAAACTGAACACCCGCAAAGACAATGCCGTTGAACAGCCACAGCAGGAATACGGCCAAAAGGCCCTCTTTAGAGCTGGTGACGAGATGCGCGAGGTTCGCGATGTTAAACCAGAGAAGCAGACCCACAAACACCGCCGAGACGATGAAACCGATGATCACCTGAGTGATATACATCTTGATAAGTTTGGGCATGGTCGCACCTCCGTTACAATTCTGAACGTAGTCGCTTCCCCCCGCGCTGCAAGGGGATTCGCCAGAATGAGCAGAGTTGTCGCAGGAAACGGCGGGGAATTGCCTGTTAGAACGCTTCGGGGCGTGCTTCGCGGGCCATGTGGTCCAAAACAGCGTTCACGAATTTAGGTTCGCGGCCTTCTGGGAAGAACGCCTCAGCAACCTGAACGTATTCAACGATGGCCACTTTGGGCGGGGTATCGCCTGCCACCAATTCAGAGCCAGCCGCACGGAACAACGCACGCAAGGTCGGGTCGATACGATCAATCGGCCATTTCGCGACCAACGCACGGTCGGTCATTTGGTCGATCTTTGCCTGTTCGTTCACAGCAACGTCGACGATCGAACGCAACACTTCGATGTCGCCATCTTGGAGAGTGTCGCCCTCAATCGTTTCGCCGAAACGATAGTTCGCAAATTCACGCACCACCGCTTCGACGGTTTGGCCAGAAACTTCCATTTGGAACAGCGCCTGAACCGCGTAGAGACGCGAGGCTGATTTCATCTTGCGGCGTTCGTTATTGGAAACGTTCATGGCTTGGGCGGTCCTCAGGCCTTTTGGGCCAGCAGTATATCGTTGGTGAAGCCGATCTTACCGGCGCGGCCCCACTTACGGCCCAAGGCGATCAGGTGCAAGGCCGCAGCGGCAGCACCGCCCCCTTTGTTTTGATCTTTGGGGTCTGACCGAACGGCAGCTTGCTCATAATTCTCGACCGTGAGGATGCCGTTGCCGATGCAATGGCCCTGCAGACCGAGCAAAGTGATGGCACGGCTCGAATCATTACAAACCGTATCGTAATGGGTGGTTTCCCCACGGATCACACAGCCCAGCGCGACATATCCGTCAAAGTTCGACATGCGTGCGGCGATACCAATTGCGGTCGGAATTTCGAGTGCACCTGGCACTTCGATCACCTCATAGGTGCCGCCAGCGGCTTCAATCTCGGCCTTTGCGCCAGCGACCAGACCATCGGTGATGTCTTTGTAATACGGCGCGACGATGATCAGCAGCTTAATCGGGTCCTCAAACTCGGGCCGATCAAGGATGTAGTGGGATGCGCCAGCCATCAGTTTGCTCCGTCAATCATGCGGGTGCCGACAATCTCTAGACCGTAGGCATCAAGCCCCACCACCTTTGGCTTGGGCGAATTGGACAACAGTGTAATACGCGACAGGCCCAAGGACGACAAAATTTGTGCGCCGAGCCCATATTGGCGGAGCGTTTGCGGTGATTGGCCTTCTTCGGGGACCAGTTTCATTTGCAAATCGCGCAGCAAAACAACGGCCCCACGCCCCTCAGCTGCGATGGTTTTCATCGACTGCGAAAACTCGAACGCGCGACCCTTGTGACCAACACCAACCATATCCAGCATCGGATCAAGCGAATGCATCCGCACCAAAACAGGTTCGTCGCCGCTGATGTCACCTTTGATTAGCGCGATATGCTCTGCACCTTGAGTCTGGTCAGTGTAAATCCGCATCGTCCAGTCGCCGCCGAACTCTGACGTGATCTGCTGTTCGTCCCGCAGTTTGACAAGGTTATCGTGCCGACGACGATAGGCGATCAGGTCGCTGATCGTCCCGATCTTGAGGTTATGCATCTGCGCAAAGGCAACCAGATCAGGCAGACGGGCCATTTCGCCGTCTTCCTTCATGATCTCGCAAATCACGCCCGATGGGTTCAGGCCAGCAAGGCGGGAAATGTCGGTGGCCGCCTCTGTATGACCAGCACGCACCAACACGCCACCATCACGCGCACGCAGTGGGAAAATATGCCCAGGGGTCGCGATATCGGCAGGGCCTTTGGAGGCATCAATCGCCACAGAAATCGTTCGCGCACGGTCGCCTGCCGAAATACCCGTCGACACACCTTCACGCGCTTCGATCGAGACCGTGAACGCTGTTTCATGACGCGACGAGTTGGTCGATGCCATAAGCGGCAGGCCAAGCTGCGCAATACGTTCGCTCGTCATGGTCAGGCAGATCAGGCCACGCCCGTGGGTCGCCATAAAGTTCACCGCGTCAGGCGTTGCCATCTGCGCAGGGATCACCAGATCGCCTTCATTCTCGCGATCTTCGTGATCGACGAGGATAAACATCCGACCGTTGCGGGCCTCATCAATGATCTCTTCGATGCTCGAAATGGCATCTTTGAGATCGCGTTCAACTGGGCCAGCGGCTTCGAATTTGGTCGACATGGTATTTCCCGATCTTGTTAGGCGATCCTAGGTGGTTAGGCTGGAAACGGGAGCCAGACTTTGCGGTAAGTCAAACGCGGGTCGGTTAGTCCCATTCCCGCAGACGCGCCACGTAGCGGGCCATCGTGTCGATCTCTAGGTTGATACGGTCCCCAACCTGAACATCACCCCAAATCGTCACCTCTTTGGTATGCGGAATCACGTTGATCCCAAAGGTCGCGCCATCCACCTCGTTTACGGTGAGCGAAGTGCCGTTCAATGCAACCGACCCTTTGGGCGCGATGAATTTCGCCAGCTCTTCAGGCGCACGGAATGTCATGCGCGTGCTGTCCCCCTCGGTCGTCATGGCGATCAGGTCCGCAACACCATCCACGTGCCCCGACACGATATGACCGCCCAGTTCGTCACCAACCTTGAGCGCACGTTCTAAATTGATCCGTTTTCCAACAGCCCATCCGCCGATGTTCGTCTTGGCAACGCTTTCCGCGCTGATTTCAACGTCGAACCAGTTCTGCGGCTCGCGCCCCAAGGCCACAACCGTCAAACAGCACCCGTTGCACGCAATCGAGGCACCCAAATCGATACCATCCACGTCATAAGACGTCCCAATCCGAGCACGCAGATCCCCGCGCTGCTCAAGTTCGAGAACCTTGCCAATATCCGTGATGATGCCAGTAAACATGGGTCTGCCTTTCCAAAGTTGACCAAGTGGTATCGTTCCATCAGGCCCCAGACAAGGGCAAGGGTAGTCCCGCAAAATGATCGGCCCAGCATCGCCTGTAGAAAAAAACATATTTATGCCTTATCCACAGGGTAATCTGCGGAAACGCTGACGAAGTTATAGAAGTGCACCCGTTTTAAAGTGACCCAGAGACCAAACCGCCACTTCCTGTTTTTACAAGGCCCACACGGGCCCTTCTTCCATCGGCTCGGCCTTATGCTGCGCCGTGCAGGAGCCGAAGTTTGGCGCGTTGGCTTTAACGCGGGTGATCGTGCGTTTTCGTTTGGTGACAGGAATTTTATTCCGTTCACTGGCGCACCGTCTGACTGGCCTGCCAAATTCATTGATTTGGTCCAAGAGCATCAGATCACCGACATTGTGCTATACGGGGATGTCCGTCCGATCCACGCAAATGCCGTCGCTGCCGCCAAAGAACTGGGCCTTACTATTCACGTGTTCGAAGAAGGCTATATGCGGCCCTATTGGGTCACCTATGAACGCGGCGGCACCAATGGCAATTCGCGCCTCATGGACATGTCCATCGACCAGATGCGTCAGGACCTCGAGCGCTCTGAAATGGACGTTCCAGAACCGCCCGCGCATTGGGGCGACATGCGCCAGCACGTCTTTTACGGGGCGCTCTACCACTGGTTCGTGATTTTCCGAAACCGCCAGTTCCGAAAATTCGCGCCTCACCGTGACCTTAGTCCGCTGCACGAAGCGCTGCTCTACACGCGGCGTCTACTGCTGATGCCTTTCATTTCGCTGCATCGCATGATCGCAACTTCGCGGGTTCGGTTCGGGGGCTTTCCGTATCACCTTGTCTTGTTGCAGCTAGAGCATGACTCGAATTTCCTCCGCCATTCGCCCTTTGCATCTATGGAAGATTTCCTGCGCGTTGTGATCGAAGGCTTTGCCCAAGGCGCAGGCCGTCACCACCACCTCGTGTTCAAGGCGCACCCGCTGGAAAACGACCGCTCACCCACACGCAAGAACATCAACCGCATCGCCAAAGAGTTCGGCGTAGAGGATCGGATTCACTACATTCGCGGCGGCAAACTGGCAAAGCTCTTGGATCACGCGCGCACTGCGGTGACAGTCAATTCAACCGCCGCCCAACAGGTCCTCTGGCGGTCGATCCCGCTCAAGGTGTTTGGCAACGCAGTCTATGACAAACCAGAGTTCGTCTCGACCCTGCCCCTGCCTGATTTCTTTGCCCAACCGGGGCGCCCAGACAATCGGGCCTATCGCGATTATCGGCAGTTCTTGCTTGAAACGAGCCAAATTCCCGGTGGGTTCTATTCGTCTCGCGGGCGCCGTCAATTGCTACGGCAGGTTGTAGACATGATGCTCGACGACGAAGATCCCTATGATGCGCTCCGCTCAGGAAAGATCGCACCGAGGCAGTCCTTGCGGATTGTGAACTAGACACCACTACCCCTAGTGGCCAACCACTCACTCGCGGCAGGGTGGCAACAGATTGCACGCTTTGGTGTTGCAGACTGGATTTTATTCACAGACTTCGGTAACTTACTCTCAAAACTTGAGGCAGATAATAATAGGTCGAGGAGACCGAGCAGTGAGCACCCTAAGTTTGCGCCTTGCCCGAGGTGCGGCAATCATCGCCGCTTGTTCCCTTATGGGAGCCTGTGGTTTGCCGCGCTCTGGCCCGAATAAAGCTGAAATTTTCGCGGGTTCCGTGATGCGCGAAGGCGATGCCTTTGTGTTGATCGTCGATGACCGCGTAAACCGCATTGCAAGCGTTTCGCCCGCGCTTGGCTTCTCAGCCTCGCTTGAAAACGCTGCGCTTCTTGGCTCTGACACAATCAGCGCTGGCGACGTTCTGGGTCTGACGATCTGGGAAAACGTCGATGACGGCCTTCTGGTTCCTCAAGGACAGAACGCAACCGTTCTGAACGAACTCCAAGTGGACGGCGCTGG
>JAYPVO010000140.1:0-5461 GCA_038134645.1 Paracoccaceae bacterium
ATGCGGATGGAAATCACTGCGACGACGGATGAGTTGAGCATGATCAACATCTGCAATCACAGCTATTGGAATTTGACGGGCGACCCGACCTTTGCTGGCCATAAATTGCAGATCAAAGCACAGAACTATCTGCCCACGGACGCCGAGAATATTCCGACCGAAGTGACCGAAGTTGAGGGCACCGACTACGATTTCCGCACCTTGCGCGATGTCGTTCCAGCTAATCCGCCGATCGACCACAACTTCTGCCTATCGCGGATCAAACTGGATCTGCGCGATGTCGTGACCCTCGAAGGCGGTGACCTACGGATGACCATCGCCACCGACATGCCTGGACTTCAGGTCTATGATGGTCGTTCTGCGTCGAACGCGGGCTTTGCAAATTACGCCGCGCTCGCCTTTGAACCGCAATTCTGGCCGAATGCCCCACATGAACCGTCTTTCCCAAAGATCACCGTCAAAGCGGGCGAGGTTTGGACCCAAGAAGTTGAATGGCGCTTTACCCGTCTCGCAAAGTGAGACTCATAAAATGGTGTGGGGCTATAACAGTTCTCGGATTTGAGCCGCTTATGCTAATGTTGGTTCAGCGTCATTGTATTCGGCATGGGATCCGAACAGTCGAAAGTAGTTGAATGTCATATGCATTTCCATTGGGCGGGATGCCCTCATTTGATGATGATCCCGCGCAAAACGGCGCTCATTTCACCGAGAGCTACGCGCTGATCCCAGCCGCAACGATGCGTGATATCACAGCGAGCCTTTTGCCCGGGTGGATCGATACACGGTGCTGGATTTTGGCACGTCCCCTAAGTGGCTTTGCCGAAACGTTCGCTCAATATGCGGTCGAGGTCGGCCCAAACGGCGGCTCGGATACACCAGAGCCCAACCGAAATGCCGAAGCCGTGCTGTTCATCGCGGACGGCATTATGGAGCTTATCGTCGCGGGGCAAACACATATTCTGATGGCGGGGGGATATGCCTATATCCCGCCCCACACGCGCTGGACGCTTCGGAATGCAGGCGATGGCCCGCTGAAATTCCACTGGATACGCCGCCAATACGTTCATGCGCACGGTTACGACGCGCCGACTCCCTACATCACAAGCGACCACGACACGCCGATTACATGGATGTCAGACGCCAAAGATTGGGGCACGTCGCGGTTCGTTGATCAGACCGATCTGGGACATGATATGCACGTCAACATCGTGACCTTTACCAAAGGTGGCCGCATTCCCTTTGCCGAAACGCATGTGATGGAACACGGGCTTTATGTTCTGCAAGGTACGGCACGGTATCTGCTTAACGAACGTTGGGTTGATGTAGGCCCGGGGGATTTCATGTGGCTCCGCGCGTTTTGCCCGCAGGCCTGCGTTGCAACGAGCAATGAACCGTTCCGATACCTGCTCTACAAAGACGTTAACCGTCACCCTGATTTGACACTCTGATCTGACGCCAAACTATCAAGGATGGGGCAATTCGGTCGATCATCGCCCGCACAGCACGACACTAGATGCGCAAGCGTTTTGCGCATCTCTTTCATCTCGGCAATTCGCTGATCGATCCGTGCAAGGTGATCGCGCGCAATAGATTTAACCTCGGCACTGGTGCGGGTCGTATCTTCGTAGAGATGCAACAAGGTGCGACATTCCTCGACGGTAAAACCTAACCCACGCGCACGTCCGATGAAGGCGAGCTTGTGAATATCCGCTTCCTCAAACGCACGGTATCCGTTCGCGTTACGGTCAGGTTGGACGAGACCAATATCCTCGTAATATCGGATCGTCTTAGCGGGTAGGTTCGTGCGGGCTGCTGCTTCTTTTATGTTCATTGGTTCACCTTTCGACCTGCCGCATAGCTCCGCAAACGCAGAGCGTTACTCACCACGAACACGGACGAAAACGCCATCGCACTCGCACCGAGCATCGGCGACATTAGAATGCCGAATGAAGGATAGAGAATACCTGCGGCAACAGGGATCAGCGCAATGTTATATGCGAAGGCCCAAAACAGGTTTTGCCGAATGTTCTGCATGACGGCGCGGCTCATGCGAACTGAGGCAACGGCACCGCTTAGATCCCCACGCATGAGGACAACGTCGGCCGTTTCAACCGCAACATCGGTGCCCGTCCCCATAGCGACCCCGACATCTGCCTGAGCCAAGGCGGGCGCATCGTTGATACCATCGCCAAAGAACGCGACTGGGCCATTGGCTTGCAAGTCACGGACGGCATCAACCTTTCCTTCAGGAAGCACTTCAGCAACGACCGTATCGATGCCCAAACGTCGCGCGATGCTCTCTGCGGTGGCGATGTTATCTCCCGTCACCATTGCGACCTGCATACCACGTTCTTGCAGGGCAGAAATTGCATCTCTCGCACCTGCTTTAATCGGGTCTTCTACACCGATAAGTGCAACCATCGCGCCATCAACTGCAACAAAGAACGGTGTCTGACCTTCTTGGGCCAGTGATGCTGCCCGCGCGGAATAAGAGGCAACCGACACATTGTTTTCAGTTAAAAATCGTTCGGACCCGACCAAGACCTGATGGCTGTCCACGATACCAGAGACCCCTTTACCCGCAGTCGACTTGAACGACTGCGCCTTGACCAATTGGATACCGTTTGAGGCCGCATCGCGCAAAATAGCTCGGGCCATTGGGTGTTCGGATTGAGCCTCAACCGATGCTGCGTACCGCAACGCCTCGCGACGGTTTTCAGCGTAGACAGTGACCACTTGGGGATGCCCTTCGGTCAGCGTGCCTGTCTTATCAAAAGCAACAGTCGTAACTTCGTTAAGTCGCTGGAGCGCATCACCACGGCGGAACAAAATCCCCAGCTCAGCCGCGCGGCCCGTTCCGACCATGATCGACGTGGGCGTCGCGAGACCCATGGCACAAGGGCATGCGATGATGAGAACTGAGACTGCCGCCACCACTGCATAAGAAACGCCCGGTCCCATGATCATCCAAATTGTAGCGGTGATCAAAGCAATCAGAATAACCACGGGCACAAAGACCCCTGTAATGCGATCAACCAACCCTTGGATCGGGAGCTTCGCGACCTGTGCTTGCTCGACCATCTGGACGATCCGCGACAGCACGGTATTCGCGCCGATAGCTCGGACCTCCATACAGATCGAACCGTCGGTATTCATTGTTCCGCCAATCACCTGATCACCCAAGGCTTTGAGCACAGGCACCGGTTCCCCCGTCAGCATCGATTCATCCAAGTAAGAACTGCCATCGACGACAATGCCATCGACGGGCACACGTTCCCCAGGGCGGATGCGAAGGATATCCCCAGGGACCAGCCGTTCGACAGGTGTTGGTATCTCTTCCTCGTCTTTCAAAACACTGGCCATCGTTGGCCTCAGTTTGACGAGCGCTTCGATCGCGGCACCCGTTCGCCCCTTTGCCCGCGCTTCGAAATAGCGACCGAGCAGGATCAAAGTGATGATCACCATCGAGGCCTCAAAATAAACGGACTGTGCCTCGAGCGGTACGAAGGCTGGCGCGAAAGTGACGATTGACGAATAGACCCAAGCAGCGCCCGCACCCATCGCAACAAGGCTGTTCATATCAGGCGAGCCTTTGAACAGAGCTGGAATGCCGAGGCGATAGAACCCCTGCCCTGGCCCGACCATGAGCAAGGTCGCCAAGAGGAACTGGATGCGGCGGAACATCGGTTGTCCAATCACCATATCGACCCAGTGATGGACCTGCGGGAACAAATGCCCGCCCATCTCTAAAACAAAAACTGGCAGTGTCAGGAGCAAAGCCGTCGTGAACTGGGACCGTATCGCAGCGGCTTCTTCGGCTTTGCGTTCCGAAACGGCCTTGCGTCCGCCAGATGACAGTTGAGTGGGGTAGCCCGCCTTTCCCAACGCATCCAGAACGGGCGTCAGATCATCCAATACCGTTTCAATCTGGGCCGTTTCAGTTGCGAGGTTCACTTGTGCCGAAACGATCCCTGCCTGACGGGTCAGCAGTTTTTCCACGCGACCAACGCAGGCAGCACAGGTCATGCCCGACACGTCGAGCGAAACGCTTTCTACACGTGCTGGATATCCCGCTTGGCCGAGCATCTCTAAAACGGTCGATGGCACAGTGTTATCCGAATAGGTGATCGAAGCCGTTTCCTTGGCCAAATTTACAGACACCGAGTCGACCCCTTCAGATCGCCCGACAATCTTTTCAACTCGCGCAACACAGGCTGCACAGGTCATACCGCTCACTGCGATGGTCATTTGGCGGGACATTGGTCACCTACTTTCCTTGATCTTGGCTTTACTTAGTGCCTCCAGTAACTGGAAGGTCAATAGCCCCTTGACCTTCCAGCAGGTGGAAGTGCCATTTAGTGAGAATAACATGGAGAGCATCATGAAACTTTACGTCCCAGAAATGAGCTGCGGTCACTGCAAGGCGTCCATTGGAACAGCAATTGCTGGTCTCGATAGCGCAGCATCGGTCGAATTCGACATGGAAGCGCGCAAGATCACAGTTGCGACCGATAAGACCTCTGCCGAAGTCATCGAAGCCCTCGACGTGATCGGATTTGACGCCGAGGTTGCCCAATAGTCGGACGATGGACACCTTATTGCGCTTCGTCTTACAATTTTGGCGGTGTCATTAAGGTTTCATCCAATTCTGCGAAATCCCAATTAAATAGGGAATAAGCCATGTCCGATTACACCCGTTTCGCCATCTACTATGTTCCGCCTGAGGGACCGCTCGAACAATTTGGCGCAACATGGTTGGGATGGGATATCGCGGCAGGCAGCGCAGCCCCGCACCCACAAGTAGACGGCCTCGACCTTGAGGCCGTCACAGATAAGCCACGGAAGTACGGGTTTCACGCGACGCTGAAACCGCCGTTCCGACTGGCCGGCTCGCATGGCGAAGTCGAACTTCAGTCCGCAGTTGCCGATCTTGCCGATATTTTACGGCCCGTAAAACTCGACGGCCTCAAACTGAGCCAGATCGGTTCCTTCCTGGCCTTTACGGTCGAGGGGTCGCAATCGGGTCTCAATGCATTGGCGGCCGCTTGCGTTCGCGAACTCGACCACTTCCGTGCTACAGCGAGCACGTCAGAAACAGAACGCCGCAAGGCAGCGGGCCTCACCGACCGACAAACAGAACTTCTGATGCAATGGGGCTACCCCTATGTCATGGAGGAATTCAAATTCCACATGACTCTAACTGGCAAATTAGACCCAGACACGACAACCCGATCAAAAGCCGCGATCGAAGCCCTCAGCCTCGGTGCACTCCCGCGCCCGTTCGTGGTCGACGCCATTGCGTTGGTCGGAGAACGCCCTGACGGTCGGTTTGAAACCATTCGCCGATATAGCCTGAACGGATAACGACTTAACCGACCACTGTTCGGCGTCATTTAACTAATATCTGGGGGGATATGGTGGCGGTGCAGGGACTCGAACCCCGGACACAAGGATTATGATT
>JAYPVO010000141.1:0-5335 GCA_038134645.1 Paracoccaceae bacterium
CGGAACGAATCTGGCAAACGCACCGCGTCTTTTTCGGTTGTGACCAACTGAGCGCCGCGTAACTGCGCCTCTGCTTCTAGGCGGAGCATGAGGGCTGGTGTCAGTGGTTGGTGATCTTGGAGAGGTTCACCGTGAATGACATTCGCACCCAGTTCGCGAAGAGTGGCAAAGAACTTCTCTGGATTGCCGATCCCTGCGAAAGCGAGAACAGGCATTCCCGCCCACGGCATTCCCGTCTGCAATGGTGCCAATCGACCCTGAACGAGCGGAACTGGTAGGTCGCCCAATGGCAGGCCGTTGGTCCCAATTGATAGGACGATATGTGCGCGCTTTAGACCCGCCTCAACTGTTTCACGGAGAGGACCAGCAGGCATGACCCGCCGATTGCCAAAGCCACGGGCCGCATCGACGACGACGATACTGAGGTCTTTCACCACCGACGGGTTTTGAAATCCATCGTCGAGCAAGATGACATCTGCGCCCGCAGCTTCGGCAGCTTTGACGCCCGCTGCACGATCCTGCGCGACCCATGTGGGCGTAAATGCTGCGAGCAGAAGGGGTTCGTCTCCTACATCTTCGGCGGTGTGGTTCCGTTCCTGAACGAGAGTGGGCCCAGTGATTTTGCCGCCATAACCGCGGGACACCACATGGGGGGTGTAACCAAGGGTGATAAGATGCTGGACGAGTGCGATCGTGGTCGGTGTTTTGCCAGTCCCGCCAACGTTGATGTTGCCAACGCAGATTACAGGGACAGAAGCCTGATACCCCGACTTAGCCACGCGGCGCGCAGTCACAAACCCATAGAGCGCCCCAATAGGTGACAATATCCGCGCCATGAGCGCAGGTTTGTCTGCGGGGGTGAACCAATAGTCGGGCGCGCGCATCCTATCCTTCGGCCTTATCTAGAATTGCGCTGATCAGAGCGGCAATTCGGTTTGTTACCTCTGAGCCGCGCGATGTGACATCCCAAGCGGCATGGGCAATCTGAGCGGTAAGGTCAGGGGATAGCAGGTCTTCGATTGTTTTGGCCAGTGCTGCGCCATTTGCAATCGGCGCCGCGCCCCCCGCGCTATCGAGTTGCATGTAGAACCGAGTATAGGGAGCGGTCGTGGGGCCGTGCACGACAACGGAGCCCAACGCAGCGGCTTCGAACGGATGACGGCTGCCTCTGGTTAAGGTTCCGCCCATATAAGTGATCGGAGAAATCCGATACCACATACCCAACTCACCCTCGAGATCGGCTACCAGAGCGCGGGTGGTTTCGTTCGGGTCGCCTTCGGATCGCAGCACGGTTTCAAATCCTGCATCGATGAGTTTTGCGGCGAGTTCGGGTGCTTGTCGTGCATCTTGGGGGACAAGGATCAGGAGAAGCCGATGTGACCTGCGGCACGCGCTGCGGTGCGCTTCGATGATCAAATTGATCTCAGCGGGGATCGCATTTGCGACCAGCCAAATCGGGCGCGTGTCGATGGTTTTCGCAAAATCGGTGCGTTCTGCATCGTTGCAAGGCAATACGGGGGCCTGATCGTCGAAATGGCCGAGCACGTCTATGCGGTCGGGGATGACCCCCCACCTGCCAAATTTTTCGGCACTGGTTTGATCGACGGTTAGGATCTTGTCGAACAGGGACAAGAGGGATCGACGCATCCCAAATAGCCATTTCCGCCCTTCAGGAATGAGATCAAACGCATCGGCAGTGATGAGGTATTTGGGAAACGAATATTGGCTCGAAGCAGCCATGATCGCTGGATCAATCTGACCACCAATCCAGACTAGGCCCATCGGTTTCCAGTGGTCGATAAAGCGAGAAATCTCGTTGAGATTTCGCCCTGGGCCTTTTGAGGTGATGATCATCCCATCTGGAGAGATGTCGGCCTCAAGTGATTGCCCAGTCACGACAAACGCAACTTGTTCGAGATCATCCTGCATCTGCCGCATGACGCGGCGTATGTGATCCGCGTCGGTAGCGTTGCGACAGTGAACCCAGATTATGGGCTGGGACGGGCGTTGAGGTTCGCTTGCGCCAATTGCCACTCCTGACCCGCAAGGGCGGGTCAAGAGATAGAGGTTCAGGAACATTGACAACGCCATTTAGGAATTACAGGCCCAACTCTTCGGTTGGAGATGCCGCAATACCTTCGTCCCGCAGCCTGTGAATATGGGCGATGAAGTAGCGCGTGTGCGCATCGTCAACTGTGCGCTGGGCCGCAGCTTTCCATGCGTCATGGGCCGACTGATAGTCGGGGAACATGCCCACAATATCGATATTGTTCACGTCTTTGAACGTTGTGGTGCTGGGATCAACAAGTTCGCCACCAAAGACGAGATGTAGACGATTGGCCATGGGGAAACTCCGCTTTGTTGGATGCGCGCTACCCTAATCATTGGCGGCAAAGGGTCAAGGCAACCATCGACACATTACCGATACAGGTTCGGGCTAAGTTATTGCAAAGAAATGATTTGCTGCGGTGCAGAAAATTTTACTTGCCTTCTGGTTGAACATCGCCAACCCTGTAAGAGAAGAAAAGAGGACCGCCTTGCCCTGCATTGTTGTGTTCACCGATCTGGATGGAACCCTTCTGGATCATGAAACTTATTCTTGGGCGCCTGCCGCGCCTGCGCTGGACCGATTGAGAACGCGGAATATTCCGTTGATCCTAGCGAGTTCAAAAACCGCCGCTGAAATTGAAAAGCTGCGGAACGCGATAGGGTTCGGCCATGTGCCAGCGATTGTCGAAAATGGCGCAGGAATTCTAGAGGGTGGCGCGACCGTCAGCTCTGATCGCACTGACCATGACAGGATTATGCAGGCGCTATCGCTCATACCTCTTTCGCTCCGTTGTCATTTCGAAGGTTTCACGGATTGGGGCGTTGATGGTGTTGCGCGTGAAACTGGGTTGACCGTGTCTGACGCTCGATTGGCTCGTGCCCGTCAGTTTTCAGAGCCAGGTTTGTGGCGTGGCTCTGAACAGTCCGAGGCGGAGTTTATCGCGGCATTGGCAGCACATGGCGTGCACGCGCGACGAGGTGGTCGGTTCCTGACTCTCTCGCTCGGATCGACCAAAGCGGATCGGATGAAAGAACTAACACAACGCTACGCGCCTTGCCGAACGATAGCGCTGGGCGATGCGCCGAATGATGTTGAGATGTTGCAGGCGGCGTCACTCGGCGTGGTGGTAAAGAACCCTCATGCTGCACCGCTGCCGCCGCTCTTGGGAGAAGCGGACGGGCGGATAATTCGGACGCAACAGATCGGCCCAGCAGGCTGGAACGAAGCGGTCCTAAAATACGTCGAAATTTGGAATCCCGAACAGAACAGAGAACAACAGGAGGTTTAGACCTTGGCCGATTTTCATCAGAGCGGAAGCATCGCGACCCTGCACAATCTGCGGACCGCAACGACCGAGGCGATGACGAATGAGTTGTCCACCTTTGGGATGAATCGGAAAATAAACCTCATTCTTCCGTCTCTGTTTTCGGAACTCGAAGGTGATGCCCTCCCTGCGATCATTGATGAGCTGAACAAGGTGCCTTACCTCAACAAGGTCGTCATTGGTCTCGATCGTGCGACAGAGGACGAATATCGATACGCACGGCAGTTCTTTTCGCGACTAAAGGTCAATCATGACATCCTTTGGAACGATGGCCCGCGTTTGCAGGCGATTGATGAGCGTTTGAAGAATCTAGCTTTGTCGCCTAATGAGCCAGGCAAAGGGCGGAATGTTTGGTTCTGCATTGGTTACACCTTGGCCCAAGCAGAGGCCGCAGTCGTTGCTGTGCATGACTGTGATGTGGTGACCTATTCTGCGGATATGCTGGCGCGGCTTGTTTATCCCGTCGCCAACCCTGCATTCCCCTATCAAATGTCCAAAGGGTTCTATCCGCGTGTGGCGGACCGCAAGTTAAATGGACGGGTCAGCCGTTTGCTGGTGACGCCTCTTTTGCAGTCGTTAAAGAAGGTCTTGGGACAGCGAGATTACCTCGATTTCCTATCTTCGTTTAGATACCCGTTGGCAGGGGAATTCGCGATGCGGACGGCGATCTTACCAGACATGCGCATTCCGTCAGATTGGGGTTTAGAGATCGGCCTCTTGTCTGAAGCTTGGCGGAACCTATCGCCGCAGGCCGTTTGTCAGGTCGAGATCAGCGACCGCTATGACCACAAACATCAGGATCTTTCCCTTGATGATGCGAATAAAGGGCTCAGTCGGATGTCGGTGGATATCTGCAAAGCTCTGTATCGCAAGCTTGCTGCCGACGGCACGGTGCTGAGCGAAGAGGTGTTTCGTTCGATCAAGGCGACCTATTATCGAATGGCGCTCGACCTCATCGATACCTACTACAATGACGCGAGAATGAACGGTCTCGACCTTGATCGGCACGCCGAAGAGACTGCGGTTGAGCTGTTCGCTGCGAATATCATGCAAGCTGGGAGCGTGTTCCTCGATAACCCGATGGAAACACCGTTCATCCCGAATTGGAGCCGCGTAAACGCTGCCGATCCTGCGATCCTGACTGACATGCTAAAGGCCGTCGCAGACGACAACGCGGAATTTGGTTAGAGCAGTTGATCCGCGAGGGTTTGGTGGAAGGCGGGCACTGCGCCGATCACTCCGTTCACCTGCGGATGGGGATTGTTAAAGCGTAGCGGCATGCCCTTTTTGTCAGTCACAGTGCCACCTGCCTCAGTGAGGATCAGAGCCCCCGCAGCAATGTCCCATTCCCAGCTTGGGCGGAGAGTAATCATGCCGTCGAAACGACCCTCGGCGACGAGGCACATACGGTAGGCAAGTGATGATCTGAAATGGCGGTCAACCTTGGGGGGCTGCGCGTTTTTCCAGTTGGTCACGTCCATCGTCGGTGTATTCGTGAGGATCGTTGGGGGTGTTGCAATGTCGCCAACGTGAAGGCGGTCGCCGTTCAAGGTCGCACCAAGGTCGAGCCCAGCGGCAAACATCTGATCTTTCATTGGTAGGAACACGACGCCGGCGATGACGTGACCATTTTCGACAACAGCAAGCGAATGTGCCCAGTCCTTGGAGCCGTCGATAAACGCGCGGGTTCCGTCGATTGGGTCGACCACGAACTGGCGCGAGGTGGATAGACGATCCGAGGTGTCATCAGTCTCTTCGGAGAGCCAACCATAGTCGGGTCGCGCTGCCGTCAACGTTTCACGCAGCATGGTATCGACGGCAAGATCCGCTTCGGTCACGGGACCTTGGCCAGCGGGTTTGTCCCATACTTTTGGCGCGGAATTAAAGAAGTCCGCCGCGATTTCCCCTGCTTTGCGGGCCGCGTCTATAAGGAGGTCGAGATCAGTCACCGGCAAGCGTCA
>JAYPVO010000142.1:0-5314 GCA_038134645.1 Paracoccaceae bacterium
GGAGCGCGAGGCGGAACCGCGACGGGTATGGAATGATGCGCGCCAAGGTCCAGCGTAGCACCCGATCAAAGAGCGGGCGCTTATAGGTCGCCTCAATATGGCTACGGGCGTGGTCCAAGAGATGCGCGTAATGCACCCCCGACGGGCATGTGGTCATGCAAGCCAGACATCCCAAACAACGGTCGATGTGTTTGACCGTTTCCGCATCCGCAGAGCGGTTGTTTTCCAGCATATCCTTGATCAGATAGATACGCCCACGGGGGCTATCCATTTCGTCGCCAAGGATTTGATAGGTCGGACAGGTCGCCGTGCAGAACCCGCAATGAACGCAGGAGCGCAGGATTTCATTGGACCGCGCGATGGCGGGAATAGCGAGCTGTTCTGCTGTGAATTCAGTTTTCATGGATCACCCGTTGAACAACCCGCGTGGGTCGTAGGCTTTTTGCAATGCAGTGGTCAGTTGGGCAACGCCAGTGGCGGCGGGTTCGAGCGCGGGCGTGTCCCCTGCCCCGCGCAGACGCGTGGCGTGGCCGTGCAGATCACCTAGCGCCGAACGCAGGTCAAAGCCGTTATCCGTGCTCGCCCAGAGGAGCGCACCGCCCCAATCCAAGGTCACATCGACGCCCATGCCCATCAGACGCTCAGCCGCTTTCGCGCCGTTGCTGGCCCGCAGGGACACGCGCCAGATGTCGCGATCTGTGGTGGCTGCAAAACGCGCGTCGCACAGGTCGTCCCATGGGTTTTCATCGACGAGGGCAAGACCCGGTAGCAGGCGAGAGAGTTGGTCGGCGCGGTAGCTGACGGAGTCGTTAAACCCTTCGATCCGAAGGAGAATACGGCCCTGATGCCATGCGGCGCCGTTGACCTCGAACGGGGAACCGAGCGCTTTGGACAAGCCCGCGACCGCCGCGATGGGCGATGGTTCGGCCAGTGCCATAGTGGCGGTGCGTTCGGGCAGAGGCAGCACCTTGAGCGAGATTTCGGTCATCACGCCAAGTTTCCCGCGCGCCCCGCAATGGAGGCGGGCAATGTCGTAGCCCGTCACGTTTTTCATCACGCGACCACCGTTTTTCACGATGCGGCCGCTGCCATCGACAAACCGCAGGCCCAAGAGCATGTCGCGGGCCGATCCTGCCTGAACACGGCGCGGGCCGCAGTGGTTCAGCGCGACCATACCGCCGAGCGTCGGTTCGCCCGTGGTGCCCAGAACGGCGCGGTGATCCATCGGTTCGAACGGCAGGCGTTGACCATTGTCGGCCAAGAGCGCGTTGATCTCTGCCATCGTGGTCCCTGCCCCTGCCACGAGGGTCAGCGCACCAGGTTCATAAAGGCGCACGCCCGACAGCCCAGCGGTCGAAAGACGCTGATGGCCCGCAGGCGTATGGCGCGTGCTGCCGCCGACGATGTCAAAGGGGGCCGAGGCAGAGGCGATGATGTCGGACAGTTCGTCTTCGGTCGTCGGGGTAAAGGTCGTCTGGGTCATGCGCGGCGGGCCTCTGACGCATCAAGCGGGAACACTTTGGCCGCGTTCAAGAGCCACTTCGGGTCGAACACATCCTTAACGATCATCTGCGCTTCGAGGTCTTGGGCGTTGAATTGCGCGTGCATGAGGTCACGCTTTTCGATGCCAACGCCATGTTCGCCCGTGAGACAGCCGCCAACCTCAATGCAGAGGCGGAGGATGTCGGCACCCATCGCTTCGCACCGTTCAAGGTCACCCGGTTTGTTCGCATCAAAGAGGATCAGCGGGTGCATATTGCCGTCGCCCGCGTGGAATACGTTCGCAACGCCGAGGCCGTATTCCTTGGACAGTTCGCCGATCCGTTCGAGGACATAAGGCAGTTCAGACACAGGGATCGTGCCGTCGAGACACATGTAATCGTTGATCTGTCCCATCGCGCCAAAGGCCGATTTGCGACCCAGCCAGATGCGGGCGGATTCATCGGCAGAGCGGCTTTCGCGGATTTCGTCGGGGTTATGCCGTTCGGCAATCTCGCGGATCAGGGCAAGTTGGTGATCGATTTCACGGTCAGAGCCTTCGACCTCGATGATCAAGAGCGCCTCGCAATCGGGGTAGCCCGCTTTGGCGAAGGCTTCGCAGGCTTCGATGCAGGGGCGGTCCATGAATTCGATGGCGACGGGGACGATGCCCGCCTGAATGATGTCAGACACGCAAGCGCCCGCGACGGCGGATGAGTTGAAGGCTACCATGACAGGGCGCGCGCCTTCGGGTTTGGGCAGGATGCGGAGCGTGGCTTCGGTCACGATGCCCAACTGGCCTTCGGCGCCACAAACCACGGGCAGAAGGTCGATGTCGCCCGCATCCATATGAGCGCCGCCGAGGTCGATGATCGTGCCGTCCATCAGCACCATCCGCAGGCCCAAGAGGTTGTTCACCGTCACCCCGTATTTGAGGCAATGCGCCCCACCAGAGTTCATGCCGATGTTGCCAGAGATCGCACAAGCGAGCTGTGACGAGGGATCGGGGGCGTAGAACCAGCCGTCCTCTTCGATTGCGGCAGTGACAGAGAGGTTTGTGCGGCCCGTTTGGATGCGCATGATGCGGTCGTCATAGTCGACCTCAAGCACATCCGTCAGACGGGCGACACCCACGACAACAGCGTCCGCAGTCGGAAGCGACCCACCCGCGAGCGAGGTGCCCGCACCGCGCGGAACAACAGGAATACCGCGGTCGTGGCAGAGTTTCAGGACGGCGGCGACCTCTTCGGTGTTGCAGGGCAGAACCACAGCGAGGGGCGTGCAGCGATAGGCGGTGAGCGCGTCACATTCGTAGGCTCGCAGGCCGATCACGTCTTCAATCACGCGATCCGCAGGCACCACGGATTTGAGCGCGGCAATATGATCTGCGCGGCGCGACAAAATCTCTGCGCTTGGAATTGGCATATCCATCGGTTGGTCCTCCCACTGGGAACAATAGGTCGAAAACCGCAAAGACCAATGCAATTTTCTAGATTTTCCATCAGGTGGAAAAATATACGGTCAGGATGCGCCGCGCAGCGATTCTGTCAACGATCGTGCCATATCGCTGATGCGAATACCCACCTCACCGATGCGATCCGGCGAGAGGCGCGATGACAGAGCCGAGACGGAAATGGCGCAAATCGCATCCTCGGATCGAGACAAAACAACCGCCGCGACGCAGCGCAAACCAGCGGCGTGTTCTTCGTCATCGACGGCATAGCCGACCTCGCGGATGTGGCGGATTTCGGTCATCAACGTATCGAGGTTTCGGTGCGACCTTGGGGTCATCGGATGGAACCCTGCCCGCTCTGCAAAACGTTCGATTTGACTGTCTGACCACGTGGCCAAAATCGCCTTACCCATGCCCGAACAAAAGGCCGGAACGCGCCCGCCCGTGGGGGAAATAGCGCGAACGATTTCACGGCTTTCTACTTGAGAAATAGTAACAATTTGCTCTCCATCGAGCACACCGAGGTTCGCGGTTTCGCGGGTCTCGTCCCGCAGTTTTCGCAGGTAAGGCAAGGCAGGAGTAACGAAGTTATATTTCTGCACATAGGTCGACCCGACAGAGTAAGCCTCGCGCCCGATATGCCAGAGCGCACGCTCTGGATCGAAGTAGGCGAAGTTGTCGATTTCCAGCGTGGTCAACAGACGGTGGGTGGTGGACACGGCGAGGCCCGCGCCCTTGGCAAGGTCACTCACACGGTGGCCTTCGTCCGAGGTGGCGAGAGCCTTGAGCAGGGCCATCGCCCGCTGAACTGATTGCACTGATCCGACTTTTTGCTTCATCGACATTTTCCGTATCGTGAAAAATTAATTTGCCAGTCATTAACACCGCCCCACATGTCGGTCTAGGTTTTTAAAAAATTGGAGGTCGCTATGTCCTATGTAAAACGTTCTGCGCTTGAAGTGTCGGCTGATCTGGCGGCGCTGATTGAAAATGAAATCCTGCTCGGCATTGATGCTGATGCATTCTGGGATGGCTATTCCGCTCTTCTCAAAGACCTCGTGCCTGTGAACCGCGCTTTGATTGAAAAGCGCGAGGACCTGCAGGCGCAGATCGACGCGTGGTATAAGGCGCAGAAGGGCAAGACCTTTGACGTCGAAGAGGCGAACGCGTTCCTGCGCGAGATCGGCTATCTGCAGCCCGCGCCAGCACCGTTCGAGATCAAGGTCGAGAATGTAGACCCAGAGATCGCGAGCATCGCGGGTCCGCAGCTGGTTGTGCCTGTGATGAACGCCCGCTTTGCGCTGAACGCGGCGAACGCACGTTGGGGGTCGCTCTATGATGCGCTCTACGGCACGGATGCGATCGAAGGAAAGCCTGCGGGCAAAGGTTACGACGCGGCACGTGGCGCGCAGGTCGTTGCGTGGGCGCGTGCGCATCTGGATCAGGTTGCACCGCTGACCAATGGGTCGTGGGCGGATGTTGAGGCGCTGGACGCGGGTGAGGCTCTGTCGATCACCGTTGGTGGCGCTGCGACCACTCTGAAAGACGCGAGCCAATACGCGGGCTACCGTGCGAACGGCGATGTGATGCTGCGCGTCAACGGCCTGCTGATCGAGATTAAGATCGACCGTGAGAGCGCGATTGGTGCGACCGATCCTGCTGGCATTTCGGACATCCGTCTGGAAAGCGCACTGACCGCCATTCAGGACTGCGAAGACTCTGTCGCCGCTGTCGACGCTGAGGACAAATGCGTTGTCTATGCGAACTGGCTGGGCCTGATGAAAGGCACGCTGGAAGAGAGCTTTGACAAGGGCGGGAAGGTCATGACCCGTCGTTTGAACGGCGATGTAACCTACACGGCGCCGAATGGTGAGGCTGTCACCCACCCCGGTCGTGCGCTGATGCTGGTGCGCAACGTGGGTCACCTGATGACCAACAACGCGGTTCTGATGAACGGCGAAGAAACCCCCGAGGGCATCATGGACGCGGTGATCACCGTGGCTTGTGCGATGCATGATCTGGCGAAAACCGACGGGATGCGGAACTCGCGCAGCGGGTCTGTTTACGTCGTGAAGCCAAAGATGCACGGCCCCGAAGAGGTTGCCTTTGCCAACACGCTCTATTCGCGGGTTGAGGATATGCTCGGCCTGCCGCGCGATACGGTGAAGCTCGGCATCATGGACGAAGAGCGTCGCACCTCGGCGAACCTCGCGGCTTGTATCAACGCGGTTAAGACGCGCTGCGTGTTCATCAACACCGGCTTCCTCGACCGTACGGGCGATGAGATCCATACGATGATGCAGGCAGGCCCTGTGATCCCACGTGGCGAAATGGCGGGGAGCTCGTGGCTCGGTGCCTATGAGAACGGCAACGTGGACACGG
>JAYPVO010000143.1:0-5307 GCA_038134645.1 Paracoccaceae bacterium
CCAAAGGCGTGCTGTGGCGGGATCTGTCTGAGGCTCAGATGGAGCGTCTGGATGCTTATGAACTGCCGTGGGATTACAGCCGTGGGTCGGTCACGGTCGATGGGATCGAGGCGGGTGTGTATTTCGCTGACCACCCGAATGTAAGCAGCGGAGAGGCATGGTCGCTGGAGACTTGGGAAAAAGAAGATGGCGATGTCTCGCGCATGGCAGCCGAGGAAATCGCACTACATTTGCCGCCGCTTAGTGGTGAGGCTCTTCGCAAACAATGGAAACCACTTCGTGCCCGGGCAGCGGCACATGTGCGGGCAGGGCGCGAAACAGGGCCCAATGAAGTGCGTCGCACGGCTGGCCATTCGGCGATTGTGAAGAATCGCGAACTTGCGGGCGATTTTTATAAATTCCGCGGCGTGGACTTAGAGCGGGAAACTTTCGGCGGGGTGGTCACAGAACCAATCGCTCGGGAAACGACGGTTGGTTTCGATGCCGCGTTGGTATTGCCCTATGATCCCGTGCGGGATCGGGTGCTTTTGACCGAACAGTTCCGCACAGGCCCGTTTTTCCGCAGAGACGGGAATCCGTGGATGTTAGAGCCCGTCGCTGGCATCGTGGATGACTATGAAACACCCGAGGACGCAGCGCGCCGCGAAGCCGTCGAAGAGGCTGGTTTGACGATCGGTGAACTTCTCCCTGTCGCAAATGCCTATCCAACCCCAGGGAATTGCACGGAATTTTTCTACTGCTACATCGGTATCTGCGATTTGCCTGATGATTTACCGCGTTTGGGCGGGCTAGACACAGAGGCGGAAGATATTCGCCTTCACCTTCTGGATCGCGAACGAGCGTTGGGTTTGGTGGACAGTGGCGAAATCACGGTTCTGCCTTTGATCATGATGTTATACTGGCTTGACCGAAACCGCTCTGGGATGACTGCACTGGCTTGAGTTATCGGCGCGTCGCCCCTACACAGGGATGACAGACAGAAAGGCCAAACCATGCAGTTCAAAGAAGACCTCGCCGCCGCAATCGGGAACACCCCACTGATCAAGCTTCGTGCCGCGTCAGAGGCAACGGGCTGCACCATCCTAGGCAAGGCTGAATTCATGAACCCCGGTCAGTCGGTCAAAGACCGCGCTGCCCTTTATATCATCAAGGATGCGATTGCGCGTGGTGATCTGAAACCGGGTGGCACGATTGTCGAAGGCACCGCAGGCAACACAGGCATCGGCCTCGCTCTGGTTGGGGCCTCGATGGGCTTCAAGACCGTGATTGTTATTCCTGAGACCCAGTCGCAGGAAAAGAAAGACATGCTGCGCCTTGCGGGTGCGGAATTGGTTCAGGTGCCTGCTGCGCCCTATAAGAACCCGAACAACTACGTGCGCTACTCTGGTCGTTTGGCCGAAGAGCTTGCGAAAACCACGCCAGAAGGTGTGATCTGGGCGAACCAGTTCGACAACACCGCGAACCGTCAGGCACATATCGAAACCACTGGACCTGAGATTTGGGAACAGACAGGCGGTAAGGTTGACGGCTTTATCTGTGCGGTAGGGTCGGGCGGCACGCTCGCGGGCGTTGGTATGGCGCTCCAGCCGAAGGGCGTGAAGATCGGCCTCGCTGATCCGATGGGCGCTGCGCTGCACAGCTTCTACACCACGGGAGAATTGGCGTCCGAGGGCACCTCGATCACCGAAGGCATCGGTCAGGGCCGCATCACCGCGAACCTCGAAGGGTTTACGCCCGATATGTCCTACCAGATCCCTGACGAAGAGGCGCTTCCTGTCGTCTTTGATATGCTCGAACACGAAGGTCTCTGCCTTGGTGGATCGTCGGGTGTGAACGTCGCTGGTGCGATCCGAATGGCCAAAGAAATGGGTCCGGGCCACACCATCGTGACGATCCTGTGTGACTACGGCACACGCTACCAGTCGAAACTCTTTAATCCTGACTTCCTCAAATCCAAGGGCCTTCCGGTTCCCGGTTGGATGGAGCACGGACCGTCCTCGATCCCTGGCGTGTTCGAAGATTGATGTCAGCGCTTCGGGCTATTGTCTTAGCATTGGTGGCATGGTTGGTCGTTGTGCCAGCCGTGCCATTTGCACAAGTTATTGGGCCTCAACTCCCTGAAACCGTTATTGAAGGCGTGCCTGATTACACGGCGTGGGACCGCGTTGCGACGCGTGCCGAACGGTCGTTGGAATCGGGTGCGGTGTCGACCTTTGCCTTGGATCGTCTACGGGCAGAGCTTGCGGGGTGGCGGGACCAGTTCCTTGACGCGCAATCACTCAACTCATCGCGGATTGGCACCGTGCGGGCGCAGCTCGATGCGCTCGGTGCGGCGCCCGCAGATGGCGCGACAGAGCCTATGTCGATCTCTTCCCGTCGATCAGAGTTGGCTGGCCAACTGGATCGGTTGCGGTCCCCAGTGATCCTTGCCCAAGAGGCGCATACCCGCGCGAACGGTTTGATCGGTGAAATCGACGCTGTGATGCGGATGCGCGAAGCAGAGCGTTTGACGACGAGAGGGGCGACGCCCGCCGATCCCGCCAACTGGTCCCTTGCGATCACGGCGATTTGGCAGGGACTTTCGGCGGTCGTTGTCGAAAGCAAAGCGCGCTTTGCCACGAGCTTTAAGAACGGCACCATTTGGAGCGACCTTTTCGGCGCGGCGGGTCTGATGATCCTTGTGTCGATCGGTTTGTTCTGGCGCTCGCGTGCTTGGGTGATGGCACTTAACCGACAAGTGACAGAGCGTAATCTGCGCGGCGCTGATGTGTGGAAATTCATTGTTTCTCTGGGGCTTATCGCTCTGCCTTACATCGCGATTTTGCTGTTGGCAGAAGCGCTCAAGACGACTCAGATTTTGGGCTTCCGTGGCACGACAATCCTCTCGGCTCTCCCGAATGCAGCGATGTATGTGATCGTTGGGCGCTGGCTTTCGATGCAGTTCTTTAGCGTGATCGAGGGTGAAAAAGGCCCACTGTGCATGTCTGCCGAAGATCGCCTACGGGGGCGCCGCATCCTCAAACAACTGTTTTGGGCGCTGGCCATTGGCGCGGTCATGGTCGCCGTTGTGGGTGTCGGTGATACTACAGGATTGGCTGGCACCGTTGTGCTGTTCCCGATCGAATTCGTGGCCTCTGTGTTCCTGTTCCAATTCGGTCGGCTGATCGTTCATCACTGCAAAGATGGTGAAAATCCCGAAGTCTACCGAAATCGCATCATTTCTGTGATGGGGCAGGCGGTGACTGTGGTGGCGGTGCTCTCGCCGCTCCTCGCGATTGCGGGGTATTCGAGCGGCGCACAGGCATTGCTGTATCCAACCGTGAACACGCTGGCTGTTCTGGCAGTGGTTCTGTTGCTGCAGCGGTTGGTTCTCGACCTCTATGTGATGCTGACGGGGGCCGTCGATACCGCGGCCGAGGCGCTTATGCCTGTTCTGATTGGCTTTGCGCTGTTGTTGCTGTCTGTTCCGCTCTTGGCACTGATCTGGGGCGCGCGCGAGGCGGACCTTCTCGAGGTATGGACCCGTTTCCGCGAGGGCTTTACCCTTGGTGAGACGCGGATTTCGCCAACTGACTTCCTGACCTTTGTCGTGATCTTTGCGGCGGGCTACGCGATGACCCGTTTCGTTCAAGGCACTCTGCGGTCCACTGTTTTGCCAAAAACCAAGCTGGATATTGGCGGGCAGAACGCTGTCGTCTCAGGGCTTGGGTATCTGGGTATCTTCTTGGCGGCCGTGATCGCGATTACCACCGCGGGGATCGACCTCTCGAGCCTCGCAATCGTTGCTGGTGCTCTCTCGGTTGGTATCGGTTTTGGCCTTCAGACCATCGTGTCGAACTTTGTCTCGGGCATTATTCTATTGATCGAGCGTCCGATCTCTGAGGGGGATTGGATCGAAGTGAACGGTCAGATGGGTATCGTTCGGGACATCTCTGTGCGTGCAACGCGGATTGAGACCTTTGATCGTCAGGACGTGATCGTGCCAAACGCGGATCTCGTCAGTGGTCAGGTGACCAACTGGACCAGAGGGAGCCTCGCGGGTCGTATCACAGTAAGTGTCGGCGTGGCCTATGGCACCGATACCAAACGGGTCGAAGCCATCCTGCGCGAAATCGTCGAAGCCCACCCGATGGTCATTATCTGCCAGTCGACAAATGTTCTGTTCGTTGGCTTTGGTGCGGATAGCCTCGACTTTGAAATTCGGGCGGTCCTGCGGGACGTGTATTTCTCGGTCATTACCAAATCGGAAATCCACCATACGATTGCTGAACGCTTCGCGGCTGAAGGTATCGAAATCCCGTTTGCGCAGCGCGATATTTGGCTCCGCAATCCCGAAGCCCTACATCCCAGATCGGACCAAGACTCGGAGAGCTAAGATGACCCAGCCGTTATTTCGTGATGATGCTTATTGCCGTTCTGCCTCTGGCACTGTGACAGCATTAACCGAAGAAGGCGGGATCGTTCTGGATGCGACGATCTTCTACCCAACGGCGGGCGGTCAGCCTGGGGATAGTGGACAGCTGACGTGGGATGGCGGTCAGATGAAGATCGCAACGACGCTCAAGGGGGAGGGCGACGACATCGTTCTGGTTCCCGCAGAGCCAGCGCCAATGCCACCTGTTGGCACCGTTGTGACACAAGAGATCCAATGGGACCGTCGGCACCGTCTGATGCGCGTGCATACGGCTTTGCATCTGTTGTCCGTGGTGATCCCGCTCCCTGTGACGGGCGGGTCGATTGGCGTGGACAAAGGGCGGCTCGATTTCGATATGCCTGACGCGCCGAGCGATAAAGAGGCGCTAGAGGCCGCGCTGAATGATCTGATCGCAGGGGATCATCGCGTATCGGATGAATACATCACCGATGCAGAACTCGACGCGAATCCTGAGCTGGTCAAAACGATGTCGGTTCAGCCGCCGCGCGGGTCGGGGCGTATCCGTCTGGTGCGGATCGGGGAGGGCGAACAGACCGTCGATTTGCAGCCTTGTGGCGGCACCCATGTCGCGTGGACCTCGGAAATTGGGGCCGTTCGGATCGGAAAAATCGAAAAGAAAGGCGCGCAGAACCGGCGTGTTTCTATTCACATCGAATAAGACGCCGATTCAGGACGGAAATTTTGCAAGAGGCTCTTGCATTCCCTAATACGTTGCGGCTAAACCCCGCGTCACGGACAGGTGGCCGAGTGGTCGAAGGCGCACGCCTGGAAAGTGTGTAGGCGGGAGACCGTCTCCAGGGTTCGAATCCCTGTCTGTCCGCCACTTCTCTCAATATGCTGAATTTAGACTGACTCTGGCAGGTAGAGCAGGG
>JAYPVO010000144.1:0-5278 GCA_038134645.1 Paracoccaceae bacterium
CCGCCGCAGGCCGCGAGGGCGGTCAGGAGGGCGAGGGTCAAAATGGATTTTTGCATTATCGAACTCTGAAAATATCGTGCGCTGGCGTTGGGGCTGACAATCGACTTTAGGGTAGGTTCTGTCAACCATTCGGATAGGCAATTTCTGTGCCTGTCGCACCTGAGGCACGGAATATGGAGGTTTTGCCTCTGACATCTGCAATATATAGTAACCCGCGAGTCACCAGTCCCCGAGGAGAGCAAAATGTCCATTACCCCAGAACAACAGGCCGAAGTCGCTGAACTTCGCTCGTCACCGCGCCAAACGCTGCGGGCTGTTTCCGAGGGGATGGAAAGCCACCTCTACACCATCAAACCCGTGCTGGATCACGGCTTTGTTCGGGTTGTGGACTACATGGGCGATGACGCTGCGATCTGTCAGGCGGCGCGTGTGTCCTACGGCAAAGGCACGAAATCGGTGCAGAACGACGCGGGTCTGATCCGCTATTTGATGCGCCACTGGCACTCGACCCCGTTCGAGATGTGCGAGATCAAACTTCACGTCAAACTTCCTGTCTTTGTCGCCCGCCAGTGGATCCGTCACCGGACGGCGAACGTGAACGAATACTCCGCCCGCTATTCGATCATGGATCGTGAGTTTTACATCCCAGAGCCGGACGTTCTGGCCGCCCAATCGGTGATCAACAACCAAGGCCGCGGTGAGGTTCTGACGGGTGAAGAAGCGGCGCGTGTTCTCGAATACCTCAAAGGCGATGCGGCACGTTGCTATGACCACTATCAGGAAATGATCTCTCAGGACGGTCAGCAGGGGCTCGCTCGTGAATTGGCGCGGATGAACCTGCCTGCGAACATCTATACCCAGTGGTATTGGAAGGTGGACCTTCACAACCTGTTCCACTTCCTGCGTCTGCGGGCGGATAGCCACGCCCAATACGAAATCCGCGTCTATGCAGATGAAATTTGCAAGGTCGTCGCAGATTGGGTGCCTGCCGCTTATCAAGCGTTTGAGGACTACCGCATGGGCGGCGCAACGCTGTCGGGTAAAGCCCTCGACTGTGTGCGGCGCATGCTTAAAGGCGAGTCTGTCACTCAGGAAAACAGCGGTATGAGCGCTGGCGAATGGCGCGAGTTCCAGTCGGTTCTCGAGAACTGATCGTCATACACTGATTACATTTTGGGCCCATCCTGCATGTCAGGGTGGGTTTTTTTATTGCTGAAGGTTGTAGAAAAATGTGGTAACGTTCAACTTAAAGTTACGTGATTTCGTCGGTAAATACTTGTGCTGAGTTAATTCATGAGTATGACGTATCGTTGACGTTAGGTAAATTTAGGCGGGGCTTAAAGCTTAGCCAAAGTTGTCCGTTAATCGTCCCGTAAACCGTTTCATCGGAGAAAAGAGTGTCTGATCAGAGCCAACAGCTAATCCGTCTGATTTACGTGAGTGTTGCTTCACGTGGGTTAACTGCTGATGAGATCGAGTCGATTTTAACGACCGCGACACGCCGAAATGAAGTCAAAGGCCTGACGGGGATGCTGATCTATGATGAAGGTCAGTTCTGGCAGGTTCTTGAGGGGCCCGTCAAATCAGTTATGTCGACCTTCGACGCGATCCGCACCGATCGTCGCCATACCGACGTCACGACGCTTGTGACCGAAGATATCGATCAGCGCGAATTCCACACTTTCCGCATGGGCACGCCTGGAAACGTTCGGGAAATCGACGATCCTGACCTGCATGCGCATGTTGATGCGGCAATGGCACGGGAAGAAGCGGCAAATCCCAAAGAGGCCTCGCAACGGCTGGTGCGAGGGTTCAGTCAGGATGGTCAGTGGTATCCGCTGATTTCTCAGCGGTCCGCGGCGCGCAGAGGTTAACCTGCTGCCTTGAGGTTGCCTGCCATCTGGCGTCCGTCACGGCCTTCAATCAGGTCGAATTCTACCTTTTGATTGTCAGCCAAGCCGGTCATGCCAGCCTGCTCAACAGCTGATACATGGACAAACACATCCTTGCCGCCACCATCGGGGGCGATAAAGCCATAGCCCTTGGTTGTGTTGAACCATTTTACAGTACCGCTAGCCATTGTCTTAACTCCTTCGTCTTCGGTTGCCCGTTTGGGCGTGGCCGTCACGATGAGCGCGCATTAGGTTGTGGCACTCACCGATCTGCGACTCAAAGCGTAACACGATTTTTCAAAAGACAAATGACAACCTTGCATTGAAGCGACATCTTGCGCGAAATGCCGAAAAAGGAGGCGAAATGAAGGTCTATTCCCTGAAGTCCTGCGACACTTGTCGCAAGGCGATCAAAGAAATGACGGCAGCGGGGCTCGATCCACAGGTGCAAGATGTACGCGCGGACGGGTTGTCGAGCGATGATATCGCGGCGATTTTGGCGGCCTTTGGGGATAAGGCGGTGAACCGTGCCTCGACCACATGGCGTGGTCTGTCAGACGACGATAAGGCACGTGATCCTGCGGACCTATTGGCCGAACATCCGACGCTCTTGAAGCGTCCGGTGATCGTCGCTCAAGGCGTCTGGTATCAAGGCTGGTCCGCGGCCGTCAAAGCCAGCGTAATCGGGTAGGGGTGTTGTCGCACCATTGCGCCGTGCCTATGTAAGGTCAGCAACAGACAGGAGCACGCCATGCGTAGCGCAGCCAAAGCCTTGGGTATTTTCGGCGGGGTGATCGGAATGATCATCGGGATTTTCAGCTTTGGTTATGTGTCCCTGACCGAAACCCATTCCGAAGTCGGAGAGATTTTTGGCGTTGTGACCAACCCCGCCTTTATCAAAGCGGCGAGCTTTCTCGGTCCGATCCTCGCGATCACGGGGGCTGGTATGGCGAAATACCGTGCGCTCTGGGGTGGGGGGCTTTTGCTGGTGTCGGCGGTGATGATGTATGCCGCCTTCGGCTTTAACTTTGCCACCATGTTCCCAATTGGAATGGCAGGTGTCGGCGGTATCCTCGCCATCGCAGCGGGTAAGCCAGACGAAGAAAAGGCGCACTTTTAAGCGCGCCTTTCCAAATTCTTAGAACGTTTTGATTACCGCAGATCGGGCGGTGTTGCCTCGACGGTGAGATCCGCGATGATCTGGTCGAGCGCCACAGTCTCGGTCTTGTTCTCACCCAGACGGCGGGCGGAAACGGTGCGTTCCTCGACCTCACGTGCGCCGATGGCGAGGATGACAGGCACCTTGCCAAGGCTATGTTCACGGACCTTGTAGTTGATCTTTTCGTTGCGGGTGTCGGCCTCAGCGCGGATGCCGCGTGCCTGCAGCGCCTCAACGACTTCAGCTACATAACCGTCCGCATCGGACACGATCGACGCCACAACCACCTGACGCGGCGCGAGCCAGAACGGCAGTTTGCCTGCGTGCTCTTCGATCAGAATACCGATGAAGCGTTCGAACGATCCCAGAACCGCGCGGTGCAGCATGACGGGGCGGTGTTTGTCGCCGTCGGTGCCAACGTAAACCGCATCCAGACGCTCTGGCAGGTTGGGGTCAACCTGCAGGGTGCCGCACTGCCAATCACGACCGATCGCGTCGGTCAGAACGAATTCCAACTTCGGACCATAGAAGGCACCTTCGCCCTCTTGGATTTGGTAGTCGTAGCCCGCAGCCTTACATGCATCACCCAATGCGGCCTCTACACGATCCCAGCTCTCATCCGAACCAACACGCTTTTCAGGACGGGTGGAGAGTTTGATCTTCCAATTGTGGAAGCCAAGGTCCGCGTAAATCCCAGCGAGGAAGTCGATGAATTTCTTCGTTTCGGCTTCGATCTGGTCGTCGGTGCAGAAGATGTGCGCGTCGTCTTGGGTAAAGCCGCGAACACGCATGATCCCGTGCAGAGCGCCCGAGGGTTCATAACGGTTGCACGATCCAAACTCGGCCATACGCAGCGGCAGGTCACGGTAGGATTTCAGACCGTGGTTGAACACCTGAACGTGGCAAGGGCAGTTCATCGGCTTCAGCGCGTTGACGGTTTTTTCACGGGCATGATCTTCGTCGACTTCAACGATGAACATGTTTTCTTGGTAGTTTTCCCAGTGACCCGAGGCTTCCCACAGTTTGCGGTTCACGACCTGCGGGGTGTTCACCTCGACGTATCCATCACGGCGTTGCTGGCGACGCATGTAGTCTTGCAGCGTGGTGTAAATGGTCCAGCCGTTCGGGTGCCAGAACACCTGACCCGGTGCCTCTTCCTGCATGTGGTAGAGGTCCATTTCTTTGCCGAGCTTACGGTGGTCACGCTTTGCCGCTTCCTCAAGCATGTTGAGGTGCGCCTTGAGGTCGTTGCGGTTTTTGAACGCGATACCGTAGATACGCTGCAACATCGGACGCGAGCTATCGCCGAGCCAATATGCACCTGCCACGTGGGTCAGTTTGAACGCATCAGCGGGGACCTGACCTGTGTTTTGCAGGTGCGGACCACGGCAGAGGTCTTGCCAGTCGCCGTGCCAATACATCCGCAGGTCTTGGCCTTCGGGGATGCGGTTCACCAGCTCGACCTTATAAGGTTCGTTGGTGTCCTCGTAGTGTTTGATCGCGCGGGCGCGGTCCCACACTTCGGTCTTTACCTCTTCACGTGCGTTGATGATCTCTTTCATCTTCGCTTCGATTTCACCGAGGTCTTCGGGGGTAAACGGCTCTTCGCGGTCAAAGTCATAGAACCAGCCGTAATCGCGAACGGGGCCGATGGTCACTTTGACGTTCGGCCAGATCGCCTGAACAGCGCGAGCCATAATGTGAGCAAGGTCGTGACGGATCAGTTCCAGCGCAGGTTCATCGTCCTGCATGGTGTTGATCGCAATCGCTGCGTCTTCATTGATCGGCCACTGAAGGTCCCAATGGGCACCGTTCACGTTGGCAGAGATGGCCTTTTTAGCCAGCGAAGGGGCAATAGATGCCGCGACTTCAGCAGGGGTTACGCCTGCATCATAAGAACGCGAATTGCCATCGGGGAAGGTAAGGGAAATCTGGCTCATAGCCGTCTCCTCGTCAGTTTGGCGCCCACGGAACGCCCGGTTGCGGGTATATGGTTCGAGCCGCGTTTTGATCCTCGATTGATGACACGTCAAGCCCGCAGGCTTGCCATTCTGGGCCATCGGGGCAAATGTGGCCAAAAAATCAAAGAGAGAACCGCCATGACCGAGTATTTGACCACCCCAGAGGGCCGCCGCATCGCCTATAACCTCACCGAAGGTCGCGCGCCCTATGTCGTGTTTTGCGGTGGTCTAAAGTCCGACATGGAAGGCACCAAGGCGCTCGCTCT
>JAYPVO010000145.1:0-5262 GCA_038134645.1 Paracoccaceae bacterium
GTCACATGATCCGCTACTTCCACATGAACGGCGCATCGCTGTTCTTCGTGGCTGTGTACGCCCACATCTTCCGCGGCCTCTACTACGGTTCGTACAAAGCACCGCGCGAAGTCACATGGATCATCGGTATGCTTATGTACCTGATCATGATGGGCACCGCGTTCATGGGCTACGTTCTGCCTTGGGGCCAAATGTCCTTCCACGGTACCGCTGTTATCACCGGTCTGTTTGGTGCGATCCCGTTCATCGGTGAATCGATCCAGACTTGGCTGCTCGGCGCATCCGCTGTTGGTCAGCCTGCTCTGAACCGTTTCTTCTCGCTGCACTACCTGCTGCCGTTCGTTCTCGCCGGCCTGACACTGGTGCACATCTGGGCGTTCCACTCGACAGGCAACAACAACCCAACTGGTGTTGAAGTTCGTCGTGGCTCGAAAGAAGAAGCACAGAAAGACACCCTGCCGTTCTGGCCCTACTTCGTCATCAAAGACCTCTTCGCACTCGCTGTGATCCTCGTGGTCTTCGTTGCTATCGTAGGCTTCATGCCGAACTACCTCGGCCACCCGGACAACTACATTCCGGCAAACCCGCTGGCGACTCCTGCGCACATCGTTCCTGAATGGTACTTCCTGCCGTTCTACGCGATCCTGCGTGCGTTCACCGCTGACGTTTGGGCTGTTCAGTTCGTAAGCTTCATCACTGCTGGTATCGTCGACGCGAAGTTCTTTGGCGTTCTCGCGATGTTTGGTGCGATCGCTGTAATGGCTCTGGCACCTTGGCTGGACACATCCAAAGTACGTTCGGGCCGTTACCGCCCGATGTTCAAATGGTGGTTCGCTCTGCTGGTCGTCGATTTCTTCGTACTGATGTGGGTTGGCGCTCAGGCAACAACCTTCCCGTATGACTGGATCTCGCTCATCGCTGCGACCTACTGGTTCTCGTACTTCCTCATCATCCTGCCGCTGCTGGGTGTAATCGAAAAGCCGCTGGCACAGCCTGCGACCATCGAGGAAGATTTCAATGCCCACTACGGCAACCCGGCCGAGTGAGAAAGGAAACAAGAACTATGTTCCGTAAACTTACCCTTTCCGCCGCGATCGCTCTTGGTCTGTCCTCCGGTGCCGCTCTGGCATCGGGTGGCGCTGGTCACGTCGAAGATTTCGCATTCTCGTTCGAAGGTCCGTTCGGCTCCTACGATCAGATGCAGCTTCAGCGCGGTCTGAAAATCTACACCGAAGTATGTTCGGCATGTCACGGCCTCGAGCACGTTCGCATCGGCACCCTCGCCGATGAGGGCGGACCTCACTACGGCATCGACGAAGTCTGGGACTACGCTGGTCAGTTCGAAGTTTGGGATCCTGAACTTGCAGACGGTGAAGGCGACTTCCGCGCCGCCACTCCGGCTGACAAATTCCCGGGTTCGTCGCTGTCGAACGCACCTGACCTGTCCCTGATGGCCAAAGCACGCGCTGGTTTCCACGGCCCCTACGGCCTCGGTATCAACCAGATCGTCAAAGGCATGGGCGGCCCTGAGTACATTGCGTCGCTTCTGACTGGTTACGAAGAAGCACCAGAATGTGCGCCTGAAGGCTTTGACGGCAACTACAACGTCGCATTCACTGCGGGTGGCTACCCGAACGAATGTAAAGACGAGCACGGCAACCACCTCTATCCGGGCAGCTGGATCGCGATGGGCCAGCCGCTCTACGGCGAAGACACCGAGTTCGATGACGGTCACTCTAACGACCTTCACCACGAAGCTCAGGACGTTGCTGCGTTCCTGATGTGGGCTGCTGAGCCGAAACTGAACGCTCGTAAAGAAGCTGGCCTGACTGGCGTGATCTTCCTGATCGTTCTGTCGGTTCTGCTCTACATGACCAACAAGCGTCTGTGGGCACCGCACAAAGGTAAAAAGCGCGACGAAGAGTAATCTGACGCGCTCTGACAAAGAAAGGCCCGCCAATTTGGTGGGCCTTTTTCGTTATTGATTTGCCGTTCCCAAATACCGCCGTAACGCATCAGGCGGATTCCCCATGATATCGCGCGTCGGTAGCGGCTCGAATACTTGTCCCTCATCAACCAAAGCAATTTGATCAGCGACAGCCAACGCATCTTGGGGATCGTGTGTGACCATCAACACGACACGATCATCAGCAAGAGCACGTTCACGCACGAGGGCCAACATCTCTTGCTTTAGACCCGGACCTAGGGCCGCAAACGGTTCATCCAAGAGGATCACAGGTCGATCTTGTAGCAAGAGCCGCGCCAGCGCTGCACGGCTCTGTTGTCCCCCTGAAAGAGCCGCAGGCTTGCGCCCACCCATCCCCGACAGACCAACACTTTGCAGCATGTCCTCCACAGTCTGCTGCTCATCTTTCGACAATCGAAGGCTGGAGCGAAGCGCGAGACCCACATTTTCGGAAATGGTCAGGTGGGGGAAAAGATTGTTGTCTTGGAACAGGATCGCAACGGGTCTTTGATCTGGCCTTAGTTCGGCGATCGGTTGACCACGCCATGACACCTGACCTTCTGCGCCAAAGAACCCAGAAATCACTGACAGGATCGTCGACTTGCCCGCACCTGACGGGCCAATAAGGGCCGTAATCTGCCCTGTATCGAAACGCACGTTAGCCGTCAGCTGGAACGCATCCTGACGCACAATCAAGTCTTCAAGCGTCAGCATCGGCGCGTCCTCCTCTGTCGAACATCCAAAACGCGAATAAGCTCAGCGCCAATAGAACAAGAGCTGCCCCTGATGCCGCATCTGTTCGGTAGCTTCCCATCAATTGATACATCATCAATGGCAATGTTTGCTGATCCGAAGTTGCAAAGAGTGCGATTACACCCAAATCTCCCATCGATAGGGCGGCGGCCAAACCTGCAGCAAAACCCATAGGCTTTCGAATCCTTGGCAGGATGACGATCCTTAACCTCGCACACCCCCGAAGACCTACGGATGTCGCCAATCGACCATAGTCCGTTTCAACTCTCTCAAACGCAGGCGCGATGACCCGCAGCGCAAAAGGAAGCGCCATGAGTACGTTCATAACCGCCGTTACCAAAAGCGCCATTTTCGCCGGATTTATCAGCGGCTGCACGATAACAAAGAGCCCCGTTCCCACCACCAGCGACGAAGCGGCAAGCGGCAACGCAGAGGCCAGAGACACAGCGCGACCACCCCGCATGGATAAGACGACGGTTGCAACAACGGTAAAGAGCGTGGACACAGCAGCGACCGATACTGATCGCGCAATTGCAGACAAAACGGACGCAGGTAGATCGGGCAGACCAATCACCCCTTTGATGATCACCATCGACAGTGGAAGAACAAGAAATATAGCGGCCAAGCTAATGGCCAGCACGTCCACAACTCGTGCCTGAACATTCGCCCCATCCAAACGCGGCATGACACGGTCTAGCCCTGCGCCGAACCCCTCGGGGACGGTGATAAACCACGCGGCGAGCGCGGCAGTAATCGCCAACCCGAATTGGACCGCTGCCAGCAGTGCGGCGCGACCCAAATCAAAATCAAAGCGCACCGCTTGATAAATCGCCAATTCCACTGTGGTCGCCTTTGGGCCACCGCCCAGAACGAGTGCCACCGCGAAACTGGTCAAGCAAATCAAGAAGATCGCCATAAATGCACCTGGTAAAACGGCACGCAGCATCGGGCGCTCCAGCATCAACCAGACAGATGACCCGAGACTGGCAACTAGCCGAAATCTCTCGGCGGGAATGGCCACCCATCCCTGCAAGATCATCCGCACTGCGAGAGGCAAATTGAAGAACACATGAGCAAGCACAACACCGCCAAGGCCATATATCGAAAGACGATCACCGCCTGCCAATGCGATCGCATCGTTTAATAATCCGTTGCGCCCAAAGACCGTCAGTAGCCCCATGACCGCGACGATCACTGGCAAAATAAACGGAGCACCAAGAAGTGTAATGAGGAGGGTTCGTCCTCGAAACCTGCGCCGTGACAACGCACGAGCAACGGGGATTGCCAGCACAACACTGACCAACGCCGAGAAAAGAGCCTGAACGACAGTAAACCGAACAGCGGCCCATTCAGCCGCCCCTAACCCACCCAAGCCTTCGGCTCGCCAAAGAACAGCCAACAGCGTTCCCAGCGTCAACATCAGCACGAGGGCGATGACGATCGCCCCCGGCCAATGCGGATAGTTTATTGAGCGAGAGCTGCGCGCCATGCGTCAATCGCTGGACCAGATTTTGCTGCTGCATCTTCTGCACTCAACAAAAGGGCCGTGGTGGGCGTAACCAGCGTTTCGAACCCCTCAGGCAGACCTGCCGCAGGTGTTACTGCAGGATACATCCAGTTGGTTGTCGGGATTACCGACTGGAAACCCTCGCTCGCCATGAACGCTAGGAATGCGTCGGCCAGCTCTGGCACATCGGTCGATGCGACCTTTGCGGCCACTTCGACCTGCATGTAATGACCTTCTTCAAAGGCCCACGATGTCTTGCTGTCATCGCCTTCCGCAATCAGGTGATAGGCGGGAGAGGTTGTATAGGACAGCACAGCGTCTGCTTCGCCCTCAAGGAACAAACCGTAGGCTTCGGACCAGCCTGGGGTGACGGTGACGATGTTGTCCGCCAGATCAGCCCAAATGCTGCCAGCGTCGTCGCCATAAGCCGCTTCAACCCAGAGAACGAGGCCCAGACCGGGTGTCGACGACCGCGGGTCTTGGATTACAATTTTCAGGTCGCTCGCCGCCAGCTCGCGGAAATTGGTTGGTGCTTCGACGTCTTTGCAAGCAACAAAAGCAAAATATCCCCAGTCGAACGGGACAAACGTGTCGTCCGACCACTCAATTGGCAAATCATAAGCTGCGGTCACACCCGACGGCGCAAAAAGCCCCGTCGCCGCCGCATCTGCGGTCAGGTTCGTATCAAGGCCGAGCACGATATCGGCATCGGTGTTCGCACCTTCGAGCTTGAGGCGTGACAGAACTGCGGCGCCGTCACCAGCAGCAACGAACTCCAGATCACAGGCACATTCGGCCTCAAAGTTTGCCTCGATCTGCGGACCAGGGCCCCAATCGCTGTTAAAGCCATCGTAGGTGTAAATCGTCAGGGTCGATGTTTCTGCAATTGCGCCAGTGGCGACGAAACATAGTCCTGCGACATGGGTGAGGGTGGTTTTCATCATGGTCTTTCCTCTTCATGCGCCGAACGGATGGGGGCCTAGAGGATCAACTCTGCACCTTCCCTCCGCCGGTCTTAACCGGTTCAGGTTCAACG
>JAYPVO010000146.1:0-5255 GCA_038134645.1 Paracoccaceae bacterium
CTCTCGGTCGGTGCGCCGTTCTTTAACGCGGCCTTCACGCCGTTCTTTGTCGCGCTCGCGGTGATCCTGCCGCCGGGTGCGGTTCTCGCGTGGAAACGCGGATCGGTCGCCAAAGCGATGAAGCCGATGTGGGCTGTGCTGATCCTCGCCGTGGCCTTGGGCGGTTTGGCCTTTGCTGTGCAGACGGGCAATTCCGCGATGGGGCCGATTGGCGTGATCTTGGGCGCTTGGGTCGTGTTCGGCGCGATGATGGACCTGTGGCAGCGGGCAGGGAACGCGTCGGTCGCTGACCGTCTGCGCCGTATCCGCAACCTGCCGCGAGCCGATTGGGGTAAGTTCACTGCGCACGCGGGCCTTGGCATCACGATGTTCGCAATCGCAACGCTCATGGCGTGGCAGCAGGAGGACATTCGCACGCTCGATATCGGTGAATCCTTTACCATCGACAAATGGGAGCTGACCTTGGACGCGGTGGACCGTGTTGAGGGGCCGAACTTCCTGAGCCAAACGGGGACCTTCACCGTCAAAGAAAACGGTGAGTTCCTGACCACCCTGCATCCCGAAAAACGGTTCTATCAGGTGGCGGCGATGCCAACGACCGAAGCGGGTATTCGCAACGGTGTGTTCGAGGACATCTACGTGGTTATCGGTGATCCGCAGGATGACGGTAGCTGGGCTGTGCGCACCTACATCAAACCCTTTGCCAACTGGATTTGGGCGGGGTCGTTGCTGATGGCCTTGGGCGGTGCGATTTCGCTGACGGATCGTCGTTTGCGGGTGGCCGCAGGTGGCGCAAAATCAAAGGCGAAAGAGAATATGGTGGCAGCAGAATGAAACGGCTTTTGCTTGCAGCTCTGCTGACGTTTTCGACGCCTCTTATGGCGGTGCAACCTGATGAGGTTCTCGACGATCAGGCGATGGAAGCGCGTGCGCGTGACATCTCAAAGGGGCTGCGCTGCCCTGTCTGTCAGAACGAAAACATCGACGATTCCAACTCTGCCATTAGCCGTGAACTGCGGCTTTTGGTGCGGGACCGATTGATTGAGGGCGACACGAACGACGAGGTCGTGGATTTCATCGTGGCCCGCTACGGCGAATATGTGCTGCTCGAGCCTACGAAAGACGGGTTCAATATGATCCTCTGGGTCGCGCCTCTTGGGATGTTGATCCTCGCGCTTGGCGCTGGCTTTGCCACGGTGCGGCGCAAGGGGACGGGATCGACCGATGCCCTGACGGACGCGGAAAAAGCGCGTCTTGAGGAAATAATGAAGTCGTGACGCACGGTTTTGCTTTTCTGTATCTCGGGCATTGCTAGTCTCTGCCCGAGACACAGAGGAGCCCTCATGGATTATTCCGCCATCACGCTGGACATCACCGACAATATCGCGGTGATCACCCTGAACCGCCCTGACAAAATGAACGCCCTGAACGCGCAGATGCGTGCAGAGGTGACCCATGCGATCAAGGACGCTGAAACCCGTGCGCGGGTGATCGTGCTGACGGGCGCGGGTGCTGCGTTCTGTTCGGGTCAGGATCTGGGCGATGGTGGCAATGCGGCAAACCTCGACCTCGCGCGGGTGCTGCGCGACGAATATGTGCCGATGCTGAACGCGATGTATGACTGCCCTGTGCCTGTGATCGCTGCGGTGAACGGCGGGGCTGTTGGGGCAGGGGCGAACCTTGCGCTCGGCGCTGATGTGGTGATCGCCTCTGACACATCCTATTTCATGCAGGCGTTTTCAAAGATCGCGTTGATCCCCGATGCGGGCGGCACATGGTTCCTGCCGCGTCAGGTCGGTATGGCCAAGGCGATGGGCATGGCGATGTTCGCGGATAAGATCACCGCGCAGCAGGCCTCTGACTGGGGCATGATCTATGAGGCGGTGCCTGCGGAGGGGTTTGAGGCGCATTGGCGTGCCCGTGCGGCGCACCTCGCCAGCGGTCCGACCGAGACCTACCGCCACCTGAAAGAAGCACTCCGCGCGAGCCAGTCGAACACGCTGGCGGAACAGTTGGATGTTGAGGCGCGGCTTCAGGGTAAATGCGGCAAGACCCGCGATTTCCGTGAGGGCGTTGTGGCTTTTCTCGAAAAGCGCCCCGCGAAATTCGAAGGGCGTTAACGAAAAACGGGCCGTCGTTTGGCGGCCCGATCGTCATAGAAAAAGGCCACCCGATTGGGTGGCCTTTTGTGTTCTTAGCGTTCGTCGACAGGAACGTATTCGCGCAGGGTTTCGCCGAGGAACAACTGGCGCGGACGGCCAATTTTCATCTGCGGATCGCCCAGCTGTTCTTTCCACTGCGAAATCCAACCAACGGTGCGCGACAGCGCAAAGATCGGTGTGAACATCGAGGTCGGGAAGCCCATCGCTTCGAGGATGATGCCCGAGTAGAAGTCGACGTTCGGGAACAGTTTCTTTTCTTTGAAGTAAGGGTCGTTCAGAGCGATCTGTTCGAGTTCCTTAGCAACCTGCAGAAGCGGGTTGTTTTCAACGCCGAGCAGTTCGAGCACTTCGTCAGCCGACTCTTTCATCACGGTCGCGCGCGGGTCCATGTTTTTGTAAACGCGGTGACCAAAGCCCATCAGACGGAACGGGTCGTTCTTGTCTTTTGCGCGAGCGATGAATTCAGGGATACGGTCAACGGTGCCGATTTCCTTGAGCATTTCGAGACATGCTTGGTTTGCGCCGCCGTGTGCCGGACCCCAGAGACATGCGATGCCTGCTGCGATACATGCGAAGGGGTTTGCACCCGAGGACGATGCCAGACGCACGGTCGAGGTCGATGCGTTCTGTTCGTGGTCAGCGTGCAGGGTAAAGATACGGTCCATTGCGCGGGCAAGGATCGGGTCAACGTGGTATTCTTCCGCAGGCACCGAGAAGCACATGTGGATGAAGTTCGCAGCGTAATCCAGGTCGTTGCGCGGATACACGAACGGCTGGCCGATCGAGTATTTATACGCCATCGCAGCGATGGTCGGCATTTTTGCGATCAGGCGGTGCGATGCGATTTCACGCTGGCGTTCGTCGCTGACATCGGTGGAGTCGTGGTAGAACGCGGACATCGCACCAACAACGCCCACCATGGTCGCCATCGGGTGGCTGTCACGGCGGAAACCACGGAAGAAGTTGTGCATCTGCTCGTGGATCATCGTGTGACGGGTGATCGTCGTCTCAAACGCTTCCATTTGTGCGCGGGTCGGCAGTTCACCGTAGAGCAGGAGGTAGCACACTTCGAGGTAGTGCGATTTGCCAGCCAGATCTTCGATCGAGTAGCCGCGGTGCTGAAGCTCACCTTTGTCACCGTCGATGTAGGTGATGGTGGAGTCGCAGGCAGCGGTCGAGGTGAAGCCCGGGTCATAGGTGAAAACACCTGCTTGACCGTAGAGTTTACGGATGTCGATTACGTCCGGACCTTGGCTCGGCGAAAGGATCGGCAGGTCGTAGGACTTGTCGTCGATGGTCAATGTAGCTGTTCTTGTGGTCTCGGCCATTCTCTATCCCCTGTTAGGAACCCGGCGCATTACCTGCGCCAGGGGGTTGGTCGTCGTTCCGCCTTATAACGTCCGTTTACTAACGGCATATTAGGCAGAGATGTCCGCGAGGCGAGAAACAGTTTCATCGCGTCCGAGGACGAGCATCATATCGAAAACGCTGGGGGTTACTGAGCGCCCCGCAAGCGCAGCCCGAAGCGGTCCGGCAAGTTTGCCAAGCTTCGTATCATGCGCTTCAGCGACGGTAGCCACGATCCCCTCGAGCGTGTCTCGGTCCCAGCTAGCATTTTGCAACTGCGGCGTCAATTCTGACAGTATACCACGGGATACTGAATCGAGAGCCTTTTCCGCTTTCTCGTCGATGTCGAGTGGGCGGGAAGCCATGATAAAGTGTGCTTTTTCAAGGAGTTCTGGGAATGTTTTGGCCCGTTCTTTGAGGCAATACATCCCTCGCGTCATTGCGTCGCGCTGGTCATCTGTGAGCGGTGCGGCCCCTGTGGAGGCCAAAAACGCTTCGAGTTCATGCAGCAGTGCGGCATCGTTAGCGTTAGCAATATGCTGCCCGCAGAGGTTTTCGAGTTTCTTGAAATCGAAACGTGACGGGGATTTGCCGATTCCATTGAAATCGAACCATTCCATCGCCTGAGCATCGGTGAAAAATTCGTCGTCGCCGTGGCTCCACCCCAGACGAGCGAGGTAGTTGCGCATACCAGCGGCAGGGTAACCCATCGTCTGATATTCATCGACGCCCGTCGCGCCGTGGCGTTTCGACAGTTTCTTACCATCGGGGCCAAAGATCAGCGGGATGTGCGCGTAGACAGGCAGCGGCCAGCCCATCGCGGTGTAGACCAGCATTTGGCGCGCCGCGTTGTTGAGGTGGTCGTCGCCACGGATCACGTGGGTGACGCCCATATCATGGTCATCGACCACAACGGCGAGCATATAAGTCGGGGTGCCGTCCGAGCGCAGCACGATCATATCGTCGAGCTGGTCGTTGCGAATGGTCACGTCGCCTTGGACCTGATCGTGGATCACGGTGGTGCCCTCGAGCGGAGCCTTCACACGGATCACATATGGCATGTCAGGGTGGGTAGAGGCATCAGCATCACGCCACGGGCTGCGGTAGAGGGTCGATTTGCCCTCGGCCTTGGCCGCGTCGCGGAAGGCCTGAATTTCGTCTTGGGTCGCGAAGCATTTATACGCGTGACCAGAGGCCAGCATTTCATGCGCAACCTCTGCGTGGCGGTCTGCGCGTTCAAACTGGCTGATCGCGTCACCGTCATAGTCGAGGCCCAGCCACTCCATCCCCTTGAGGATCGCTTCGGTCGCTTCGGGAGTGGAGCGTTCGCGGTCGGTGTCTTCGATCCGCAGCAGGAATTTCCCACCCCGTCCACGGGCATAGAGCCAGCTGAACAGCGCAGTGCGGGCGGTTCCGATGTGCATGTATCCGGTCGGAGACGGCGCGATGCGGGTGACGACGGGCGTTTGGGACATGGGCAATTTAACCTTTCGCTAACCATGGTCGGCTCAAGTGAAGGGGATATAGGCCGGACGGGGGCAGGACAAGTGCGCGTGATGGGATGGGTGAGGGCAAACCTCGCGTTACAGCGTGGACATTCCGTTAACTGGGTGCCCGTCGGTCTGGGCGTGGGCGTCGCGGGATATTTCGCCGTGGCGTCAGAGCCGAGCGTGGCTCAGTGGGCGATGGTCTGTGGCGGGATCATTGCGTTGGTCGTTTGCGCATTGGTTTGGCGAGGCGCGCGGG
>JAYPVO010000147.1:0-2134 GCA_038134645.1 Paracoccaceae bacterium
CTCGACGAGATCAAGAACTTCCGTCAGTGGGGCGCGAAAACCGCTGGCCACCCAGAGAACTTCCTGCTCGACGGCGTTGAAGTGACCACTGGTCCGCTCGGCCAAGGTATCTCGAACTCTGTCGGTTTCGCGATGGCTGAAGAAATCCAGCGCGCACGTTTCGGCAAAAAGATCGTTGATCACTACACCTATGTGATCGCTGGTGACGGCTGCCTCATGGAAGGCGTCTCCCAAGAAGCTCTCGGTCTGGCTGGCAAACACGAACTGTCGCACCTGATCGTGTTCTGGGACAACAACAACATCACCATCGACGGCACTGTAGAGCTGTCCGACAAAACCGATCAGGTCGCACGTTTCCGCGCGTCTGGCTGGCATGTCGTTGAAATCGATGGCCACGATCCTGTTGCGATCGATGCTGCGATTGTTGCTGCAAAGAAAGACCCGCGTCCGTCGATGATCGCGTGCAAAACCCACATCGCACTGGGCCACGCTGCGCAAGACACCTCTAAAGGTCACGGCGCACTGACCGACAAAGAGCAACTCGCTGCTGCCAAAGCCAACTACGGCGTCAACTGGGGTTCGTTCGAAATCCCGGCAGACGTGAAGGCACAGTGGGAATCCTTCGGTGCACGCGGTGCTGCGGCTCGCGCTGACTGGGAAGCAGCATTTGCTGGCCTCTCGGCCAACAAACAAGCTGAATTCAACCGTCAGCTCGCTGGTGAAGCACCCAAGAAACTGGCTGCAACCATCCGCGCACTGAAAAAAGACATCAGCGAAAAGGCACCTTCCGTTGCGACCCGTAAGTCGTCGGAAATGGTTCTGGCTGCTGTGAACCCGATCATGCCTGAAACCGTTGGTGGTTCGGCTGACCTCACCGGTTCGAACAACACCAAAACCGGTGATCTGGGCGTATTCGACCCTGAAAACCGCGCAGGTCGTTATGTCTACTGGGGCATCCGTGAGCACGGTATGGCTGCTGCGATGAACGGTATGGCGCTGCACGGCGGCGTTCGCCCTTACGGCGGCACCTTCATGTGCTTCACCGACTACGCTCGTGGCGCAATGCGTCTCTCGGCTCTGTCGCACCTGCCTGTTGTCTACGTCATGACCCACGACTCCATCGGTCTGGGCGAAGACGGTCCGACACACCAGCCTGTTGAACACCTCGCAATGCTGCGCGCGACCCCGAACACCCTCGTGTTCCGTCCTGCAGATACCGTGGAAACCGCTGAGGCATGGGAAATCGCGCTCACTCAGGACAAGACCCCTTCGGTCCTCGCCCTGTCGCGTCAGAACCTGCCGACCGTTCGCACCGAACACAAAGCAAAGAACCTCGTCGCTCAGGGTGCATATGTCCTGAAAGACGCAGAAGCTGGCAAACGTCAGGCGATCCTGATGGCAACGGGTTCCGAGGTCGAAATCGCGCTCAAAGCGCGTGACATCCTCGAAGCCGCTGGCATCGGCACCCGCGTTGTGTCCGTTCCTTGCATGGAACTCTTCGACCAGCAGGACGAAGCCTACCGCAAAAAAGTGCTGCCCGCTGGCCCCGTCCGCGTGGCTGTCGAAGCTGCGGTGCGTCAGGGCTGGGACAAATACCTGCTCGGCGAACGTGGCCGCGAACAGAAGGCTGGCTTTGTTGGTATGGACAGCTTTGGTGCTTCCGCTCCGGCAGAGACGCTCTACGAAAAATTCGGCATCACTGCCGAGGCTGTTGCAGAAAAAGTCAAAGCTCTCTTGGGCTAATCTGCACATCCCTGAAAACAAGAACGCCGCGCATATCCTGCGCGGCGTTTTTCTTTGTCTCGGTCGCTTTGGTTTAATGCGCTGCCGATGATCCTGTGACCTTGGCAATCAGCGGCCCAATGACCTTGGTCGCCACTGGGATCAGCGCCATGCCGTAGATCACCCCGATCACACCGTCACAGGCCGCCGTCACCAACCACGCGACAAAGCCCGCAGCCACGCCAACGCTATGGGATGCAACCTCTGCCAGATGATGGATCGCCTCATAAGGCGCGTGCAGGCCCAGGTCGTGCAGCCCGTGGATCATGATGTTCCCACCAACCCAAAGCATCGCGAGCGTCCCGATAAACGACAGCGCCTTAAGGAGCGGCGGCATCGCCTTAACGATCCC
>JAYPVO010000147.1:2234-5213 GCA_038134645.1 Paracoccaceae bacterium
TGGGCGGGATCTTTGATGTCCATGTCCTCTTCGACATCATGATCGCCATGCGGGAAGAAATGGTGGAACACCTTCTCTGCCCCTTCAAAACACAGATACGACCCGCCGAGCATCAGCAAAGGCGTGATCGCTTGCGGTAGGAAATTCGACAGCAACAGCGCGATCGGCAGCAAGAACACCAGTTTGTTCTTCAGCGACCCCATCGTGATCTTTGCGATCATCGGCAATTCACGGTCGGGCTTGAACCCTGTCACATAGCTCGGCGTGACAGCCGCATCGTCGATCAAAACGCCTGCTGTTTTTGTCCCTGCTTTGGCCGCTGCTGCCGCTACGTCATCAACGCTCGCCGCTGCGACCTTGGCGATGCCAGCCACATCGTCAAGTAAAGCCAGTAATCCACTCATGCCCGCACCCCTATAGATTCGCTAATTTATTGGATCGTTATCCGCGAGGTATGACAAGCTCAGCATGTTGGCGCAAACCGTTAGCGCCAACCCTAGATCCAACCACACTTTTATCGCTAACATATTGCACGGATTGCAGATTTTTCTTTGCCGCAAGGCAGCATGCCAGTATGGACCCTGCAAACGCTGACGCTGCAGAGGATGAAAAACGACATGACCGTTACCATCGGCATCAACGGGTTCGGCCGCATTGGCCGCTGCACCCTCGCCCACATCACCGAAGCTGCCCGCAATGACGTGCAAGTTGTCAAAATCAACGCCACTGGCCCGATCGAGACCAACGCACACCTGCTGAAATATGACAGCGTCCATGGCCGCTTTGGCTCTCCTGTTAAGGTGAGCGGCAACACCATGGATCTGGGCCGTGGCCCGATCGAAGTGATGTCCACCTACAACCCCGAAGAACTGGACTGGTCTGGTTGTGACGTGGTTCTGGAATGCACAGGCAAATTCAACGACGGCCAGAAATCGGCGGTTCACCTTGATCGCGGCGCGAAAAAGGTTCTGATCTCGGCCCCTGCAACCAACGTTCAGCGCACCGTTGTGTATGGCGTCAACCACCGCCAACTGCTGGCTGACGACCGCATGGTGTCGAACGGCTCTTGCACCACCAACTGCCTTGCTCCGCTGGCAAAGGTTCTCAACGACGCGATTGGCATTGAATCGGGCATCATGACCACGATCCACAGCTACACCGGCGACCAGCCGACGCTCGACCGTCGTCACAAAGACCTCTACCGCGCACGCGCCGCGGCAATGGCGATGATCCCGACCTCCACGGGTGCGGCGAAAGCTCTGGGCGAAGTGCTCCCTGAAATGAAGGGCAAACTGGACGGTTCCGCCGTTCGCGTCCCGACCCCGAACGTCTCTGCCGTTGACCTGTCGTTCATCGCCGAGAAATCGGTCACCGTTGATGAAGTGAACGAAATCGTCCGCGAAGCCGCACAAGGCTACATGGGCATGGTTCTGGGCTACGACGCAGAACAGAAGGTTTCCATCGACTTCAACCACACCACTGAATCGTCGATCTTTGCCCCCGACCAGACCAAAGTCGTCGGCCGCATGGTTCGCGTTATGGCTTGGTATGACAACGAATGGGGCTTCTCGGCACGTATGGCCGATGTTGCTGCCGCAATGGGCCGCCTCATTCACTAAACAATTGCATCGCGTCATGGCTGCGGGGTAAACCCGTGGCCATGAGCAGCACAGCAACCTACACGCTTTTCGCGTTGATCGTGGCGGGTTTCGCCATCGATATGGCCCTCGGCCTTGGGGGCACCCTGTTTATCCTCAAAGAACTGTTTGATCTGACAGAATGGTTGGCATTCTGGCGCTGATTGCGTCCGTTTAGCCCTATTCGCTGTTGACCTTTGGTCAGAAATCGCAATGTTAGCGCCAACGGAGAGAGTTAGCGCCAACATTACCCCGTTCTGGAGGACATCTTATGGCAGTCAAAGTCGCAATTAACGGTTTCGGTCGCATTGGCCGCAACGTCCTGCGCGCAATCGTTGAATCTGGCCGCACCGATATTGAGGTTGTGGCGATCAACGATCTGGGTCCGGTAGAAACAAACGCACACCTGATCCGCTTCGATTCTGTTCACGGTCGTTTCCCAGGTGAGGTGACCACCACTGAGGACACCATCGACGTCGGTCGCGGCCCGATCAAAGTAACCGCAATCCGCGATCCCAAAGAATTGCCGTGGGGCGACGTGGACATCGCGCTGGAATGCACAGGCATCTTCACCGACCGCGAAAAAGCTGCGTTCCACCTCGAAAACGGCTCAAAGCGCGTTCTGGTCTCGGCCCCCTCGGGCGGCGCAGACAACACCATCGTTTACGGTGTGAACCACAACACGCTGAAGGCCGACCAACTGGTCGTCTCGAACGCGTCTTGCACCACGAACTGCCTGTCGCCTGTGGCTAAAGTGCTCAACGACAAGGTTGGCATCGTCAAAGGCTTCATGACCACCATCCACTCCTACACAGGTGACCAGCCGACGCTCGACACCATGCACAAGGACCTCTACCGCGCACGTGCGGCTGCGATGTCGATGATCCCGACCTCGACTGGCGCGGCCAAGGCTGTTGGCCTCGTGCTGCCGGAACTGAACGGCAAACTCGACGGCGTTGCGATCCGCGTCCCTACCCCGAACGTCTCTGTCGTTGACCTCACATTCGAGGCCGCTCGCGCAACCACCGTTGCAGAAATCAACGAAGCCATCGTTGAGGCCTCGAACGGCGCGCTCAAAGGTATCCTCGGCTACACCAGCGTTCCGAACGTTTCGATCGACTTCAACCACAACCCGCAGTCCTCGACCTTCGCGCTCGACCAGACCAAGGTTATGGACGGCACCATGGTGCGCATCCTGACATGGTACGACAACGAATGGGGCTTCTCGAACCGCATGGCAGACACTGCCGTTGCGATGGGCAAACTGATCTAATCAGCCCCTCACAAAATACCAAAGGCCGCCCCCTCATTCGGGCGGCCTTTTTCGTTGCCCCTTTGTGCC